>JBPCIP010000176.1:0-33993 GCA_051006195.1 Pyrinomonadaceae bacterium
TCCGTCGCGATTGGTGACTTCAACAACGACGGCAGGAGCGACGTGGCGACGGCGAATGCTAATTCCAATAACGTCTCAATCCTACTCAACACCTGTGGCGTGACGACCTTTCCCGTCAGCAACACCAACGACAGCGGCCCCGGCAGCTTGCGGCAGGCGATCATTGACTCGAACAACACCACCGGCGCGCAGACCATCAGTTTCAACCTCCCCGGCACGGGCGTCCAGACCATCACGCCGCTTTCTGCGTTGCCGACGATTACCGATGCGGTTGTCATCAATGGCTACACGCAACCGGGTGCAAGTCCGAACACGCTGGCGCAAGGCGACAACGCCGTGTTGCTCATCGAGTTGAACGGAGCGAGCGCGGGCGCGGGTCAAGCAGGGCTTTCCATCAACGCAAGTAACAGCACGATTCGCGGGCTTGTGATCAACCGCTTCGGCAATGGAATCTTCATCTCTGGCGGCAACAGTAATGTCGTACAAGGCAACTTCATCGGCACGAACGCCGCCGGTACCGCCGCGCTCGGCAATACCTTCAATGCGGTGTTCGTCAACGGCGTCTCCAACACCGTCATCGGCGGCAGCGTGCCCGAAGCGCGCAACCTGCTCTCCGGCAACGGCACCAACGGCGTCCTCCTACAAAACAACGGGGCCGCGAACAACACGGTGCAGGGCAACTACATCGGCACCGACGTGACGGGAGCGAGCGCCCTGCCCAACATTTTCTCCGGCATCAACCTCATCAACGCGAGCAACAACCGCATCGGCGGCAGTGCGCCGGGCGCGGGCAACGTCATCTCCGGCAATGTGCGCGGCCTCCTTATCCAGAGCAGCGCGGCGACGGGCAACGTCGTGCAGGGCAACTTGATCGGCGTCAATGCGGTCAACGGCGGCGCGCTCGGCAACACCGGCAACGGCGTGACCGTTACCAATGGCGCACGCAACAATATTATCGGCGGCGCGACGGCGAGCGAGGGCAACACCATCGCCTTCAACAGCGCGAGCGGCGTGCTCGTCCAGACTCCCAGCAGCAACGGCAACGCTGTCCTGTCGAACGCGATCTATGCGAACGGCAGGCTCGGCATCAATCTGCAAGCGGGCGGCAACAACAATTTCGACCCCGATGTCACATCGGCTACGGCCACCAGCGACGGCGCGAGCACGACCACCGTGCAAGCCTCGTTCGTGAGCGCGCCGAACACGACCTTCACGCTGCAATTCTTCGCCAACACGACGTGCGATCCGTCCGGCTTCGGCGAAGGGCAACGCTTCCTCGGTTCGTCCACCGCGACGAGCGATGCGAACGGCAACGCCGATGTCACGGCAACCTTCCCG
Organism: Pyrinomonadaceae bacterium; assembly: GCA_051006195.1. GTDB lineage: Bacteria > Acidobacteriota > Blastocatellia > Pyrinomonadales > Pyrinomonadaceae > JAIVJZ01. Next base: position 1,339 of record JBPCIP010000176.1, read on the forward strand.
GCGGGCGTCGCGACCGGCGAGTTCATCACCGCCACGGCGACCGACCCCGGCAACAACACGTCGCGCTTCTCGCGCTGCGTGCAGGTCAACGCGAGCGTCTTCATCACGGGGCGCGTGACGGACGCGAACGGCGTCGGCATCGGCGGCGTCACCGTCACCTTGAGCGGCGCGCAGAACGCCTTCATCACGACGGAGGCCGACGGCAGCTATTCGTTCGGGGTGACGGCGGGCGCTTACACCGTCACGCCCGCGAAAATAAATTTCACCTTCTCGCCGCCGAGCCAGACGGTCAGCAGTAGCCAGACCGTCAACTTCACGGCCAACCCGACGGCAGCAAGGCCGGGCGGCAAGATCGTTTTCGGCAGCAACCGCGACAGCAGCCTCAACGAAATCTACTCGATGAACGCCGATGGCAGCGGTCAGACGCGGCTCACCACCAACACGGCGGCTGACCGTGACCCCGATTGGTCGCCCGACGGAACCAGAATCGCTTTTGAAACCGACCGCACCGGCAATTTTGAAATCTTCGCTATCAACGCCGACGGCTCAAACCCGGTCAACCTGACGAACAACCCGAGTTTCGACGACAGCGCGTCGTACTCGCCCGACGGCGCGCGGATCGCCTTCGCCAGCGGCCGCGACGGCAATCAGGAAATTTACGTGATGAACGCCGACGGCTCGAACCCGGTGCGACTCACGAACGATCCGGGCGTTGATGAAGGCCCGGCCTGGTCGCCCGACGGCACGCGGATCGCTTTCAGCAGTGACCGCGACGGCGACACCGAGATTTACGTGATGAACGCCGACGGGAGCAATCAAGTCCAACTGACCAGCAACACGAGTTTCGACGACGCCCCGGCGTGGTCGCCTGATAATTCAAGACTCGCTTTCTTCAGCAACCGCGACGGCAATAGCGAAATTTACGTGATGAACGCCGACGGCACGAACCAGACGCGGCTCACCAACAACATCGGCTTCGACGCCTTCCCGTCTTTCTCCCCCGACGGCACGCAGATCACTTTCGATTCGAGCCGTGACCCGCAGAACGACACTGAAATCTACGTGATGAACGCCGATGGCAGCAGCCCGACGAACATCTCCAACTTCCCGAACTTCGGGGACTTCCAACCGACGTGGCAGAGGCAGTCCGCGATCCCGAATGTCACGATCAGCGGTCGCATTACGGACGGCGGCGGCAACAACCTCTCCGGCGTCACCATCACTTTGAGCGGCTCACAATCAGCGACAACGGCGACCGGGGCAGACGGCACTTACTCGCTGTCGGTCACGTCCGGCGGCAGTTACACCGTCACGCCGAGCCTGCCGAACTACACCTTCGCGCCGCCCGCCGCCAGCTTCAATAATCTGAGCGCGAACCAGACGGCTGACTTCACGGGGACGCTCAACACGTTCACGATCAGTGGTCAAATCATCCAGGGCGCGAACGGTCTCGGCGGCGTGACCGTCACGCTCGACGGCACGCAGCCGGCCACCACAACGACCGATGCGAACGGCAACTATTCCTTCCCGAATCTGGCGGCGGGTGGCAACTACACCGTCACGCCGTCGCGCGCGAATTACACGTTCACGCCGCCCGCTCAGACGTTCGTGAACTTGAACGCCGACCAGACGGCGAACTTCACGGCGACGCTCAATAATTACACGATCAGCGGCCAGGTGACGGAAAACGGCAATGCCCTCGCCGGTGTGACCATTACTTTGAGCGGGTCGCAATCAGCGACCGTCATCACGGACGCGAGCGGCAACTACTCCTTCACCGTGCCCGGCGGCGGCAACTACACGGTGACGCCCTCGCTCGCGAACTATACGTTCGCGCCGCCGGTCGCCAACTTCACTAACCTGAGCACGAACCAGACGGCAAACTTTGCCGCGACGCTCAACAGCTACACCATCAACGGGCAGGTGACGGAGGGCGGTGCTGCTCTGGCCGGTGTGACCATTACTTTAAGTGGATCGCAAGCGACCACTACGACGACCGATGCGGCGGGCAACTATTCGTTCACCGTGCCCGGTGGCGGCAACTACACAGTGACGCCTGCGCTCGTGAACTACACATTCGCGCCGCCGAGCCAGACGTTTGAGAATCTAAGCACGAACCAGACGGCAAACTTCGCCGCCACGCTCAACAGCTACACGATCAGCGGTCAGGTGACGGAAAACGGTGTTGCTCTGGCCGGTGTGACCATTACTTTAAGTGGATCGCAATCAGCGAGCGTCATCACAGATGCGGCGGGCAACTATTCGTTCACTGTCCCCGGTGGCGGCAACTACACAGTGACGCCATCGCTCACGAACTACACGTTCACACCGCCGGTCGCCAACTTCACTAACCTGAGCGCGAACCAGACAGCGAACTTCGCGGCGACGCTCAACACGTTCACCATCAGCGGCCAGGTGACGGAAAACGGCAATGCCCTCGCCGGCGTCACCATTACTCTGAGCGGGTCGCAATCGGCAACGACGACAACGGATGCGGCGGGCACCTACTCCTTTACCGTCGCGGGCGGCGGCACCTACACCAGCACGCCCTCGCTCACGAACTACACGTTCGCGCCGCCGAGCCAGACGTTTGAAAATTTGCAGGCCAATCAGACGGCGAACTTCGCCGGCACATTGCAAATCTTCAATATCAGCGGGCGCGTCACGGACGGCAATGGCAACGCCCTCGCCGGCGTGACCATCACTTTGAGCGGTTCACAGTCCGCAACGACGGTGACCGGGGCGGACGGTAGTTACTCATTCTCGGTCACTTCCGGCGGCAGTTATACGGTCACGCCGTCACTGAGCGGCTTCACCTTCACGCCGGTGAATCGCACCTTCAATAATGTCACCGCTGACATCACAAACGCTGACTTTACCCGCGTGGCCTCAGCCGACCTCAGTGTGATCATGTCGAGCGCGCCCAAGCCGGTTACGGTCGGGCGTGATTTGACCTACCGCATCGTCGTTACCAACAACGGCCCGGATGCGGCTGCGGATGTCACCATCACCGATACACTGCCCTCCGGCGTGACGTTCGTTTCCGCTTCGACCAACTGCACCTTAGCGGGCAGCACCGTCACCTGTGGTCTCGGTACGCTGGCTAACGGCGCGAGCGGCGACGTGAGGATCATCGTGCAGCCGACGCAGGCGGGAACTATCCTCAATAGCGCGAGTGTGATCAGCAGCGTCTCCGATCCCAATAGCAGTAACAATGCGGCCTCAGACACCACTCAGGTCAACGCGACGGATCAGCCGGGATTAGTGACCTCAGACATGTCCGTGCAGACTCCGACCGATCTGGTGACGAGAATCCTCGGCAGCGGTGTCAGCAACATCAGCAATGTCACGTATCGCGGCACGCTCTCCTCTTCCGGCGCTTTCACCGGCGGAAACGGGATCATCGGCTTTGACCAGGGCATCATCCTCAGCAGCGGGGCGATTCAGAACGTCATCGGACCAAACCAGAGCGATGATATTTCGCAAGACAATAACTTGATTGGCGACAGCGATCTCGAAACCCTGTCGGGGGTTCGGACCCGCGATGCCACGGTCCTCGAATTCGACTTCGTGCCTGAGAGCAACATGATCTCGTTCCAATACGTTTTCTCGTCGGATGAGTACAACGAGTTTGCGAACGGTGGCGTCAACGACACTTTCGGTCTCATCCTCAATGGCAGCAATGTCGCGTTGCTTCCGGGAACAACCATTCCGGTCTCAATCAACACCGTCAACGGGGGGAATCCTTTCGGCACCAACGCCCGCAACCCGCAGTTCTATCTCAATAACGACCTGGATGACGGCGGCGGGAGCATCAACACCGAGATGGACGGCTTAACCGTCGTGCTCTCGGTGCAAGCCTCCGTCAACGCCGGCCAGGTTAACCACCTCAAACTCGCCATTGCCGATGGCAGCGACGGCGTCCTCGACTCCAATGTATTTATCAGGGCTAACAGCATTACCGACCAGCCGGCGGCTGCCGACCTGGCGCTGACGATGACTGATTCGCCGGACCCGTTGCTGGTGAATAACAATCTGACTTATACCTTGTCCGTGACCAACAACGGCCCGGCTTTAGCCACCGAGGTGACTTTGACCGACACGCTTCCGGCAGGAGTCGCTTTCGTCTCAGCGACGCCGACGCAAGGCGCTTGCAGCCAATCCAACGGCACGGTCGTGTGTAACCTGGGGAATTTGAACAACGCCGCCGGTGCGACCGTCGCCCTTGTCGTGACAGCGCAAACCGCCGGCACGCTCACCAACACGGCGAGTGTGGCGGGTCGAGAGTCCGACTCGAATTCGGCCAATAATACGGCCACTGAAAACACGCTTGTCACCGCTTCAGATTTCGCCATCAGCGGGCGCGTCGCCGACAGCGGCAACAATGGTCTCGGCGGCGTCGCCGTGACCTTGAGCGGCGCACAATCAGCCGCAACCGTCACGGATGCGAGCGGCAACTATTCGTTCGCCAATCTCGCCGTCGGCGGCGCTTACACCGTCACACCGTCGCTCGTCAATTTCACCTTCGCGCCGCCGTCTCAGACCTTCGAGAACTTGCAGGCGAATCAGACGGCGAACTTCACGGGGACTCGCAATACGTTCACGATCAGCGGGCGGGTGACGGAAGGCAACGCCGCTCTGGCCGGTGTCACCATCACGCTCGGCGGGTCACAGACGGCGACGACGACGACCGATGCGGCGGGGAACTATTCCTTCACCGTGCCCGGCGGCGAGAACTACACGGTGACGCCTTCGCTCGTGAATTCCATCTTCACTCCGCCCGCCGCCAGTTTCACCAATCTGAGCGCGAATCAGACGGCTAACTTCGCGGCGACGCGAAACACCTTCTCGATCAGCGGGCGCATCCGCGACGCCATCAACAGCAGTCTGAGCGGCGTCACCGTGACTTTGAGCGGCGCGCAGTCGCGCTCCGTAGTGACGGGCGCGGACGGCGTCTATACGTTCACCAATCTGCCGAGCGGCTCGTATCTCCTGACGCCCGCGCTCGACGGCTACGCCTTCACTCCGGCGACCGGGGAATTCCCGAACTTGACGCAGAACCAGACGTTCGACTTCCTCGGCACGCCTTCGGTCGCCACCCCGGCGGGCACAAACGTTTCCATCACGGTCGGCGGCTTCTCGCTCGCCTTCCCCACCGTCACCACGGCGGGCATCACCACAGCGCCGCCGATCATTCCGAGCACGGCGGGGACGCTGCCCGCCGGTTACACTCTGTTCGACGGCACGCGCGCCGCCGACATCTCGACGACGGCAATCTTCACCGGCCTCGTCACGGTCTGCACCAACGTGCCCGCGATTAACGACCCGCAGGTTTTTGCCAACGTGCGATTCCTGCACGGTGAAAACGGCGTGCTCGTGGATCGCACTTCTTCCTCTGACTTCAACACGCGCACCGTCTGCGCTCAGGTCACGTCGCTCAGTCCGTTCGTCCTTGCGCTGGCCGCGCCGACTGCGCCGCAATCGATCTCCGGTCGGGTGACGGGCAGCAGCGGAAGCGGCATCGGCGACGTGCAAATCCTCCTCACCAATCCCGACAGCGGGGCGAGCGTCATCTCTACCGCGACGGACGCGAACGGCAATTACACCCTCTCGCTGCCGCCGAGCGGCGATTACACGCTGACGGCGGCGAAGGCTAACTTCACTTTCTCGCCCGCCGCCTTCACGTTCAGAAATCTGAGCAGCAGCCAGACGGCCAACTTCATTGGCACGGCTTCGCTCACGATCAGCGGGCGTATCGCCAGCAGAGCAGACGGCAGCGGCATCGGCAACGTCACCATCACGCTGAGCGGGTCGGTGACGAGAACCACCCAGACCCTGCCCGACGGCAGTTTCCTGTTCACGAACCTGCCCCTAAACGGCGACTACGTGATCCAGGCGGAGAGCGGTCAATTCGCCGAAACGCTGCGCATCGAGCGCCAGAACCTGGGGGCGAGCGAGAATGTCGAACTCCTCGCCACGCCGCGCCCGAACCCGTCGCCGACGCCGACGCCGCCGATTATCGATAGCTTCAACGGCAACGTCATCGACCCGACGAAGTTCACCTTTGGCACTTTGACGCAGCCGCCCGGCTCCAGAGATGAGGGCGTGACGGTCGTCCAGCAAAACGGGCGACTGGTCATCACTCCGCGCTCCGGTATCGATCAGGCGAGCTTTAACGGCTATACCACGGTGCGCGCCGTCGATTTCACAGACGCGCGAGCCAACGTCGAAGTCGTGCAAACCACTGACAACGGCGCGCAGACGATCTTCGCCATCGGTAGCGACGAGCGCAACTTCTTCCGCTTCCTCGTGCAGGAAGACGACACGGCAACTGCTCCGGCTCGCAGCGCCGGAGCAGCGGCAGTGGTCAGGCCGCGCCAGGACGGCGTGCGACGGTTGATCTTCCAGGCAACCGCCGCCGGAGTGATGGGTCAGCCCGCCAGCATCCTGTACGACAACACGCAGCATCGCTTCTGGCGTTTCCGGCACGACCCGTCGAACAACACCATGAACTTCGAGACCAGCCCGACCGGTGTGGAAGGCTCGTATACCATCCAACAATCGATCCCGCTCCTGGGCGCTGTCGGTATCCTCGCCACGGAATTGAACGCGGGTACTTCCGGCAGAGTCAACAATCCCGGTCAGGCGCTGTTCGATAATTTAGAGGTGCGACCGAGCACCAACCTCGACCGCACGAACAACGTCCGCCTCACCCAGGACACCATCCGCGTCAATGAAAACGCAGGCACCTTGACGCTCACGGTGGTGCGCGCCGGAGACACCTCCCGCGAGACGAGGGTGGATTTCGCGACCGAGCCTGCCGACACGCGGCAACCCTGCACGACGCTGGACGGCAGAGCGCGGGCGCGTTGCGACTTCGGCACGGCGGCGGGCACGCTGCGGTTCGCTCCCGGCGAAACTACACAGACTTTCACTATCTTCATTACCGACGACAACTACGTCGAAGGTAATGAGACGTTCCGCATCCGGCTCGGGTTCCCGTCGGGCGGCGTCGTCGAATCACCGACGGAGACGACAGTGACGATTGTCGATAACGACACGGCGGCGACATCGGTTAACCCGATCTTCACGCCTGAGTTCTTCGTGCGCCAGCAATATCGCGACTTCCTCAGCCGCGAACCGGAGGCCGCCGGCTTCAACGCCTGGGTCGGCGTGCTGCGTGGGTGCGCCTTTGAAGGCAACTTCGGTCCCGGCAAGTCCGGTTCCGACCCGACCTGTGATCGCATCACCGTCTCGTCGTCGTTCTTCCGCTCGACGGAGTTCCAGATCAAAGGCTTCTTCGTGATCCGCTTCTACCGTGCCGCGCTCGGTCGCCGGCCCAGTTACGAAGAGTTCCTGCGCGACATGACGAGCGTGACGGGGCAGACCGATGCTGAAGTCATCGCACGGCGCGAGGCGTTCGCCACGTCGTTTATCGTGCGGTCGGATGTGCGCGCGCTGACGGAGAGGGACACGAACGCGGAATATGTGGCTCGACTGGCGACGACGGCGGGCATCACGATTGCGAACCGTGACGCCTTAGTGGCGGATTTGAACGCGGGGCGCAGGACCAGAGCGCAGGTGCTGCGTGAAGTGGTGGACAGCGCAGAGCTGTTCAACCGAGAGTTCAATCCCGCCTTCGTGCTGATCCAGTACTTCGGCTACTTGCAGCGCGACCCCGACCCGGTTGGCTTTAACAATTGGTTGACCGTGCTCAACCGCACCGGCGACTTCCGCACTATGATCTTAGGTTTCCTCTACTCGCAGGAATACCAGTCAAGGTTCGGCACGCCGTAAAACTTGAACTGAAGGACGCAAAAAAAGCAGCGGGGCGGCATCAAGAGAAGAATGCCGCCCCGCTGCTTTGATCCCGTTCGGCTCGCTATCCGAGACCGCAATGGGCGGCGTCACCACACGTCGCAAAGTTCCGCTTCGCGGCGCACCTTCGCCATCACCCTGACCGCAGTTGAAAGCGGCGGCAAATTCCGGCAGGTGCGCGAGCGGGGCGTTGAGGCTGGACAGAAGTTTTGCAGCAATCCTATTGTGTAGTATTACCACCAATCTCCCTCGCCGTTTGAGAACGGCAAAGCTCGGCATGAGAAACAAACCTGAAACAGGGGAGAATAAAATGCGGAAGGTGACATTTGGCGTCGCCAACAGTCTGGATAATTTCATCGCCCGCACAGACCACGCGGTCGATTGGCTTGTCTGGGACGATGAAGTGGCCGCCATCACGGCGGAATTTTGGAAGACGATTGACACGGTTGTGATGGGGCGCAAAACCTACGAAGGGTTGCGCCAAAGCGGCATGACTTCATATCCGGGCGTGAGAAATTACGTTTTCTCGCGCACGATGAAAGAACCTCCTGATGAAAAAGTTGAAATCATACGGGAAGATGCCGCTGCCTTCGTCCGAGATTTGAAAAGCCGGGAAGGCGCAGGCATCTGCGTGATGGGAGGCGGCGAATTGGCGAAATCGCTTTTCGAGGCGTGCCTCATAGATGAAGTCGGTTTGAACATTCAACCGGTTTTGCTGGGGAGCGGCATTCCGCTTTTTTACGAAATGAGCCGCCAGATCGAGCTGGAACTGCTTGACTGCAAAGTTCTCAAAAACCGCGGCGTGTTTGTTTCTTATCGGGTCAAATAATTCGATGAACCGGAAGGAGCGGGAAAAATGCGAAAAGTGAAATACTTCGTGGCAAGCAGTCTCGACAATTTTATCGCCCGACCGGACGGCGCGGTCGATTGGCTCTTGATGGACGGCACGGATTACGGCATGTCCGAATTTTTCAAATCAATCGACACGATGTTGCTCGGGCGCAAGACTTACGAATTTGCTATCGCCCACAGCAGCAGCGCCAGCCGGAAGCGGAAAAGCAAAAGTAAAAAGGCACAGGGCGCAGCTTCCTGGGGCATGCGAAGTTATGTCTTTTCGCGCACGATTGAGACGGGGGCGAGTGATGAGGGTGTCAATCTCATCTCGACAGATGCCGGAGCATTTGTGCGAAATTTGAAAGCGGAAGCGGGCAAAGATATTTGGCTGATGGGCGGCGGCGAGTTGGCGAGAAGCCTGTTGGCGGAACAATTGGTTGATGAAATCAATTTGACCATTCATCCGATTTTACTGGGCACAGGCATTGCGCTCTTCCCCGACATCGGCCAGCAGGTCGATTTGGCATTGCTTGATTGCAAAGCGCACAAAAACGGCTGTGTGCAAGTTTCTTATCGCGTGAGAAATTTGAGCGTCTGAGTTCGCATGCGGAAAGTCTTTCAGAGCGTGATGCAAAGCCTTGCCCGGTGCATAGTCATCGGGTTCTGTCTGCTGGCAGCTACATCGGCGGCGGCGGCGGCGGAAGAGACGTGGCTGAAAGTGACCTCGCCTCATTATCTTTTTGTAGGTGATACGGGTGAAGGCGACATGCGGGAGGTCGCATTAAAGTTTGAGCAATTTCGCCACGCCTTCTTACAGTTGTTTCCCGCGTTCGGATTAAGCTCACCTGTTCCCACCACAGTGATTGTTTTCAAAGATGATAAACCGTATAAGCAGTTCAGACCTCTCAGTCAAGGCAAGCCAGCCGAGTTCATCAGCTACTACCAATCAGGTCTCGACGTTAATTACATTGTCCTGTCTTTAGAGCATGATCCGGCAAATCTCTATCTCAAGCTTTTTCATGAATCCGTCCATATGCTGATCGACAGCAATTCGCGCGGGACACCGGACTGGTTAAATGAAGGATTAGCACAATATTACAGCTCGTTTGAATTTCAAGGCCCGGAACATCAGAGCAAGGTCGGAAAACCCATTGCCCGGAACCTTCATCTCTTACGCACCCAGTCGCCTCTCCCGCTCGAAACACTCTTCGCCTTTGAACGCAGTTCCGCCAACTACAATGAGCGGGAGAAGGCGGGCATTTTCAACGCGCAAGCCTGGGCGCTGGTCCATTATCTCGTGACCGCGAATAAGGGGCGGCGACAACTGCAACTCCTCCGTTTTATGGAACTCCTGTCGGCGGGAGTGCCTGCCGAGAACAGCTTCCGGCGAGCCTTCCACGCAGACTATAGAACCATGGAAAAAGAGCTCAAAGAATATATTCTGCGTGAGGACTACCAGGTTAAATTCACCACCTTAAATGAGCAAGCGCTTTCCCCGCCTGAAATGAAGATAGCTCCGGTGACGGGAGCGGAAGCGGATTATTTCCTGGGCGACCTGCTGCTTCACATCAACCGGCACGAGGATGCGGCAACCTACTTACGCAAGTCGATCAACCTCAATCCAAAGTCGGGGCTGGCATACGCTTCGCTGGCGATGGCTCGCGTGCGGCAGAAGAAGTTTGAGGAAGCCGGGCACCTCTTGCAGCAAGCGATTGCCATCGAGCCGAATAATCACTTAACGCACTATTATTACGCCTATGCCCTGAGCCGCGAGGGGATGAATGAAGAGCAGGCTGTCACCAAGTATGATCCCGCGTTGGCACAGCTCATGCGCGCCGAGTTAAGCAAGGCGATCTCGCTCAATTCCGGCTTCCCCGAATCATATCGTCTGATGGCGTTCATCAATCTCGTGACCGGAGAACGATTGGAGGAAGCAGTCGGGTTGCTTGCCCGCGCTCTCGCGCTGGCTCCCGGTCGGCCAGACTTTAAGCTGCTGCTGGCACAAATTTATTTACGGAAGAAGGATACAACGGCTGCCCGTAACCTTTTGACGCAACTCATCAACAGCGGCGCGAACGCTCGCCTCCGCGCTCGCGCACAATCAATGCTCGACCATCTCAAAGCAGAGACGAACTCTCCCTGAATATTTTTGGAATATTTTTCTGATGCGCGCCACCGGCACACAAATAACCTTGCAGCAAGGACTTTGAGTAAATGGCAAACTTGTAACTAAGGATTATTTACATTCGATGTTGAGGCATCGCATTTGCCTTTTGCAAATGGAACAAAGAAGTAGTGGCGGTAACTATCCGGCAATTACAACAGAAGAACTTGGAAATTTGTTCATTCCCCTTCCGCCGCTTGAGGTTCAGGAAGAAATCGCCGCGCATATTCAATCAATCAGAGAACGCGCCAGAGAGTTGGAACGCGAGGCGCGCGGGGAAGTCGAGCGGGCTAAACGGGAAGTCGAACGGATGATTCTGGGTGGGGAATGATAAAATAACGAGTGCCGCCAAAAAGCAATTTCAGTGAATGGAGGAAACATCAGACGTGGCTGACATCGAACTTGAAAATCGAGTGACAAATATCGAACGCGAAATAGCCATCCTCAAAACGCGTGTCACACAAGTTCCTGCCGTGCCTCTCCCTTGGTGGGAGCAAGTCGCTGGAACTTTCAAAGACGACGCGGCGCACGATGAAGCGATGCGACTGGGACGCGCCTACCGGCTCGCGCAAAAGGAAACGCCGGAGGAAAAATGATTATCCTCGACACCGATTGCGTGAGTTTGCTCGAACGTGATAACGAGGATACTGCCGTTCTGCGAAAACATCTGAGGATGGTCGCGCCGCTTGAAGTGGTCACGAGCATCATTACTTTCGAGGAACAAATGCGCGGTTGGCTCGCCTTTCTTGCCAAAGCGAAAACTCTCGAAAATCAGGTCACGGCGTATCACAAGTTAAATCGTTTCCTGGAGAATTACCGTGTTATTCCCATTATCCCGTTTGACTCACTAGCCGCCATCGAGTTTGAGCGCCTGCGAAATCTGAAAATCCGCGTTGGCACAATGGACTTAAAGATTGCGGCTGTCGCTATGGCAAACAATGCCCTGCTCGTCACACGCAACCTCGCAGACTTTCAACGAGTTCCAAACCTACAAATCGCTGATTGGACGAAACAATAAAATCTCGCTCCCGTTGCTTGAGGTTCAGGAAGAAATCGCCGCGCATATCCAATCAATCAGAGAGCGCGCCGGAGAGTTGGAACGCGAGGCACGCGGAGAAGTCGAACGCGATAAATGGGAAGTCAAACAGATGATTTTGGGCGAGGCGTCCGCCGATGCGTAAGGTTACTTTTCAGCTTGTCTTAAAAGAGTGTGTGCTGCCCGATTATTTCGTCTTCAGTTTATCTGACAGGCTGCTGTGGTGATTGGAGAATAACAGGAGCGATAAGCAAGTTGACGTTTGTTGCCGTGAGATTGAGAACCGGCACACTACAGGCACACAAAACAAGATAGGGCATCCATCGCAGATGCCCTATCTTATTGTATCTAAGGATGAGCCGAGCGCGGCTCGAACGCGCGACCCGCAGATTAAGAGTCTGCTGCTCTACCAACTGAGCTATCGGCCCTCGGAGGGATAAGAAATTAAACGATGCCCGAAAGCGTGTCAAGAAGCGACCGGGATTACGCACGGAAAGAAATTATTCCGGCGCGTCAATCCTTCCTTTCATCCCTTCGCCTTCAACGTTTGCATCTTCACCGCCCCGTCAGTTCCGCCGGAAGTTGTTTGTCGACGCGCGGGCGGGTGGGCGCGCCGGCGAGTTCAGCCGCAGTGAGAAAGACGGTACGCGTAACCTTCTCCATTTTCTGGAAGTCGATCTTGTCGACGGTGTCCGAAGGGCGATGATAATCTTCGTGGACGCCGTCGAAGTAGAAGATGATGGGGATGCCGCGTTGCGCGTAGTTGAAATGATCGCTGCGGAAGAAGAAACGATTAGAGTCTCGCGGGTCGTCGTATTTATAGTTGAAAGCGAGATTGAGATAGGCGCGGTTGACGCGCTCGCTTAAGTCGCCGAGGGCGGTGCTCATCAGCTTCGAGCCGATCACGTAGATTTCGTGCGGGCCGGAGAGGTCGCGATTTTCGGGCTTGGTATCGCCCTCTTTTTTGCTGCGCCCGATCATGTCGATGTTGAGTTGCGCCACGATGCGTTCGAGCGGAACGGTCGGGAACGTCGTGAAGTACTGTGACCCCCAGAGCCCTTGTTCTTCGCCCGCGTGCCAGACGAAGAGAAGCGAGCGCGCCAAACGCGGGGCGCGCGAGAAGGCTTCGGCCAATGACAGGACGGCGACCGTGCCGGAGCCGTCGTCGTCCGCGCCGTTATAGAGCGCGTCGCCGTTGACGGGCAGCCCCATGCCGACGTGGTCGTAATGCGCGCCGACTGCGACGTATTCATTCTTGAGCGTCGCGTCTTCACCTTCGAGCACGGCGACGACGTTCTGCGTCGTCTGTCTCTCGGTCATGGCGACGACCGAGAATTTCACGCGCTTACTTTCGGAGAGGGCAAAGGCCGCGCGCGTTTCGCTCGCCTGCGTACCTTTGAAGATGTCCGCACCGCTCACGGATTCGTCCGCAAAGAGGGCGTCGAGCATCGCCGCTGACGGGTAGAGGGTGGGCACCTGCTGCTGCTGCTGCTGTCCGCTTGCCGAAGTCGCGAAACGCTCCATTTCAAACGCGCCGCGCTCTACCCCTGAGCGCACCAGTCCCCACCAGCGTTCAAAGTTGCGCGTGCGCGGCACTACGATCAGCCCTTTCGCGCCGTTGCGCCGCGCGTAAGCTTCCGGGTCTTCCCAATCATCTCCCACCTTGCCTTTGATGTCGGCGCGGGTGACGCCCGCCGGAAGTCCCGTGCCTGCGATGATAACGATCTTATCGCGCACCTCGATGCCTTTATATGCATCAAGGTTCTTTGACTTGATGACCCACCCGTGGTCTGCGAAGACGAGCGCGCCGTTGGCTGTGCCGGAGGTGCCGGAGGAGAGAAAATCCTGCCCGAATTTGAAAGCGCGGCTGTCGAATTCAGCGGTGGTACGCGCGGGGTCAACTTTTTGACGGATGAGCGCAATACGCTGGAAGAACGTTCCCTCATCGCCCGCCGGTTTCAAGCCAAAACGCTTGAGATGTGTGGCGACATACTTCGCCGTCTCATCCAGCCCGCGCGAGGGTGTGTCGCGCCCTTCCATGGCATCCGAAGCGACGACATGGAGGTGCTCGCTCAAACGCGCCGCCGTGATCACTTTAGCGGCATCGAGCGTGGCGGCGGGAAGCGCACCCGTCGCCACGGTGCTGACAGTAGCTGTGCCGGTGGTTTGAACTTTTTGCGCGCGAGCGACGGGTAAGTTGAGCAGTAGTAGCGCACAGACGAGCGCGAGGTTCGGCAATGTCAATCTTCGCATGTATTCTCCAAACAATTTAATTTTAGCCCTTAAAGATACAGATACGCTGAGCCGCGATTGGATGTTAAATGAGGGGAGCAGCGTTCGCCGGGTCTTCGCAATTAAGCCGATTTTGCGCCGGGCAAAAATAAAAGGCGCGCGGGACTCCAGATGTGCCCGCGCGCCTTATTTATCAGCTAAATTGAGATTGAATCAGTTTGATGCGGTTGCGGTTTTGAGCTGTTGCTGTTTTTCAGCCTGCATGCGCGTTCCCAAATCACTAATTTGTTGTTCGCTGAGCACCGTGCGCGCCTTCTTGAACATCTCGCTTTCTTCTTCCTCAACGTGATGTTCGACGTTTTCCTTCAACTCTGTCAGCAGGTCATCCCACTCTTCGCTGTCGGTCGGCGTCGTCTCCATTTCGGCCAGCAGTTCTTTGACTTCGGCGTGTTCCTCGTAAGCCTCCATCGTGATGTCGCGTGTTTCCGACGCTTCTTTGAGCGCAGGATAGAGAATCGTTTCTTCGATGTGCGTATGCACGTCGAGTTCCTGTTTCAACTGTGCGAACAATTTCTCGCGCGTCGGCGCGTCACTCGCCGGTTCGAGTTTCTCGAACAATGACGAAACTTTAGCGTGGTCGTTTTTCAGCATCTCAAAAGCATCCATCTCTGACCCCCTTCATAGTATCTCTAGTGTTTTATGTATCCGGACCTTGCACGCAAATGGAACACGCACAAACCGCCCGCACTTGTAAGGACGCAAGCACAGTGCCAAGTTTATGAGCAGTCGGGTGAATCTGGAGGAAACCGGTATTTTAATGGTTCGCCATCTTACCAGTTCCGAGTGACCTTCAGCGCACCATTAAACACAGGACGTGAACGATTTACTCCACGTTTATGAACAGCGCCCGCCTGTGCTGCTGAAACCAACATTCAGGCTTGTCGAATAGAGGCTGTCGGCAGCGGTGAAGGCAGACAGTTGCTCGGCACACAAATTGCATCAAGCCTCTGGTACGGGGATACGGCGCACATGTCGCGCCCCTGATAGCGGAGAGAAGAATTGAAATTCGTCTCAATTGAGCCGGCGCTTGGATGGAGGCAGATCATCTCAGAGCAAAGGGAAGTAGAATTAGTCATGTCAGAGCAAAGGGAAGTAGAGTTAGAGGTTGGCAGGGAAACACAGAGGGGGCTGATCACGCTGTCTTCGTGGCTTCCTGAACTGTTGACGCTCGGCGTCAGCTATCAAGGGGAGCGCGCGGCGTCCGTGACGCTGACGCGCGAGCAGGTGATGCAACTACAACAGGCGCTTGCCGAGATAGGGTCATCAATGGAAGAGCGAGAGAGCAATGACAACCAGCATGGCGAGAACTTGAAATTAGTAGCTTAGAAGCGTTCGTGCGCTCGCAGTGCCACGACAATTCCAACCGCACAAATGCGCCGCGCATGTGGAACGATAAGAATCATCGGCCTCACTTCCACTTGTCTCGCCCGATGCATCCTTCGAGTCTTACTATTCCCGCACTCAGTTCCAATGTTTCAGTTTCGGCCATATCTCCGCTAATGGTCGCTTCAGATCGCGACAGATGAAAATTCGATAGCGCTCCTCGGCCATGGCGTAGGGGTGGTTCAAGACTGCGGCCTCTTCGACGCTGCTACAAAGGCGCTCGGCATCGGCGCGTTTCGATTGCAGGAGAATGAGCACTTCGCCCGTTACCCCGCGCGGCCCCCACAAGAAGTAGCTCTGGTGCGGGCTGACTGCTTTGGGCAGACCATAACGCGACCCGAAGAAATCTATCGCGCCCGCCTCGCCGTAGTTGTTGGCATAAATCCCTGCGCGGGCACGCTCCTCCGGCGGCAGGGAATGATAGATGCGCGCCACCTCTGCCACCATCTCCGGCCACCCGAATTGATCTCCGAAGTGCTGGGGCAAAGCTCCCTGATGGCCGACCTCAGTCTTCGGCGGCTCGATACCGAGCGCACGCTCGTACTGCAAAAAAGTCTCGACCGGGAGAAGCGGTAGCGCCAGAGGCGCAAGGAGTGCGCCGCCGATGAGCAGCAAAAGCGGGTAAGCGATTTTCAACCAGCCGAAATACCGTCTCCCGCACAGCCTCTCGAACAGCACGCCGCCGCCCGCGAAGAGCATCGGGTAGACGGGCTGCAGGTAATAATTTTTCCCTTTCAGAAGGATCAGCATCGACAGCACCACAAGATAAGCGACGCCGAGGGGGCGGTAGCGTCTGCCTGCTCCATCGAAGAGCAGGAACCAGAGTCCCGCCAGCCAGACCGGGGCGGTCAAAGGGTGCATGATGAGGATTTGTTGTCCGACGAATTCGAGCGGCGAGAGGCGGACGTTCTTGCCCGTTTTGCCGACGTTCGCGAGCAACTCGATGGTCGCCCAGTCGTGCCGGTACTCCCAGATCAAATTAGGCAGGAAGATGCTTGCGGCCAGCGCGCCGCCGAGCCAGAACCATTTGGAGAAGAGCGCGCGGCGCGCGGGCGTCACGAGCAGCCCCACGAAAATCCCGAAGCCGAAGAAGAGCATCGAGTGCTTGTTTTCGAGACCAAGCCCGGCCAGCAATCCGAACAGGAGCCAGTAGCGCGGCTCCTGTCGTTTAATGACGAGGATAATGGCGTAGGCCGCGCCCATCCAGAAGAGCGGCTCGAAGGCGTTCATCGAAAGCAGGTAGTCGGCGACCAGATAGACGGGTGCGATGAGGACGCAGAGGCACGCGAGCGCCACGGCCAGACGGCGGCCCCCCAACTCTCTCGCGATCAAACCCGTCAGGAGCACCTTCAGCGCGCCGGCGAGCGCGGGGAAAAGTCTGATGGCGAAGAGCGAATCGCCGAAGAGTTCGCGGCTGAGTCTGGCGACCAGCCCGACGAGCGGTGCGTGATCGACGTAGCCCCAATCCAGATGTTCGCCGCAGGCGAGGTAATAGAGTTCGTCCCGGAAGTAGCCGTAGCGCCCGCTCGTCAGAAAGTGTATGAGCAGCTTGGCGAGCGCAAAATAAGCTGCGACGGCCAGAGCGCTGGTCCAGCGTTCACCGGCGAGCCGCCCCTCGTGTGAGCGGGTCATGCTGCCGTCCGTTGCCATCGTTCTTTCCACTAGAATCTCACTCTTTGGAGTAGGCGCGATTGCGGCGTGCGCCGGAGCACAAAGTATCTCACGAAACGGAAGAATGGAACCCGCGCGATGCAGGCGTTTAAGCGAAAGGCAGCGACTCGCTTCTTTCAAGTTCACCGGATGAGGGGGATGCACTCGGCGCGCACCCGGCGGTTTTGTTATCATCGACGCTACGGTGTCGAAAAAATGAAGCCGGGTGGCGGTCTAAATCAAAGTTAGGCGTCTGACGCAATTTCACTTCTCACAAGGAGAGTAAATGACTACAACTAAAGAAAAGCTAAAGGAGGCTGTTGGTAACCTTGTAAATGAAGGGCAGGATATTCTTCTAAACGAGCTTACGAAGGAACAACCAAGTGTAGCTAAAAAGAGTGGGCCTAAAAAAGGAGCAAGTAAATCTAATAAGGAGGCTGAAGATAAAGAAGTCAAAGAAACTCAAAAGATACCGCTCCATCAAGCCTATCAAGCTTGGTATTCAAAGTCTCTCCCCGTTGTGCGGCAAATTTTGCCAGAGAGGTATCAAGAGTTTGTCGAACAGTATAAATTGGATAAGCGAAAAGATAAGGAGATCGACTTCCTCACTTACACGATTAGTGATTATTTAATTGGTGTGAGAGTAACGAGAGGGTGGCAGAAAGAAGAAGTTGTTAATGCCTTCAGCGCTTTCTTCTCTAAGTTTCAGCACCAGCTAACCATACTGGTGTCATGTCTAGATAGATTAGATTCGGTGTTGTCTAATATTCAGGGAACATTGCAAGCAGAGCTTTTTGATGATGAATTGAGTGCCGCCGAAGAACTTATGAAGAAGGGGCATCTACGTGCTGCCGGAGCATTAGCTGGGGTCACATTAGAGCGTCACTTTGCAACTGTAGCTCAGAATCATGGAATAAAGATCGGAAAGAAAGAACCAACTATTTCAGATTTCAACGACACGTTCAAAAACGAGAGCATTTACGATGTGCCTACATGGAGATTTATTCAGAGGCTAGGAGATATACGAAATTTGTCTGCACATTTCAAAAATCGAGAGCCGACAAAAGATGAGATTGATGAAATGCTAAAAGGAGTGCAAAAGGTGCTCAAAACCGTTTTCTGAAAATCCCGGGCTCAATGTTAGACGCCGCCTAACAACGGCATGCACCCGACCACGAATAGCGTTGTTTTCATGTGCGAGACGCCCTTCCAATCCTGTTGAATGCGCGGCGGGTGATGCCGGGCGTTAGGTGACACTCACACTGGCAAGCACGAAACAAAGCCTTCCAGATAGCGAGGCGAGCATATATGTTTACTCAAGGTTACGTGGATATTATTTGCAACTATCACATAGATCGTTGGCAGCCTCTGGTCCAACCGCAGCGTTATATGTCAGAAAAGAAGGTGCTTTTGTGAAGATGCTTGAAACAGAGCGGCTGAGCCTGCGCCGGATGTCGGAGGGCGATGCGGAATTCATTCTTGAGTTGTTGAATGAACCTTCGTTCCTGCGTTATATCGGGGATAAAGGGGTGAGAACCGACGAGGACGCGCGGCGGTATATTTTGCAGGGGCCAATTGATAGCTATCGACGTTTCGGCTTCGGGTTGTGGTTGGTAGAGTTAAAGGAATCGAAAGCGCCAATCGGCATCTGCGGGCTGTTGAAAAGAGATGCTTTGACGGATATCGATATCGGTTTCGCGTTTCTTCCGCGATTTTGGTCTCAGGGGTATGCCTATGAATCGGCTGCCGCTGTGAGGGACTACGCAATGAACGTGTTGGGCTTGAAACGTCTGGTGGCAGTGACGAATCGAGATAATGCCGCCTCGATCAAAGTGCTGGAAAAACTTGGCCTGAAATTTGACCGGATGGTGAGACTGTGTGACGACGAGCCGGAGATCAAATTGTTTGCGTCTGATGTATAAACCGCCCGGCGAAGGAGAAAAGTTACCATATGAAAGACCACACCATCGGCAAGCCGGATGAAACGGAATACTTGCCGTATTACGGCAACTACATCTCGCTTGTTCCCGAAGGAAACCTGCTTGCGACGATGAGCGAACAATTGGACGAGACGCTTGTTCTCCTACGCAGTATCCCGGAGTCTCGTGCGGGCTTTCGCTACGCGCCCGGCAAGTGGAGCATCAGGGAACTCGTCGGTCATATGATCGACACGGAGAGAATCTTCGCCTACCGGGCGCTGCGCTTCTCGCGAGGCGACCAGACGCCCTTGCCCGGTTATGAACAGGATGATTACGTGCTCAACGCTTCATTTGAAGATTTCTCGCTGGGCGAGATCGCGGCGGAGTTCGAGAGCGTCAGACGATCTACTCTGTTCCTGTTCAGGCATGTGGGTGAAGCGGCGTGGATGCGCCGGGGCGCGGCTAATGGAAGCGAGGTGAGCGTCCGCGCGCTGGCATACATCATCGCGGGACATGAATTGCACCACAGGGAAATTCTACGCCACAGGTATCTGCAATCGGAGCAGGTAATGTAAAACGGTCGCTGACCCAACCACTGTTGCTATCAATAACGGCATGAATCGGAATACGGTCGTCCCCGCGCTCAAGATGATACCCGTGATCAAGACAGAGGCGGCGCGTCTGTTGCTGCTGGACGCCCAGGGATTGCTCTCGGATGCGAGCCGCCCGGCGACGCCCGCGACCCTGCACGAACTGATCGAGCGGATGGGCTTCGTGCAACTGGACTCCATCAACATCGTGGAGCGGGCGCATCACCTGACGCTCGCCAGCCGCCTCGACGGCTACCGGCAGGAACATCTCACGCAACTCCTCGAAGCAGAGCGCAGTTTGTTCGAGCACTGGACGCACGATGCTTCGGTCATCCCCGTCAAGTGGTTCGCCCACTGGAAGCCGCGCTTCGCCCGCGACCGGGAGCACATGCGGCATAACCGCTGGTGGATGCAGCGCATGGGCGAGCAGCCCGACAAGGTCATTGCACTGGTGCGCGAGCGCATCGCGCGGGAAGGCCCGTTGCGTTCTCAGGATTTTGCACACGAGCGAAGCGGGGAGTCTTCCGCCTGGTGGGGGTGGAAGCCGCAGAAGGCGGCGCTGGAGTACCTGTGGTCCACGGGCGAACTGATGGTGACACGGCGGCAGAAGTTTCAGAAGGTGTACGACCTGACGGAGCGGGTCTTTCCCGATGAGCACCGGGCGGCCCCACCGTCTCAGCCGGAACACGTCGAGTGGGCTTGCCGCACCGCGCTGGAGCGGTTGGTGGTGGCGACCCCGAAAGAGGTGGCGGAGTTCTGGAACGCAATCGAAATTGCCCAAGCGAAGGCGTGGTGCGAGGAGGCCGCTCGCGCCGGGCGCATCACCCCATCAATCGTCGAGCCACACGGCGAGGGCGCGGAGTTGGCGAAGCCGAAGCAGAGCTATGCTTTGGTTGACTGGGAACAGAGACTGCACAGCCTGCGCGCGCCGCCTGACCAGATGCGTCTGCTCAGTCCTTTCGACCCCGTGCTGCGGGACCGCGCGCGCGCCCTGCGCCTGTTCGGGTACGACTATCGCTTTGAGGCGTTCGTGCCTGAATCCCGGCGACAGTACGGCTACTACGTGTTGCCCGTACTGGAAGGTGATCGTCTGGTGGGGAGAATTGATCCGAAGTTTCATCGTGATGAAAAGGTGTTGCGGATCAAACGGGTTTTCTGGGAGCCGGGCGTGCGGGTAACTCGCCTGAGGCGCAGGCGACTGGAAGCGGCGGCGGCACGGCTGGCCCGATTCATCAGCGCGGAGCGCGTCGAATGGCCTAAAGACGACGGGCGGGTGAGTTTTGCAGCAACGCAGGAAAGCGTCCGATCAGAGAGCTGAATGGAAGAATTATTTGAGGAGTTACATACTTGTTGAAAACCCCCATCGGGCGTCTGCGTCTCATCGCTTTTATCGAGGGCATCTCGTTCCTCTTACTGCTCGGTGTCGCCATGCCACTGAAATATTTCGCCGGTCTTCCAGAGGCGGTCAAAGCGGTCGGCTGGATTCACGGCCTGCTCTTTGTGTTCTATCTGATGGCTGTGGCTGAGGTGACGATCAGGCGACGCTGGTCGCTGGCGTGGATACTTGGCGCGTTCGTCGCGGCATTGATCCCCTTCGGCACCTTCGTGCTCGATGCGCGATTGCGCCGGGAGGAGACGGCAGCTTAACGCCGGCGAAAGAAGCGAGTATTACAAAGCTGACGGCGCGCGGCAACCGGCTCCTTTCCGCGAAAGCTGTTTGCATATCCTCCATCTGTTGCATGTGTGAAATAATATCTTGCACCTGCAACCCGCTTGTGATATAAGCCTGCGCCAATAGTTTGAACCTCGCCGCGGTAATTTCTTCAAGGAGCAGACGAATCATGTTGAGAAGTATCTTTGCGGTAATTGCGGGAAGTGTGGTGTGGATGGTGACTGCGCTCGGGATGGATGCGATGTTGATGAGCTTAGCGCCGATGTGGTTCGGAGAGAATGGGAAAGTCGAAAGCCTCCCCGTTTTGCTCTTGATGCTGTCCTACAGTTTGTCTTTCTCCGTGCTGGGCGGTTATGTCACAGCCTTGATCGCGGGGCGCAAAGAGGTAAGACACGCCTTGATCCTCGGGGTCTTGCAGTTGGTTATGGGGCTGGCGGCGACAATCCGGTTTTTTGACACCGCGCCGGTGTGGTATCACGTTTTGTTTTTGACGTTGCTGATTCCCACTAACGTTCTGGGAGGGCGATTGCGCGTCGCACAGAAGCGGAAGGTGAGCCACGGCTCTCTCGCCGCCGTCTAATCGCCCGCCGCCGAACCGATGTGCGGGCGCGTCGGCGGGCGATTGCTGAGATAGTGCAGATGAATAATCCTAAACTGGAAGAGATTAATTCGGTGGAGCGCCCGCGTATTTTGCGACGCGACCGTTTTCGCCTACCGCCCAACCTATGGCGTTGCCCCTGCCGACAAAACTCACGCTGTGAAAACCTTCCGCGCTCAAACTTTTCCAACTTTCCCCCCCGTCGAAGGAGTAGTCTGAGCCAGACGGCCCGGCAGAGATGAGCAGAGGGCGGGAAACGCCCGGAATGAAAGCGACGCATGACCTGTAACCGTTCGGTGCGGCTCCGTTGATTGCCGTCCAGGTCTGGCCTCCGTCACGGCTCATCGCCACGTTGTTTTTGGCTTCGCTCTCTCTGGTGTAATCCCCGCCGACCACCACGCCGTGGCGGGCGTCGGCGAAGGCGACAGAGAATATCCCGGCGCTCTTGCCGCTCACGACAGGCGTGTTGGCGACCTGCCAGCTACGACCCCTATCAGTGGAACGGAAGACGCGAGCGCCCGCCGGACCGCCGGTGCCGAACCAGACGTGTCGCTTATCCCGCACAGCGATGCAGGTGCCGCTGGCGGCGAAAGCCCCTTCGCCGGCGAGCGCCGTGGGCATGCCCGACGAAGGGGCTTCCTGCCAGGTGGCCCCGCCGTCGGAGGTAGTGATGATGAGAAATTTTCCGTCCACCGGGTCGCTCATGGCGATGCCGTGATCGCGGTCCCAGAAGGCCATGGCGTCGAAGAACGCTGTTGGGCGGCGGCTCTTGAATTGCAGCGTCCAACGAGCACCGCCGTCAATTGTTTTATAGATCCTCGACTTTTCGCCCTCGCCGATAGAGAGCAGGTAAGCAGTGTCCGCATCGAACGCAGCTACGTCGCGAAAGTCTAACTCCAGCGCGCCGGGGACGGTGCCCGCCTGCCAGGTTCGGCCACCGTCCGTGGTGCGCAAGTAGGTGCCTTTGTCGCCGCTGGCCCACGCGATTGACCCACTGACGGCGCTGACGCCGCGCAGCCGAACCCCCGTCCCGCTCGATTGCGACTCCCACCGGGCGACTACTGTCGCTTCGCTCATCAAAACGGACATGAGCAAAAGCATGATCGTTTTCATGTACGGCTCACAAATTATCATCATGACGGAAACTGATGCCTCTCTGACTGCGGCGGGCAGACAGCAAGTTTCGCTCGCGCCTGAGGCCGTTCTACTTGTTCCGGCAGCAGCAGCTCATGAAACAAATTCGTCCCCACAACTCAGCCGCGCCCTTGACCCTTCGGTTTGACGGCGAAGACTTTCACGCTCGCCGCATAGTCGTTGATGTTGTAGCGGGCGAGGATGTTCCTCAGATCGCCGTGAAGTTCGCCCTCCTGCGGCGGCGCGGGCGCTTCGGTGGCGCAGCAACCGGAGGAGGCGATGGGTAGGCTGCCCGGCACGGGCGCGGCAACCTCGGTCATCGCGGGCGAGCAGCAACCAGACTGATTCTCAACTTTCGCATATGCATTGAGGTCCGCGCCGCTATCGACGATCTGCACTTCGGAGAAACCGGCGTCGAAGAGTCCCTGCCGGTACTCGTCCAGACTGATCGCCCCGGCGATGCAGCCGACGTAAGCCATGAGGTCGCCGCCGAGTTCCGGCGGAAGCGGCTGTTTGAGCGCGATGTCGCTCACGGCGAGGCGACCGCCGGGCTTGAGCACGCGGGAGATTTCGCGAAACACCGCCCGCTTATCCGGGGCGAGATTGATCACGCAGTTGCTGATCACGCAATCAACCGTTGCGGCGGCGAGCGGCAGTTCGTCAATGGTCGCCTGGTGAAACTCGACGTTGGCGGGCGCGCCGCCTGCGAGTTTCGCGGCGTTGCGGCGCGCGAGTTCGATCATCTCCGTCGTCATGTCGATACCGACGGCGCGTCCCGTCGCTCCCACTTTCGCGGCGGCGAGAAACACGTCGAGGCCGCCGCCCGAGCCGAGGTCTACGACCGTCTCGCCCGCGCGCAAATTGGCCGTCGCCGTCGGGTTGCCGCACGACAAACCCATGTTCGCTTCCGCCGGGACGGCAGCCAACTCTTCCGGCGTGTAGCCGAATGCCTCGGCCACCGCATGCACGCCCGCGTGCTCGCTCGACAGACCGCTCTCGGCGACCTGCCCGTATTTCGAGCGCACCGCATCAATTATCGTTTCAGACATCATGTACCTTCCTCTCTTCAATCGCTTCTTTTCCGCGTCGTTAATTCATATTCGCATTCGCAAATATGTACCGAGCATACAATTGGAGTACATATCTGTCAAAGACAGATACGAAAATATTTTACAAAGGTGGGGAAGTCCACCGCTCGAAGCACACGGGCGGGCGGGCGGGTGGAGGTGCTACAGACTACTCATACTTCAACGCGATGAGCGGGTCTACTCTCGTAGCCCGCCGTGCCGGAACATAGCAGGCAAGCAGGGCGACAATGATGAGCAACAGCGAAATGGCGATGAACGTCAGAGGATCGGTGGCGCTCACGCCGTAGAGCAAACTCGACATGAGCCTCGTGATCATCAACGCTCCGATTAAACCTGCGCCAATGCCGACGAGCGCAGGCGTGATCCCTTGTCGCATCACCAGTCTCAGCACATCACGCTTTTGCGCGCCTAATGCCATGCGGATACCGATCTCATGCGTGCGCTGCGTCACGGAGTAAGCCACGACGCCGTAGATGCCGACGGCGGCCAGCACCAGCGCGACGCCGGCGAAGATGCTGAACAGAAGCATCGAGACGCGGCGCGGCCCCATGGATTTAAGCACGACCTCGTCCATCGTTTGAAGGTTATAGATCGGCTGATCCTTATCTAGGGCGAGCACCGCGCGGCGGATCGCGGGCGTCATGGAGGCCGGCTCTTCAATGGTGCGAGCCACTAAGACCATCAGACCCCACGACGCGTCCTGCGGGTGCGGGACATACATTTGCGGCCCGGCTTCCCCGTCCAGCGTGGCAGACTTCGTATCGCCCACCACCCCGACGATCTCGCGGGGAAACTTCTCGTCGCGCCAGATCGTGAGGCGTTTGCCGACGGCCTCTTCGTTCGCTCCGAAGAAGCGGCGCGCCATCGTTTCGTTGATGATGACGACCATCGGAGACTTGTCCGTGTCGCGCTCAGTGAAGTTTCTTCCCGCCCGCAAAGGAATCTCCAGCGTGTGAAAGTATTCGGGAGACGCCAGAGAGTAGCTCGCATTGGCCGACTCCTGCGTCGTCATCGCGCGCCCTTCGGGGATAAAGGAGCGTCCGACCGAGAAGCCGCCCCCGCCGAGCGGAAGCGTCAAGACCGTGCCCGCCGATTTAACTCCCGGCAGAGCTTCGACCTGCTCGACCAGTTGGCGAAAAAAATCGGCGCGCTGTTGATTCTCGGAATATTTGGCGGACGGCAGCGAGATCGACATAGTCAGCAGATGTTCGGGATTGAAGCCCGGCTCGACGGCGCGCAAGCGCTGGAAACTCTTGATGAGCAAACCCGCGCTGATGAGCAGCATGAGGGATAAAGCAACTTCGGAGACGACGAGCAGACTGCGGATGCGATTGCGCCGGGGGCCTCCTCCCGCGCCTGCGCCCGGCGTGCCGTCTTTGAGCGAACCATTGAGGTCTATTTTGGAGACTTGCAGCGCGGGCGCAAGGCCGAAGATCATGCCCGTCAGACACGACACGCCCAGCGTGAAAGCGAGCACCCGGTAATCCACATTGATTTCGTTGAAGCGCGGGGTGTCAGCCGGGCTGATCGCGATCAGCAAATTAGTCAGCCACATACTCAGGAGCAGCCCGAAAGCCCCGCCGATTAAAGACAGCAGCATGCTTTCCGTGAGCAATTGACGAACGACGCGGAGCCGGCTCGCGCCGAGCGCCGTGCGGATGGCGATCTCTTTGCGCCGCGCTGCCGCCCGCGCCAAAAGCAGATTGGCGACGTTGGCGCAGGCGATCAGGAGCACGAAAGCGACCGCCCCCAAGAGCGCGAGCAACGACGGGCGAACTTCCCCGACCAGCCTCTCGTGCAACCTGATGAGGCGCACGTTCCAGCCGCTATTCGTCTCCTCGTAAGTTTGCGCGAGCCGCGCGTTGATCGTGCTGATCTCGGTTTGCGCCTGCTTCACGCTCACGCCCGGTCGGAGACGCGCGATCACCTCGTAGGAGCGGTTATCACGGTTTTGCTCGGCGGCGTTGAGACGAAGCGAGGTCCAGAGTTGGGTTTGTTGCGGAAAGTCATAACCTGGCGGCATGACGCCGACGACGCTCACGCTGCGCCCGCTCACGGTGATCTTGCTGCCGATGATGTCGGCGTTGGAGCCGAAACGCCGCTTCCATAAATTATGGCTCAAGACCGCGACTTGCTCGCTGCCGGGCCGATCCTCTTCGGGCAGAAACGCGCGCCCGAGCAACGGCTGCACGCCGAGGACGGGGAAGAAGGCGGCGGAAACAGCCGCTCGCGGCACACGCTCCGGTTCGTCCCCCGTGCCCGCGAGAATCGCCCCGCCGGTGGCGAAAATTCCTATCTGCGCGAATGCCTGATTCTGTGTCGTCCAATCGACATAGTCGGGAGCCGAGAGGTTGCTGTCTGAAATCCCTTTTGACGGGTTCGTGCCTTCAAAGTGAATTATCTCGTCCGCGCGCGGGAAGGAAAGCGGGCGCAGCAAGACGGCGTTGACCACGCTGAAGATGGCGGTGTTCGCGCCGATGCCCAGCGCCAAAGTCATTGCCGCGACGAACGTGAAGCCGGGTTTGCGGAGCAGCATCCGCAGGCCGTAGCGCACATCTTGCCGGAAATCCCCCAACATATTCATGCTCCTTTCCGCTCCCAACACCGTTGTTTCCCGGCTCATTGGTCGCTCGACCTGACGCAGTTCCTCGATCAAAAGGAAGTCGCCGTCGTTTAGCTCTTGCAGCGCAGCCCGGCAGGCTTCCGCTTCGGTCGCGCCGTTTTGCAACAGTTCGCCGTAGCGATCATCAAGGTGCTGCGCCAGCTCCTCGACGATTTCGGCCTCGCGCGTCGGGGCCAGCCGCAACCCCGCCAACCGAGAGCCGATCTCTTTCTTCCAGTCAGGCATGTTCGATCCCGGTAATGCGGTTGATCGCTTCGACAAAATCTCGCCAGCTCCGGCGCTGCGCCGCCAGCACTTTCTTGCCTTCGGGAGTCAAACGGTAATAGCGCCGCCGCCGCTGCCCGGCTTTCTCCACCCAACGACCCTGAATCCAGCCGCGCTTCTCCAGCCGGTAGAGTAGCGGGTAGAGCGAAGTGACATTGAAACGCAGCAAGCCGCCCGAACGCTGCTCGATCAAATTGCCGATGTCGTAGCCGTGCCGGGGTTGGTCTTCGACCAGCGAAAGGATCAACAGTTCGGCGCTGCCTTTCTTCAACTCGCGGTCGAAAATTTCGGAACCGATATATGACATAGCCATATACTACTCAGAAGAATATCTCCGGTCAAGATGATTTTTGTTCGCCGTTCCCGACCCACCTCTCGCATGACGGCGGCGGAAGTGAAGGAACCGAGGCAGCGAGGTGAGACGAGGAACAATTCGTGGCAGCCGGTTGCGGCCCGCCTTGCGTCTCAATGTCGCATAGTCGGAGTCAGGGTCAGGCCGGAACCGGAACACGCTGGCGGGCGGTGAAGAAACTTTCAGCGGAAATGAAAAATTAGCTCGATCTCGGCGGTCGGGCGTTGCCGAAACTTTCCAGTCGTCGTAACGTACCTCTCTGGCAAAACCTGGCGTCCGAGTTGACGAGCGCCCCGAAACCCCCGGCCCACATCAATTAACTTCATCGAGGTACTTAATGAAACAGCGTTTACTCCCGTCTTTCGTTTTACTGATCTTAATCATCTTTCAATTCACTCCATCGCACGTCGAAGCGCAACCGCCGCCGCCGAATAAGAGCCAGAAGGTCGGAGGATTCGACCGCAGTCGTTATCACATCAAGCATCAAAAATTTGTTCTCGATAACGGCCTGACGCTCTTGGTGCATGAAGACAAGAGCGTGCCGATTGTCGGCGTCAACCTCTGGTACCACGTCGGGTCGCGCAACGAGAAGCGTGGCAAGACCGGGTTCGCACATCTCTTCGAGCACTTCTTCTTCAACGGCTCTGAAAATTACCCGCATGGCTTCCGCGAGGCGATGGACGACCTCGGCGCGAACAACCGCAACGGCACGACGAACACCGACCGGACGAACTTTTTCGAGGACGTGCCCGTCTCGGCCCTTGAGCGCACCCTCTACCTCGAAGCGGATCGGATGGGCTTTCTGGCCGGGCGCATCTCGAAGGAACTGCTCGAACGCGAGCGCGGCGTGGTGCAGAACGAGAAACGGCAGGGCGAGAATCAGCCCTACGGTCGGGTCTTCGCCGAAATCGCCGGTAAAATCTACCCGTATTCGCACCCCTACTCGTGGTCAACCATCGGCAGCATGGAAGACCTCAACGCCGCTTCGCTCGACGACGTGAAAGAGTGGTACAAAACCTACTACGGGCCGAATAACGCCGTCATTTCGCTGGCGGGCGACATCACTCCCGAACGCGCGCTCGAACTGGTGACGAAATACTTCGGCGGCATCCCGCCGGGGCCGCCGCTCAGCCGCACCGAAAAGTGGATTCCCCAACTCGACCGCAACATTCGCGATGAGATGCAGGATCGCGTGCCGCAGACGCGCATCTACCGCGTCTATCACGCGCCGGCCTGGAAGGATGGGGAACTTGACTATCTGAATCTGTTCGCCGAAGTGCTCTCCGGCTCGAAGAGCGCGCGGCTGGACCGCAGGCTTGTCTATGAAAAGGGCTTGGCGACGGGCGTTTCCGCCGGCATTAATTCGGGCGAGCTTGGGAGCAGCGCGATCATCACCGTCACCTTGAAGCAGGGAGCCGACCCGGCGGAAGCCGAACGCGAAATGGACAGCGTGATCGGCGAGTTGATCGAGCGAGGCCCGACGGCGGAGGAACTCCAGCGGGCGCGCAGCCGCACCCTCGCCGATTTCCTGCGCGGCATCGAACGGCTGGGCGGTTTCGGCGGGCGCTCCGACGTGCTGGCTGAGAGCCTGACCTACGGCGGGTCGCCGGACGCCTATCTCGATGGGCTTGAGAGAATGGCGAATGCCACTCCGTCTGATGTGCGGGCGGCGGGAGGGAAATGGCTGCGCGCCAATCACTACACGCTGCTCGTCAAGCCTTTCCCCAAAGTGGCCTCCGGCAAAACAAGCGTTGACCGCTCGATCCTGCCTCCGCTGAGTCCCGCGCCTGACATCAAGTTTCCCGAAGTGCAGCGCGCCAAGTTGAAGAACGGGTTGAACGTGATGCTGCTGGAGCGGCACTCGGCTCCGATTGTCAATATGACGCTGGCGGTTGATGCGGGTTTTGCCTCCGATACGGCGGCCAAAGCCGGCGCGGCGTCTCTCGCGCTCGATTTGATGGACGAGGGGACCAATAAGCGCGATGCATTTCAGATCGTCAACGAACTCGATGCGCTCGGCGCACGCCTGAGCACCTTCAGCCAACTCGATCTGTCTTTCATCAAACTCCAGGCGACGGCGGAGAATGTGCGCCCGTCGCTCGATATTTTCGCCGATGTGGTGCTCAATCCGTCGTTCCCGCAGGATTTATTTGCGATCCAGAAGCAGCGTCGTTTGGCGCAGATCGGGCAGGAGAAAGCGCAGCCGAACGCACTGGCGCTGCGGCTTCTGCCCGGTCTGCTCTACGGCCCGAACCACGTCTATGGCAGGCCGCTCTCCGGTTCCGGCTCCGAGAAATCGGTGGATGGCGTGACGCGCGACGATCTCATCAGGTGGCACGCTGAGTGGTTTCAGCCCGGCAGTTCGACTCTCATCGTCACCGGCGACATGACGATGGACCAACTCCTACCCGCGCTCGAAGCATCTTTCAGCGCATGGAAGCCCGGCGTTGCGCCCGCGAAAAATATCGGCACGGCGGCGAAGACCACCGGCGGCAAAATTTATCTCATCGACAAACCCGATGCTCCGCAGTCAACCATTGTGGCGGCGCATGTGTCGGAGCCAAGCGGGCAGGCGGAAGAGATCGCTATTGAGACGGTGCTCCGAAATTTCGGCGGCATCGCCACCTCACGCCTCAACCGCAACCTCCGGCTCGATAAGCATTGGAGCTACGGAACCTCCGGGTTTTTGAACGCCGCGCGCGGCCAGAGACCTTTCATCGTAATCGCGCCGGTGCAGACCGATAAGACGAAGGAATCCATGATCGAGGTAGCCAGAGAGTTGCGCGGCGTGGCCGGAGAACGCCCGCTGGCCGGCGAGGAGTACGCGAGTATCATGCGCAACATGACCCTGCGTTTGCCGGGCCGGTTTGAAACGCTCAACGCGCTCGAAGGGGCGGCGATTGAGATGATCAATTACAATCTCCCCGCCGATTACTGGTCGCGTTACGGCGGCAGTGTGCGCGCCCTCACGGAGCCGCAGTTAAACACTGCCGCGCAGAAGTTCGTCCGTCCCGGCGAAGCTATCTGGCTCGTCGTCGGCGATTTGAAGAAAGTGGAGCAGGGCATCCGCGAACTGGGCTTCGGCGAGGTCATCCGCCTGAACAACGATGGCGAGCTGCTCACCCGGTAGCTGTAATCTGCACTGTTAGATCGGTTTTCAATTGAACGTATGGCGTGGGACTAACCCAGATTCCTCTGGTTGCTTATCCAGCGGAAGCTGGCTGTTCTTCTATCCATTACACGCAATTGAAAACCAATCTAGAAGGCGAGCCGGTGCGCGAGAACGGCGGCTCGCCCTGTCAATGCCCCTGAGCCTGCCTCAACAGTGTGTTCACGCGGCGGCGTCGCCGGTAGTCTGCCGGACCGGGCGCGCCGCTTTTGATATCAGCTTAATCCGCCTGCCGGAGGGCGACGACCGGAGCAGCGGCGTATTCCTGAGGCCATACAAACGGCGCATACATCAGGAGCAGAGGTGCATGAAGGAACTGCTTAAAACATTCCCGGTAGTGATTGAGCTTTCAGTTGCATGGGGGGAGATGGACTCTTTCCAGCACGTCAACAATATCGTCTACTTCCGCTACTTTGAAAGCGCACGCATGGCTTACTTCGATCAACTGGACATCTGGAGCTATCTGAATGAGACGGGCATCGGGCCGATCCTCGCCTCGACTCAGTGTAAGTTCAAAGTGCCCCTGACCTACCCGGATAGCGTCTCAGTGGGGACGAGGATTACCGAGATCGAAGATGACCGCTTCCTGATGAAGTACGTCGTGGTCAGTCACCGGCATGAAAAGGTCGCCGCTGAGGGTGAGGGCGTCATCGTCTCTTACAATTATCGCGAGCAAAGAAAAACTCCTCTCCCTGAGGAAATCAAAGGGCGCATCCGAATTTTAGAAAATAGCGCAAACAGATGAACGCATCATGGACGATAGGATGGAAGAGAAGGTTTACCCGCCAGCCGCCGTCTCGTCAGGTGCGATATGATCTTATTGCCTGAATCCGACGCAGACCTGTTGCAGGAGTGCAAGATCGACACTTTCCGCGCGAGCGGCCCCGGCGGCCAGCACGTCAATAAAACGGAAAGCGCCGTCCGGCTCAGGCATCCGGCTTCGGGCGTCGTCGTCACCTCCCGCGAGGAGCGCAGCCAACACCGGAACAAGATGTCGTGTCTGCGGAAGCTGCGCGAGCGGGTCGAGCGTATGAATCATCGCCCGGCCAGGCGCGTTCCCACGCGCGTCCCGCGCGGCGCGAAGCACCGCACGCTGGAGGGCAAGGCGCGACGCTCGCACGTCAAGCGATTACGCGCCAAGCCGTCCGCCGATGATTGAGAGAGTAAAAAGCCGTTTGCCGATTCGCGCACGGGGGAGCATGAAATGCGAGAGAGCACGGAATGATCCATAGCTCCCTGTCGGCTCGCCCCGTGGCGAACAGTGAGATAAAAGTCACCTCCGGGTCAACATGCTTTACGCAGCACCCATGTGGTCATGCACCTCTGATTCTGCACGTTCGTGGTCTTGAGCGGTTCGAGCCACTCGGAGGCGAGCCTGCCGGCGGCTGAAACGAGCATCGCTTCATCGACCAGAAACCGCTCTGTGCCGTCGGGGAGCATATACCTTCTGCCGCCGCTGGCTGGCCTGATCAATTCTTCGATCCCGATGGAAGAGGCCAGCCGGGCGAAGAACAGGCCTCCCGGTTTGAGCGCCCGCCACATCTCGTCGAGCATCCTCAGAAAGTGTCGTTCGTCACTGGCGAAATGTAAGACCGCACTGCTGATGACTGCATCGAAACGCCCTTCCGGGAACGGCATCTCTTCCACTTCGGAGATGAGGAAATTCTCCGCCGGCAAATTCGGGTTGAGATGATTTGCGAGTCGCCGCACATGCGCGATTGCCTCAGCACTTCGGTCAACGCCGAAGACTTCGTACCCGCCGCAGCGCAGGAAGTAGACGAGGTTGCGCCCGCCGCCGCAGCCCGCGTCCAGCAGGCTCATACCGGGTGAGAACCTGCCCTTGAGGAGTTGGTCGAACAGGTAGATGTCGATTTCGCCGAACAGTTCGAGCGGGTTCATTGTCCCTCTGAGTTTGGCTCAACAGGCGGTAGCGGGTCAGTTTTAGGGCGAGCGCATCTAAATTCCTAACAAATACGAGGTTTTAGTTGTTCAGCAATTTCAAGGCTTTTTGGCTCGTGACGATTTTTCTCAGCTTTTTGTGCTATTGCGCCAAAAACTAAAAACAACAA
>JBPCIP010000177.1:0-15818 GCA_051006195.1 Pyrinomonadaceae bacterium
CGCATGCGCGAGCAGGGAAAGACGGTCATCATCATCACGCATAAACTCTCCGAAGTGCTGGCGATCTCGGATGAGGTGACGGTGATGAGAGATGGGCGGGTCGTCGGGCGCGTGCAAACGAGCGAGACGAACGCGGCGGAGTTAGCGCGCCTCATGGTCGGGCGCGACGTGTTGTTGAGAGTGGAAAAGAAAGACGCGGCGGCGGGCGCGACGGTGCTCGGCGTGAATAATTTGACGGTCGCGGCGCGCGACGGGGCGCGGCGGCTCGACGATGTTTCGTTCACGGTGCAAGCGGGCGAGATCGTCGGCATTGCAGGCGTCGAAGGCAACGGGCAGACGGAGTTGATCGAGGCGCTCGCGGGACTCGGCGCGAGCCACTACGCGGTGACGGGCGACGTGAAATTCGACGGGCGCGACATCGCACGTCTCAATGCGCGTGAACGGCGCGAACTCGGCATCGCGCACATCCCCGAAGATCGACACCGGCGCGGCCTGCTGCTCGATTTCGACCTCTCGGAGAATTCCATCCTCGGCGACCATTATCGCAAGCCCGCCGTCTCCGGTTTAGGCGACGTGTTTTTGAACGACCGTGGAATCCGCGAGCGCGCTGTGCAGGTGATCAATGATTTCGACGTGCGACCGGCCAACCCCGATCTTCCGGCGCGCTCGCTTTCAGGCGGCAATCAACAGAAGTTGATCATCGGGCGCGAATTTGAACTCCAGCCGAAACTGTTGCTCGTCTCGCAGCCGACGCGCGGCGTGGACATCGGCGCAATCGAGTTTATTCATCGCAAGCTCGTCGCCCTGCGCGACGCGGGCTGCGCCGTCCTGCTCGTCTCCGCCGAACTCGAAGAAGTGACGGCGCTCTCCGACCGCCTGCTCATCATGCGCGAAGGGCGCATCGTTGGCGAAGTCGATCCGAAGCGCGCGACCGTGGAAGAGATCGGATTGTTGATGACCGGCGGTCGGTAGTAATGTGCTGAGTGATACGATATGTTCCTCAGTTTGAAGTGGGAGGGAGTTAAGTCATGAGCGAAGCAGTTGAAGCGATTTTTGAAAACGGTGTCTTTCGTCCGCTCAGGCCGATCAACTTAGAGGAAGGAGAGCGCGTGCAACTCACCGTGACGAGCGCCGACAACCGCGCGGATGATCCGGCTGCGGATTTTTCAGACCTCGCGGTTGACACGGGGATACCCGACCTGGCGACTAACATTGACCATTACCTTTACGGCTTGCCCAAGCAGAGTGAGAGAGAGCCAAAGCCCTGACTAATCAACCGCCAGTCGAGCGCCTTTCAGATGAAACAGCTATTCGTAGATACGTCAGGATGGCTGGCGCTGCTTAATCGGGCGGATGCGCTGCACGCGACGGCGACGAAAACTTATGGCGAGCGTTTCGCGGCAGGCTGGGATGTCGTGACGCATGACGGAATCCTGCTGGAGGTTGGCAACAGTCTCTCGTCAGTCCGATTGCGTCACCATGCAGTGAGTTGGAAAGAGCGGCTGGCGACATCGGCACACGTCACTGTCATAAATCTGAGCGCGGAACTCCACGAAGCGGGATGGCAACTCTACGCCGCGCGTCCCGATAAAGACTGGAGCATCGTTGACTGCATCAGCTTTGTCCTTATGCAAGAGCACGGTTTGATCGAAGCCTTTACCGCCGACCGACACTTCGAGCAGGCGGGTTTCATCAAGCTGTTGTGAGTCCCGGCCTGTCATGCAGCCTGACAGCGCAATTTATGAGTTTGGTTTGGCTGTCGCAAGACTGATCCGCAAGGCTGGCGCGCAACTCACTATCAAAGGAGCGAAAATCATCATGCAGCACATAAGAAGTTGGCACAGGGGCGTGATGCTGTTGGCGCTCTGCTGCGCTTTGTGGGGCACACCCGCCGCCGTCTCCGCTCAGTCGGAAGATTCGGAAGAAGCGCGGCGGCTCAACGCGCGAGTTGCCCAGCTAGACAGCGCAGGCCGGTATGACGAGGCTGTGCCGTTGGCCGAACGTGAGCTGGCAATTTATGAGAAAGCCTTGGGCGCGGAGCATCCTGCTGTCGCCATATCGCTCAGTCACTTGGCTAGACTATATCGTCTCAAAGGCGACTATGTGCGTGCCGAGCCGGTGTATCAACGTGTGCTGGCAATTTCTGAGAAAGCCTTAGGCGCGGAGCATCCCGATGTCGCACTGTCGCTCAATAACTTGGCGTTGCTGTACGAGGCCAAAGGCGACTATGTGCGTGCCGAGCCGCTGTATCAACGTTCGCTGGCGATTTTTGAGAAAGCGTTAGGCGCGGAGCATCGTGATGTCGCCATGTCGCTCAACAACTTGGCGGCGCTGTACGAGGCCAAAGGCGACTATGTGCGTGCCGAGCCGCTGTATCAACGTGCGCTGGCGATCAAAGAGAAAGCCTTAGGCGCGGAGCATCCTGATGTCGCACTGTCGCTCAATAACTTGGCGTTGCTGTACCAGGCCAAAGGCGGCTATGTGCGTGCCGAGCCGCTGTACCAACGTGCGCTGGCGATCAGAGAGAAAGCCCTAGGCGCGGAGCATCGTGATATCGCCACGTCGCTCAATAACTTGGCGTTGCTGTACCAGACCAAAGGCGACTATGTGCGTGGCGAGCCGCTGTATCAACGTTCGTTAGCGATTTATGAGAAAGCGTTAGGCGCGGAGCATCCTTATGTCGCCATATCGCTCAATAACTTGGCGGCGCTGTACGAGGCCAAAAGTGATTATGGACGCGCGATTATTGAACGTACCCGCGCCGCCGACATTAGCGAGCAGAACATCGCGTTGATTCTGACCACCGGCTCGGAAAAGCAGAAGCAGCTTTACCTCGACACCCTCGCCGGCCAGACAGATAGAATCGTCTCGCTCAATGCTAAAGACGCCCCAAAAAACATTTTGGCGGCGCGGCTGGCCTTAACCACCATTTTGCGGCGCAAGGGACGCTCGCTCGATGCGACGGTTGATCAAATCGCGGCGCTGCTTCGCCGCGCCGCGCCGGAAGATCAAAAGCTGCTCGATCAACTCGCCACCGCGCGCTCGCAACTCGCCAATCTGCAACTCGGTGGCGCAAGCGGCAATCTCACGCCCACCGCGCGGCAAGCGCAACTCGCCGCCCTCGCAGAAGAGAGCGAAAAGCTGGAGGCCGTCATCAGCCGACGCAGCGCGGAGTTTCGCGCGGGGGCGCAGCGCGTTACCTTGTCGAACGTACAAGCGGCGCTGCCCGCCGATGCCGCGTTAATCGAAATCTTCTCGTACCGGCCTTTCAACGCGAAGGCGAAGCCGGGTGAGGAAAGGTTCGGTGCGGCGCGGTACGTGGCTTACATCGCGCGGCGAGAGGGCGAGCCGCAGTTCGTGGATTTGGGCGAGGCGGCGGCGATTGAGGCGAACGTCGAGAAACTGCGTGTGGCGTTGCGTGACAGCAGGCAGGCGTCGCGCGGGGATGTCGCGGCGGTGAAGGCGGCGGCGCGCGTCGTTGACGAAGGGGTGATGCGGCCAGTGCGCGCGTTGCTCGGCGCAACCAGACGCATCTTCCTGTCGCCGGATGGAGCGTTGAATCTGATTCCTTTCGCCGCGCTGGTGGACGAGCGCGGCAAGTATCTCATTGAAGACTATACGCTGACCTATTTGACGAGCGGGCGCGATCTGCTGCGTTTGGGCGTGACGGGCGAAAGCAAAAGCCCGCCGTTGGTGCTGGCAAATCCGCTTTACGACGACAGCGGCCAGGGCAAGTTTGAATTGCTGGAGGTGGCCGCGAAACGCGCCGTTGATTTCAACGCGATTGATTTTAGCAAGGTGCGCTATTCGCCTCTGCCCGGCACGGCTGAGGAAGCCAAAACTCTGAGTGCGCTGATGCCCGATGCGCGGATGTTGACCGCCGCCGAAGCTACCGAGGCGGCGTTAAAGCAGCTACGCAGCCCGCGCATCCTGCACGTTGCCACACACGGTTTCTTTCTCACCGATCAACCGCGTCCAGCCGAAAGTCGCGGGTTTGGTCTGGGAGCCGGAACATCGTCCGGCGGGATCGCCGCCGCGCCCGCCGTCGCTTCGCCGGGCGAGAATCTGCTGCTGCGTTCCGGCTTGATTCTGGCAGGGGTTAACCAGCGCCGGAGCGGGGCAAACGAGGACGGCGTGCTCACCGCCGCCGAAGCCGCCGCGCTCGATTTGTGGGGCACGAAACTGGTCGTGCTGTCGGCTTGTGAGACGGGCCTCGGCGACGTGAAAAACGGCGACGGCGTGTACGGCCTGCGTCGCGCTCTGGTCCTGGCGGGCAGCGAGAGTCAGGTGATGAGCCTCTGGCGAGTGTCGGACGCGGCCACGCGGGGTTTGATGAAGGCTTATTACACGCGCCTGCAACGCGGCGAAGGGCGCACAGAGGCGTTGCGGCAAGTGCAGCTTGAGATGTTGAACAAGGGGGCGGGAGTTCAAGGCGGCGGGCAGCGTGGCCTGTTCGACTCGCCCGGCGACAAAGCGCGGACGGGAAATTACAGCCATCCATACTACTGGGCCAGCTTCATACAATCGGGCGCGTGGTCTGGTATCGAGAACGCAGCGGCGGCTACCAAGCGTCAGTAAAAGCAAAAAAGCAGCATGAAACTTCTTCGCGAACTCTTTTTCCCGCTCGTCGCCGTGCTCGCGGCCTTCGTCGTCGGCGGCATCTTCGTGTGGATGGTCGGCGACAATCCTTTCGAGGTTTACCGGCTCCTCATCGGCAGCGCGTTCTCGTGGCCGGACGGCATCGGATACACGCTTTTTTATGCGACGCCGCTCATCTTCACGGGGCTGGCCGTCGCCGTCGCGTTTCGCTGCGGGCTGCTCAACATCGGCGCGGAAGGCCAACTCTACGTCGCGGCTTTCGCAACGGCGTGGATCACGATCAAGTTCGGCGGGACGGTGGTGGACGTGTTCGGCACGCCCGTCAATTATTCATGGGCGACGCTGCCCGCCATCGTGCTCGTCCCGCTCGCGATCCTGACCGCCATCTTCGCGGGCGCGGCGTGGGGCGCGATTCCCGGCGTCTTGAAAGCGCGGTTCGGCTCGCACGAAGTCATCAACA
Organism: Pyrinomonadaceae bacterium; assembly: GCA_051006195.1. Classification (GTDB taxonomy): domain Bacteria; phylum Acidobacteriota; class Blastocatellia; order Pyrinomonadales; family Pyrinomonadaceae; genus JAIVJZ01. Next base: position 5,060 of record JBPCIP010000177.1, read on the forward strand.
CGATCATGTTGAACTTCATCGCCATTGCGCTCGTCAGCTATTTCACGCAGTATCACTTCAAAACTCCGGGCGATCCGATTTTACAGACCGTGCCCATCGGCGCGGGCGCACACCTGCCGCGACTCGGCAGTTTCATCCCCGGTCTGCCGGAGCGCATCCCTTTGAATCTCGCTTTTCTCTTCGCGCTCTTAGCCTGCGCGCTCGTCTACGTGTTTCTGTGGCGGACGAAGTGGGGCTATGCGATTCGCGCGACGGGCGCGAACCCGACCGCCGCCGAGTATGGCGGCATCTCGACGGGCAGACAGATCGTGCTGGCGATGTCCGTTTCGGGGGGCCTGGCCGGGATGGTCGCGATCAGCGAAGTGCTCGGCTATCGCTATCGCTACTACGACGGCTTCTCCGCAAACTACGGTTTTACCGGCATCGCCGTCGCGCTTCTGGGGCGCAATCATCCCGTCGGCGTGCTGCTCTCCGCGCTCTTGTTCGGCATGTTGATTCGCGGCGGAATTTTCGTGGACGCCTTCTCCGGCAAAGTCTCGAAAGATATCGTCGAAGTGATCCAGGCCATCGTCATTCTCTTCGTCGCTTGCGAAGCGTTGTTTCGCGGGGCGTTCGGTAAGTTCGGTTTGCTGAAAAGATCGAAAGTCTGAACAGTTTTCAGTTTTGAGTTTTCAGCCGGAAGCGCTGTGACTGAAAACTCAAAACTGAAAACTCAAAACTGTTCTTATGAGTGAAATTTTCACTTTCGCGCTCATCTTCTCGACGATTCGCACGGCGACGCCGCTCCTGTTGGCCGCGCTCGGCGGGTTGTTTTCGGAGCGGGCGGGCGTTATCAACATCGCCCTCGAAGGCTTGATGCTGGCGGGCGCGTTTACGGCGGCGGCAGTCACGCATTACACGGGCAGCCCGTGGCTCGGCCTGCTCGCAGGGATCGGCTCTGGCATGCTCGTCGCGGGCGTTCATGCCGTGGCTTGCATCCGCTTCAGCGCGGACCAGGTGGTGAGCGGCACGGCGATCAACATTTTGATGACGGGAGTGCCCGCGATGTTGAGCGGCGCGCTGTTTCTCTCCTCAGGCTCGACGCCGCAGATTCCCAAAGATGATTTGATCCCTTGGACTCCGGTCGTGCTCGCGCTCCTGCTCGTCGGCGTGACGTGGTATGTGCTCTATTGCACGCCGTTCGGGTTGCGTCTGCGCGCCGTCGGCGAAAACCCGGAGGCGGCGGACGCGGCGGGTGTGAGCGTCAATCAGGTGCGCTACACAGCGGTGCTTCTGTCGGGCGCGCTCGCAGCCATCGGCGGAGCTTATCTATCCATCGGGCAATCGTCGCTCTTTACACGCAACATGACCTCGGGGCGGGGCTTCATCGCACTCGCCGCCTTGATCTTCGGCAAGTGGCGACCTGTGCAGACGATGCTGGCTTGTCTGCTGTTTGGCTTCACCGAAGCTCTCACGATCCAGATGCAGGGCGTCTTCAAACTGCCTTCGGGTGAAGACATACCCATCCAGTTCATCCAGATCGTGCCTTATGTATTGACGATCATCGTCCTCGCCGGATTCATCGGCACGTCCCGCGCGCCGCGCGCCTTAGGCTTGCCGTATCAGAAGGAGAAGTAAAACATTGTCCGTCGTCAGTTGTCCGTTGCTTGTGCTTCATGCGTAAGTGATAAAGTTTTAACCAAACAACAGGCCACGGACAACTGACGACGGACAAAACCATATGGAAACTTCGACTACCACGCCATTGTATGAACGCGCGGAACATGCGGCGCGGGTGATTCGCGCGCAGTATTTGGAAGAAGCGCGTATCGGGTTAATCCTGGGCAGCGGCCTCGGCGCGTTTGCGGATGATCTGGAAGACGCGGTCGCGGTTTCGTATGAAGAGATTCCCGGCTTCGCGCGCTCGACCGTGGAAGGGCACGCGGGACGACTGGTGATCGGCAAAGTCGCGGGCACCACGCTCATCGTGTTGCAGGGACGGTTTCACTACTACGAAGGCTACGGGCTCGAAGAGGTGACGTTTCCGGTGCGCGTGCTCGGACTGCTCGGCATCAAAGCGTTAGTGCTGACGAACGCGGCGGGCGGTTTGAATAATTCATTCACGCAGGGCACATTGATGCTCATCAGCGACCACCTGAATCTGATGGGCGTCAACCCTCTGCGCGGCGCAAACGATGCGCGCTTCGGCCCGCGCTTCCCCGATATGTCCGATGTGTACGAGCGCGAATTTCAGGAAATCGCCATCAATGAAGCTCACGCCATGAAACTCGAACTCAAGCGCGGCATCTACGCCGCGCTGACCGGGCCGAGCTACGAGACGCCCGCCGAAATTCGGATGCTGCGCTCTCTCGGCGCGGACGCCGTCGGGATGAGTACCGTCCCCGAAGCCATCATCGCGCGCCACATGGGGATCAAAGTGCTCGGCATCTCCTGCATCACCAACATGGCCGCGGGCGTCCTCGACCGTCCCATTGACCACGCCGAAGTGATGGAAACCGGCGAGCAAGTGCGCGCGACCTTCAGCGAGCTGCTGCGACGGACAATTCCTAAATTACTGTGACAGGTAACAAGTGACAGGCAAGAACTGTTTTTCTCCTGTCACCTATCACCTGTTACTCGGAGCGAAGCGACGAATGATCATTGGAATCTGCGGCGGGACGGGATCGGGAAAGACGACGGTGGCGAACCGGATTCTGCAATCGGTGAGCGCGAACGAAGTCGCCTTCATCCAGCAGGATTCTTATTATCGCAATCTCGATCAAATGCCGCTCGATTTCCGGCAGCAGGTGAACTTCGATCATCCGGATGCGCTGGATAACGATCTGATGGTAGAGCACGTCCGCGCTTTGAAGGCGGGGCAGGCCATCGAGATGCCGATCTATGATTTCAAAAACCATGCGCGCCGCAAAGAGACGCTGCGTATGGAGCCGAAACTGATCACCATCGTGGAAGGCATCCTCATCTTCGCCGAAAAGCGTCTCCTGGAAGAGATGGACATCAAAGTTTTCGTGGATACGCCCGACGATATTCGGTTCATCCGTCGCCTGCGCCGCGACATCGCCGAACGCGGGCGCACGGCGGATTCCGTCATCGAACAATATCTCGCCACCGTCCGCCCGATGCACATGCAGTTCGTCGAGCCGTCGAAGCGTTGCGCCGACGTGATCATCCCCGAAGGCGGGCACAATCTGGTGAGCATTGATTTGCTCAGCGGGAAAATTCGGGAGCGGTTGGCAAACGAAAGAACGCGCCGCAACGCGACCGCCGGCAATTGAGTGGGAAGGGGAGAAACGAGGGGTTGAATATCACAGAAACGAAGGATGCGTTCATTGAGGCTGCCACACACGCGCGAGATTGTACGCTGGCGCGATTCTCAAATTTTTGCGTGGGCGCGGCCATCGAAACCGAAGACGGCGCGATCTATACGGGTTGCAACATCGAGAGTGCGACCTACGGATTGACTATGTGCGCCGAACGCGTAGCGATTTGGAAAGCTCTCTCGGAAGGCGCGCGAAAATTTAAACGCATCGCGGTCGTGACGAACACCGGGCCGCTCACGCCGCCGTGCGGTTCGTGTCGCCAGATTATCTGGGAGTTTTGCGGCGATGTGCCCGTGGTGCTTGCCAACTTGCGCGGCGACACCGAGACGCTGCAAATGGCGGAACTTTTGCCGCGCCCGTTCGATGCGAGATTTCTGGAAGAGATGAACAGTGAAGAACCGAAGTCATAACATTGCTCGAATTAAAATTACTGACGTGATGAAATTACCCCGAACCTTCTTTCGCCTGCTAACCATCATTTTACTCGCCTGCGCGTTCATCGTCTTTCCCATCGCGCAGGTGCAAGCCGCTCCGAAGTTGGTTGCTCTCGTCATCCGCGGCGGGACCATCGTGACGATGAACGAGCGCGGCGATGTGATCGAAGACGGCGCAATCGCTATTGAGCGCGGGCGCATCGTAGCGATTGGTAAACGAGCCGACATCGACCGGAACTACGCTGGGCGCGAGACGATTGAAGCGCGCGGGCGCGTCGTCATGCCCGGTCTTATCAACGGCCACACGCATGTGCCGATGACGCTCTTTCGCGGCCTCGCCGACGATCTCGATCTCAACGAGTGGCTCACTAAGTATATCTTCCCGGCGGAAGCGAAGAATGTGACCGAGGACTTCGTGCGCGTCGGCACGCGACTTGGACTCGCCGAGATGATTCGCGGTGGAACGACGACCTACTGCGACATGTACTACTTCGAGGACGCCGTTGCCGATGAGACGGCGAAGGCGGGCGTGCGCGGCGTGCTCGGCGAGACGATTATCGATTTCCCCGCCCCCGACAACAAGACCTATGAAGAAGGTCTGGCCTACACGCGGAAGTACATCGAGAAGTGGCGCGGCCACGCGCTCATCACTCCGGCGATTGCGCCGCACGCGGCCTACACGGTCTCGGAAGAACATCTCAAAGCCGCGCGCGACCTCGCCAATCGTTTGCAGGCGACGATTGTGATTCACGTCGCGGAATCGCGGAAAGAGTTGGACGACATCACCCGCGATCATGGGGCATCGCCCGTCAATTATCTGGCGCGCATCGGATTTTTGAATGATCAGGTGATCGCCGCACACACCATTTATCTCACGGACGAAGAGATCGTGTTGCTCAAACGACTCGGCGTGGGCGCGGTGCATAACCCGCAATCGAATATGAAACTGGCGGCGGGCGTGGCGCGCGTGCCGCAGATGTTGCAGGCGGACGTGGCGGTAGGACTAGGAACGGATGGCGCGGCCTCAAACAATGATCTCAATTTGTGGGAGGAGATGGACACGGCGGCGAAACTCCACAAGATTACGACGGGCGACCCGCGCGTCATCACAGCGCGCGAGGCGCTGGAGATGGGGACGATTCGCGGCGCGCGTGCGCTGCATCTCGAACGCGAGACCGGGTCGCTGGAGCGGGGGAAACGCGCCGACGTGATCATCGTCGATATGGACAACCTCAACCAGACGCCGCTCTACAACCTCTATTCGCAACTCGTCTACGCGACGAAGGCCGCCGACGTGCGAACCGTCGTGATCGAAGGGCGGGTCGTGATGCGCGACCGTCGTTTGTTGACGCTCGATGAAGAAGCGATCAAGCGCGATGCCCGCGCCTACCGGCAGAGGATTTCACAGAGTCTTACTCCCGCATCCGTCTCTCCCGCCGTGCCCGAAAAGGAGGCGAGCGAGGCGACGCGGAAATCGAAGCGCAAAGCGAGTGCTCCGACGAAGAAAAAAACGACGCGACGGGGTTGATGGATCAACGCAGACGAGTGATAATGCCCGCATTGATCAGTAGTCATCCCTCAAGCGAGCGTTGATGCTCGCTTTCACCTTTATGGAGTCACACAGTGAAGGGAATTCGTCCAAGTCTTGCCACGCGTGCAATTGTTAAAGTTAATTTGAGCCTGCTCTTGATCCTCGCCTGTGTGTCGGCTCTCTCAGCGCAATCCTTCAACGACATGGACGCCGATGGGTTGCAGCGCCGGGTCACGCGCGCGCGCTCGCTCGCTGCGGCGGGCAATCTACCGGCGGCTCGCAGCGAACTCGAAGCGCTTCAGCGCACGGCGGGCGTCGATCCGTCGGTGCGCGAGATTACGCTCGTGCTGCTCGCCGGTATCTACATCGATCAATCAGATTACATCTATGCGGAGAAACTGCTGAACGATGCGTTTCACGCACGGGCGACGGGCGGCGAGAGCGCGACGCGCGCTTACTTCGTGTTGGCCGGTCAGGTGTTGAGCGGCGTGCGCGCGCATCTCGAACGCTACCGTGTCTTCGGCCTCGACGTGGCCGATGAGGGATTGCCCTCAGAGGCGTCGGGCGACCTTGAGCGGGTGCGCACGCTCATTGAGCGAATCGTCGCGCAGGGCAAAGAATTGCGCGATGGAAACGCGCGGAACATGGATGCGACGGCCTTACTTGAAGAGGCCGCGAGCGTGCGCGTGCGTCTCGCACGCAAGGATAATGAGCGGGCGCAGTGGCAACGCGAAGTAACCGATGCGCGCCAGCGTCTCATGGCAACCAATAGCCGCACCGTGGCGAGCACGGGGACAACTATTGCTCCGTCGGCACGCCCGCAGATAACTTCAACCCCGGCCAATGCGAGTCAGCCCGCAGCACAACCTTCGCCCGCTCCGGCGAACACGACACCGGGGACTTCTTCCAATGATCCCGCGACGGGAAATACTCAAACGGCCAGCGAACCGGCCAACACGCGAAGCGGCAATGCGGCGGCGAACGCTTCTTCCAATCCATCACCCGCCGCCTCTTCAACCGACAAAGCGGCTGACGGAATGCCGCTCGAAGTCGGGTCGCTGATACCCAAAGCTGCGCAGACGATTGCTCCGACCTATCCGGCGACGGCGCGCAACGCGCGGGTCACCGGTAAGGTCACGGTCTTCCTGATGGTGAATGAGAAGGGGACGGTTGAAGCGGTGAAACGGACGGATGGGCCGGAACTGCTGCGGCGCGCAGCGGAAGATGCCGCGCGCCGCTGGAAGTTTCGTCCCACGGTCGTCAACGGCCAGCCCGTTCGTGTCTCCGGTTTCATCAACTTCAATTTTGCGCTGTAGCGAAATGAGGGGCGGCTGGGGCAATCGCATTTTAAGGTTGTAGGATTTTGATCAAATAGTCTAAATCCTGTGCGGCATTGAAGCGGTTGACTCTAAATTAAGCGGTCGTGTCTCACAATTTATGCTGAACTGTTCTGCTATCCATGAAAGGCTGATAAACACTGCCTCTTATGAACTACTGCCGAGGGCAGCATAAAATCTGAGACACTACCAATTAAGCGAGGAGATAAAAAGCATTCTCGAAAATCACCCGCCTGATTGTCACTTTCTCCGGCAACTTGACAGACCTTAAGCCGATCCGTACAATCTCTCGTTTGGACATATAGTCCGTTTCCCGTAGAGTGCAACGCTTTAGAAAGTTCTGTCGGTGTGGAGGCGTTGCCCGGCTGTCTGTTTGCAGGGCAGTCGTTTGACATTTATTGTGGCGTAAATGCTTGCGTGCTGCCGGTTGGTTGTCACAAACCGGCGGCTTCCAGCGTTAAGCACGCGAAAACGGCGCGGATTTTTAACTTAGCGCCTCACTTCGTTCCCTTTGGGATAGGCGACGCCACAGAAAAACATTTTTGGCTCGTGGGGAAGCCATGATCCACGCCCGTCTGGTAAGGACGTAGCGCAGAACATCCCGCTAAAATATTTAATCATTTCAGGCAGCCGCTTCTTGCGCTGACTGCCGGACGAGTTCCGGTGAGAGGCAGGATTCGGAGCTTTTTGCGCTCTGAGCAACTTCGCTACTTTACACAGAAGACGAAGAGGACGGAAATATCAGTGCCGACTATCAATCAACTTGTTCGCAAAGGTCGTCAGGAAGTTAAGTACAAGACGGCCAGCCCCGCGTTGCAATCGTCGCCGCAAAGACGCGGCGTCTGCACGCGCGTCTACACGCAGACGCCGAAGAAACCGAATTCGGCTCTTCGCAAAGTGGCGCGCGTCCGTCTGACCAACGGCATTGAGGTGACGACCTACATTCCGGGCGTCGGCCACAATTTACAGGAACACTCGATTGTGCTGATTCGCGGCGGTCGTGTGAAAGATTTGCCCGGCGTGCGCTACCACGTTATTCGCGGCACGCTCGATTCGGTCGGCGTGGCCGACCGCAAGCAGGGACGCTCCAAGTACGGCGCGAAACGTCCGAAGGCAGGCGCGGCGGCGGGCGCAGCTAAAGGCGGCGCTAAGGGCAAGAAGTAACAAGTTCCCAGCTTTCGGTTTTCAGTTTTTAGACGGAACTGAAGCGCCGAAGGCTGAAAACTCAAAACTGAAAACTCAAAATTGAACTATGCCAAGAAGAAGAGTTGTCGATAGACGCGATGTGATGCCCGACCCGGTCTACAATAGTCCGCTGGTCACGAAGTTCATCAACGGCTTAATGGAGGGCGGCAAGAAGTCTACCGCCGAAAAGATTTTTTATAACTCACTGCTTCAGGTTGGAGACAAAGTGGGCGAAGACCCGCTTAAAGCTTTCAAGCGGGCGATTGATAACGTGCGCCCGCAAGTTGAAGTGAAGTCACGTCGCGTCGGCGGTTCGACTTATCAAGTGCCGCTCGAAGTGCCACAGGAGAGGCGCGGGTCGCTCGCCATTCGCTGGATCGTTGGCGCGGCTCGCGCTCGCGGCGAAAAGACGATGATTGACCGCCTCACGGGCGAATTGCTCGATGCGGCGAACAATCGGGGCAACGCCGTCAAGAAGAAAGACGACGTGCATCGCATGGCAGAGGCCAACAAGGCGTTCGCGCATTATAAATGGTAAATCAGTTGCCAGTTTTCAGTTTTTAGTTTTCAGCAGTCAGGCGAAACTAAAAACTGAACACCAAAAACTAAAAACTGTTATGGCTAAGCAAGACCTCAGTAAATTCCGCAACATCGGCATCATGGCGCACATTGATGCCGGAAAGACGACGACCACCGAGCGCGTGCTTTTCTACACGGGCGTCTCGCACAAGATCGGCGAGGTGCATGAGGGCACGGCGACGATGGATTGGATGGAGCAGGAGCAGGAGCGCGGCATCACCATTACCAGCGCCGCCACCACCTGTTTCTGGAAGCGCAACGAGGTCGAGCACCGCATCAACATCATCGACACGCCCGGTCACGTCGATTTCACAATGGAAGTTGAACGCAGTTTGCGCGTGCTCGACGGCACGGTCGCCGTGTTCGACGGCGTGGCGTGCGTCGAACCGCAATCCGAAACCGTGTGGCGTCAGGCGGACAAGTACGGCGTCCCGCGCATCTGTTTTATCAACAAGCTGGACCGCGCCGGCGCTTCCTTCCAACGTTCCTTCGATTCGATCATCACCAGATTAGGCGCGAACCCCGTCGCCATTCAGATTCCCATCGGCGCGGAAGATCAGTTCAAAGGCGTCATCGATCTGATCGAGATGAAAGCGCTCTTGTGGAATGATGAGACGAAGGGTTCTGAGTACGCGATTGAAGAGATTCCCGCCGACATGCGGGCCGAGGCCGAAGCGGCGCGCGACAAGATGGTCGAATCCATCGCGAGCACCGACGACGAGTTGACCAATAAGTTTCTCGAAGGCGAAAAGATCAGCGAAGCGGAACTCCGCGCGGCCTTGCGCAAAGCGACGATTGCCATTCAGATCGTGCCGGTCGTGACGGGTTCGGCCTTCAAGAACAAGGGCGTGCAGACGTTGCTCGACGCAGTCGTCGATTTCCTGCCCTCGCCGCTCGATATCGAAGCGATTAAGGGAACAAACCCGAGGACAGGCGAAGAAGAAGCGCGTCCGGCAGATGAGAACGAGCCGTTTTCCGGCCTCGTCTTCAAAATCATGGCCGACAAACATTTGGGACAACTCTCCTTCGTCCGCATCTACAGCGGCACGATCAAGGGCGGCTCCTACGCTTTCAACTCGGTCAAGGGTACGAAAGAGCGCGTCGGTCGCCTGCTGCGTATGCATGCCAACAAGCGCGAGGACGTCGATGAGGCGAGCGCGGGCGAGATCATCGCCATCGGCGGCATGAAGCAAGTCACGACCGGCGACACGGTCTGCGACGAGAACAAGCCGATCATCCTTGAAGCGATGGACTTCCCGGCTCCCGTCATCCGCGTCGCCGTCGAACCGAAGACGCGCGCTGATCAGGACAAACTCGGCACGGCTCTCTCGCGTCTCGCGCAGGAAGACCCTTCATTCAATGTCTCGACCGATCAAGAAACCGGACAGACTATCATCGCCGGCATGGGCGAACTCCACCTTGAAATCATCGTAGATCGCATGAAGCGCGAGTTCGGCGTCGAGGCCAATGTCGGCAAACCGCAGGTGGCCTATCGCGAGACGATCACGCAAGGTGCGCCCGGCAAGGAAGTTTACAAACGGCAGACGGGCGGTCGCGGTCAATTCGGTCACGTCGAGATCGAGATCGAACCCGCACCGGGCGAAGGCTTCGTCTTCGAGAACAAGATCACCGGCGGCGTCATCCCGCGCGAATTCATCAAGCCGACGGAAGAAGGTATCCGCGATGCGCTGCAACGCGGTTTCCTTGCGGGTTACGAATTGGTGGATATCAAAGTGCGACTCGTTTTCGGTTCGTATCACGAAGTCGATTCCGACGAGCGCTCGTTCAAAATCGCCGGGTCGCTCGCGTTCCAGGACGCAGTGCGCAAAGCCAAGCCCGTCTTGCTGGAGCCGATCATGCGGATCGAGGTGGTGACGCCGGAAGATTACATGGGCGCAGTCAACGGCGACTTGAACCGGCGGCGCGGCCACATCGAGAAGATGGAACCGCGCACGGGCGGCGTGCAAGTCATCACGGCCTTCGTTCCGCTCTCGGAAATGTTCGGTTACACGACCGACCTGCGGTCATCTACGCAGGGACGCGCCACTTCCACGATGCACTTCGAGCGGTACGAACAAGCGCCGAAGAACATTGCCGAGGAAGTGATTGCGAAGGTGCAGGGCGTCGCGAAGTAGCTTTGAAGTTTCAGGAAAACTAATTAAGCGGGTCGCTTCTCTCGCTGCATGACAGGCGTGGCGACCCAACACACAAACTGACCAAATCATTTGTAGGAGCGAGAGAAAAAGATGAGCAAGGAGAAATTCGACCGGTCGAAGCCGCATGTGAACATCGGGACCATCGGGCATGTGGATCATGGGAAGACGACGTTGACGGCGGCGATCACGAAAGTTTTGGCGAAGCACAATCCGAAGA
>JBPCIP010000178.1:0-25731 GCA_051006195.1 Pyrinomonadaceae bacterium
TTCCTTTGTAGGGCACGTCGTCGAGGCGTCGGCGTTCGGGCGGATCGGTGTCACGGCGGCGCGGTTGCGAAGCGGCGACATTACGGCGGTCAATGGCGCCGGGCGGGAGCGTCTTGCCATGCACGGCTTCGGTCAGGATACGGGTTATTTCCTGCGAGAGCGTGCGGTGTTCGGCGACGGCGCGGCGGCGCAGCGTTTCTTTCAGATCATTCGGGACATAAGCTCCAATGAAGACCCCTTTGCGATTCACCATGCTCTTTCAACGCTCCTGTTTAAAGTTTGAGTCAGTAAAATTGTGCGACGTGAAGATTGTTGCCCATGCGTGAATTAAGAGCGCGGCCATGCAGTTTGAGAGCAGGTCTGTAAGCCGAATTCTGTACTCCCGCCCTTGACGGGAACGGAAGCGGCGACCATTCATCTAGCCCAACCGTCGCCGGTTGGATCGAGCGACCTACCCGGAGGTCGTAGCCGAGCAGTGGCTCGTGAAAGCATACGCGGCTTCGGGCGGGCAGCCCTGTTTGACGCCTCCCTATTTGGTCTTGCACTGCGAGGAGTTTGCCTGGCCGCGCTGTGTTACCACGCGCGCCGGTGCGCTCTTACATTAAGCCTCGGACGAGGCCGCACCATTTCACCCATCACCTGCTGCCGTCGCCTTCTCAGGCGACCCGCCGGCTGGTCTCTTTTCTGTTGCACTTGTCGTCATGCGAATGAGAAAGCACCTACTTAAAGCCGATTCATCATCCTCATGCCCAGCCGTTAGCTGGCTCGCTGCCCTGTAGTGTTCGGACTTTCCTCCCCCGCCACTCGCTTTCGCAAGCGCGGCGGCGACCGCCCGACCTGTTCTCCCGCACGGCGCGCAAATTATAGCAAAGCATCGTTGAACACGTACAGCACGAATGTTAAAACTCCTTCACTTCATGTCTTCAACCCGAAGGATGTCAAGCGAAATTGACCGGGACGCATCGGGATAACAAGCTGATGTCGGTGTTATCTTTCGAGTTGTTCTTTATGAACAGAAGTTTGGTGGCTGCTGAATCAATGGGATTCACGAGACTTTGGGCTAAGAGGGTCAAAAAATCGATTGAAATATTACCTTGCATTACATTGTAGATGGAAGTAGAGTCCTGCTGCTTTTAATTCCTCATCAAGAGCACCACAATGTCTCACTATGACCCGAACCCGAACATCCTGATTCGCTTACATGATTCGAGACAGTGGTTTTGTGTCTTGAGCGAGTGACGGTACTAAGCCGCACGCTTCTAAGCGGTTCGTCTGGGGCGACGGCTTACCCGCCTATTCAGTAGAAGAGCTGAAGTGAGGTCTCTCTGCCGGTGCGCGAGAAGGAGCATATCGCTTTGGTGAGAGATGATCCTGACGGCACGCAGACGCCCCTCACAATGCCTGGTCACGCACGCCTGAAGAGTTCAACCTTACGCACCATCTGCACGCAGGCTGGTATTCCACGAGACGATTTCCTGAAGGCATATGAGCAGAGCTAAAAGGGCGTGTTGCAAACATTTCCACATCCACCAGGCGAAATGTGCGGGTGTCATGTCAAGCGATTTCTTCACCTCACTTCGCTGCTACGACGAGCGACGACCCCCTCTGCAATTAAGCGTCCGAAACATAAAGACATAGAAAGCCAATATTGAAAACGGGGGCTGAGGAGGCCCCCGTTTATTGTTACGCAGGGAATGTTAGCGTGAGGCGACGGTCTCCGCCGTTAACTCTTCGACGTTGCGCCCCAGACCTTCGGCGACGCGTTTGCCATAATCCTGATCGCACTGCGTCAGGTGTCCGATCATGCGTTCCTGAATGTCGGGGTTGCACTGCTTGAGCGCGCCGACCAGATTGTTAATGAGGTCGTCGCGTTCCCAAGCGTCCATCGTCCGGTATCGCTCGCCCGCCTGCTGGTAGTCGTTCGTCCGGCTGATCTTCTGGCGGACGACCGGCCCCTGCACATAGGGGGTGTGGTCCTTGCCCGTTTTCGGCGCTTCCTGAAGGCCGCCCCGGCTGCTCGGTTCGTAGTTGACGTGCGGGTTCGCGCCCGCCTCGTTGCCGTCCACGTGATAAGTCATCTGCCCGTCGCGCTGGTTGGTCGCAACGTGCTTTTGCGGGCGGTTGACGGGCAGTTGCAGGTAGTTGGCCCCGACGCGGTGACGCTGTGTGTCGGAGTAGGAGAAGGTGCGGCCTTGCAGCATCTTGTCGTCGGAGAAATCGAGGCCGTCCACGAGAACGCCGGTTCCGAAGGCCACCTGTTCGACTTCCGCGAAATAGTTCGTCGGGTTGCGGTCAAGCACCATGCGCCCGACGGGCAGCATCGGGAATTGATCTTCCGGCCAGAGTTTCGTGTCGTCGAGCGGGTCGAAATCGAGTTCCGGGTGCTCGTCGTCGGACATGATCTGGACGCGCATTTCCCATTCCGGGTAATCGCCACGCTCGATGGCGTCGAACAAATCGTGCGTCGCGTGGTTGAAGTTGGTGATCTGGTCGGCCTCGGCCTGAGTCAGCGAACGGACGCCCTGCTTCGGACTCCAGTGATACTTGACCAGCACCCCGACGCCTTCGGCGTTAACCATCTTGTAGGTGTTGACACCCGCGCCTTCCTGCTCGCGGTAATTCGCCGGAATGCCGCGCGGGCTGAAGAGGAAGGAGATCATATGCATCGACTCCGGCGTGAGGCTGATGAAATCAAAGATGCGATTGGCGTCCTGTCGGTTAGTGACGGGGTCGGGTTTGAAGGCATGAACCACATCGGGGAACTTAACGGGGTCGCGGATGAAGAAAACTTTGAGATTGTTGCCCACCAGGTCCCAGTTGCCGTCTTCGGTGTAAAACTTGGTCGCGAAGCCACGCGGGTCGCGCAAATTCTCCGGCGAGTGGCCGCCGTGAATGACGGTGGAGAAGCGCACGAAGACGGGCGTGCGTTTGCCCTTTTCCTGAAACAGCTTGGCGCGCGTGTAATTGCTCGCCGGTTCGTCGCCGATAGTGCCGTAAGCCTCGAAGTATCCGTGCGCGCCCGCACCGCGCGCGTGAACGACGCGCTCGGGGATTCGCTCGCGGTCGAAGTGAGTGATCTTCTCTAAGAACTGGTAGTTCTCCAGCACCGTCGGGCCGCGGTCGCCCACAGTGCGCGTGTTCTGGTTATCATAGATGGGATGGCCCTGCCGGTTCGTCAGGATGGGTTGCCCGTTGCCGCCCGCCCCATCAGGCTTCTCTTTATTTTCCTGGTCGCTCATTGCTGCTTATTCTCCTCAGTTGACAAGTCAAGAACAATAATTATTACTGTCTTGAGGCCAAAAAAATTTTACCGGCGGCACTCGCGACAATAGCCCACGAGTTCCAGCCGGTAGTCCTTTACTTCAAAACCCGCTTGCGGCTTCACCTGCGCAAGCAATTGGGACCCTTCCTGCACATCCAAATCCCAAATTTTCCCGCATCCGAGACAGCGCGTGTGGTAGTGATGATCAGTGCGAATGTCATAACGCGCCGCAGCGTCTCCGTAGGTAAGTTTCGACACCGCGCCGCACTTCACGAGCGCTTCCAGATTCTTGTACACGGTGGCTAAACTGATACGGGGCAACTTAGGTTTCACGGCGAGAAAAACTTCTTCGGTAGTCGGGTGATGCTCAACTCCACTCAGATAGTCGAAGACGGCGGCGCGCTGCGGCGTCAGTTGCGCCCCTTGTGTCTGAAGTATTTGTCGCAACGCTTCCCGCTGTTGCTGTGCCAGCTTCTTTTTCACGCCCATTAATTATCTCCCTGTCACAAACAATGCCTATAGTGAACTTACTAATGAGAAAAGTCAATAATAATTATTATTATTGTTTATTACCACCTCACCGTTACGCCTTTTGATCTTAGTTCTGTCAGCGGTGTCGGTGCAAGTCCACTTGAAAGTTTTCGATTTACCGCCGCTCGACTCTGCCGTTAGCCGAAATATTTATAGCCGACGCGGAGGCTGCGCAGTGCGGAAGCGGGGAGGGTGGAGATGAGCAGCCAAGTCATGAAGGCATGGGAGAGGGCGAGGGCATAAAGGTTGGGAGCGCGTTGGTAGACCGTCGCCCACATGAGGCCGCCGAGAAAGGTTGCACCCATGAGCCATGGATTCGGGAGATGGAAGAGCGCGAAGAGTGCGGCGACGAGGATGATGCTCGGTGCGCCCCGGCCAAGCAGGATTTGCGCGCGGCGGTTGATGAAGGCTTGGAGAACATACTGTTGCAGAAGTCCCCAGGCAAAGCCCCAGACGGGAAAACCGAAGACAGCCCAGCCAGCCCTCCGCCTGCCGATACTAAAGCTCCCCCCGAACCACCCGACGACGCCGAGCGCGAGCGACCCGACGACCATCCAAAGTAAGAGCAGACGCGCAGCGCGCAGGAAATTGTCCGTGCGCCAACCGAGTTCGCGGAGCGTCTCGCCCCGCCAGTAATGCGAAGAGAACATCAAGGCGCAGGCGCAGGCGATGGGCACGGCCAGCAGCACCTTATCGCGGTTGAGCGCGAGCACCACCCACTCGGCTATGGCGGTCGAAGAAACGATGGAGACGAGTTCCCATGCGGCCAGCGAGCGCGATTCGGCGCCGCCTGCTTCAGCCCGTGCGTCGTTAATCTTTTGCAACGCTGTCAATTCTCCATCCAGTGCCTGTTCAGCCCGGCTCACTGTCGTCTCTCTCCCTGTTGATCTACGCTTGTTCTCCACAGCTTCTCTTGCGCCGCCGTCACCCTAAACCGCTTCGCCTCATCGATTTCTCGCAGCACGCGGCGCGTGTCGTCGCTCGTCGCATGCATGATATAGACGCGCGCCTCATGCTCCGTGTCCGGCGAGAGCGCCGGAGTATGGAAGACAAAGCCGTGATCAGCAGCATCGATACTCAGATTTGAGTTCACATTTGTTATGCGTCGTGTGTTGGCGATTTGATGACTCACGACATGCCCGTCGATGTAGAGATATACTTCGACGGGTATATCAGGATGGGCTGCGTTGACAGCCCATCCTGCGATAATTTGCTGGTCGGCCACCTCAATCGAGCCGCGAACGGGTGAATTGAAAGTTGGGTGAAAGAAATAGACGGCGAGCGCGGCAACAAACACTATCTCAACCATCGACTTGGCAATGAGGACTTGTGACACGCGCGCGGACGCAGACGCGGGCTGAGAAGATCGGGCAGCGTGTATCATGCTCAAAACCATGAATCGTCAATCGGGAACGGATGAAAACGATCTTCCCTCCGTTCCCGATTGACGATTTACCTTCTTCCAACCTGTGTCGCCTCTTACTCGTCGTTCATTATTTATTCTGATACGAGTTGCCGTTCGTGTCCTGATAGACCCATGTGTGGTTGGTGGTGATCGTGCCGTCGGCGGCCAGATCGGCGCGCAGGCGAACGGTGATGAGCAAGACCGCCGTATCATTGGGCGCGAGTTCGTTGACGCGCCATGTGATGCGGCGCGAATCGCCGGGCGCATCCTGCGTGTTGAGCGACGGGTTAGAGCCGGCGAACTGTAACGCTTCGGGGAGCACTTCGGTGACGACGATATTCTTCGCCAGCCCGCCGCCTTCATTGATGAGCACGAGGCGATAGAAGATCGTGTCTCCCGGCGCGTTCGTATCCGCCACCTGTTCCGTGCGCACCCGCACGCGCGGCGCGGCTACCGTCAGCACCGTGCTCGCTTCGCTGGCGACGCGACTAGTGCTCACGGAACTAGCCACCATGTTGTAAGCATACTGCTCGCGGTCAGCGGTGGTGCGCGGAATTCCAACGCGCAAGAGTAGCGGAAACTGGCCGCCGCGCGGGTCGATCTGCTCCGTCTGCGCGACGCTCGGTTCGTTCTCCTGATGCTGCCCGTCGCCGTTGGTGTCGGCGTAGATCGTGCCAGAAGGCGCACCCGGCGCGGTAATGCGCAGGGCATAACTTTCGGCATAGTTGCCGGGATTGCGCACGACGAACGGAATATAGATGATATCGCCGGGCGTGACGGTTAAACCGGGCGACACCGGATCGATGCGCGCTTTCGGCACGCGCCCGATGGCGATGCTCGGCCCGTCGTAGTTAGACGCGGTAGGCAAACTCGCCGTGCGCAGCATTCCGCGCCCGATGGGACCGGATGCGGCGAGCGCGTTCGCCACGGCGCGCAGCGTCACGGAAATTTCCCGCGAACCGCGCGAATCCAGATCGCCAAGGCTCCAAATGGCGGTGCGCGAAGGATTGTCGTAGTAGAGCGGCAAGGGGCTCGCGCTGACGAGTTCAAAGTCGGGGCTAAAAACGAAGTCGGTGCGCGAACTGCGCGCCGCCGCGCTCCCATTGTTGCGCACGGAGATGGTCTGCGTGAAAGTTTCGCCGGGCTGGACGCTCTCGCGCGTCACGCCGGATGAACCGGAGAGAGCGGCGGCGACAACCGTCAGCGCGGCGTTCGACACCCGGTGAATTTGATAATCGGATTGCGAAGCGGCGCGCACGATGAACGGTCGTTGCTGGCCGTCATTAGCGGTTTCGGGCACGCGAATGTTGAGCAGCACTTCGAGATTCTGATTGCGCGTCAGTTGCGGCGTGACGAGGATGGGCAGCCCCGTGTCCTGCCCGCCCGAAGCGAGACTGAAGGTCGGTTGATACTCTGCGGGCAAGTCCGTTTCCAGCCGGAACTGGTCTTCTTTGTTGCCGGAGTTGGTGATGGTGAGCGGGAGTTGCACGGCTTGTCCGGGCGAGGCGGCGAGCGAGGCGCGGCGCAAGGCCAAGTTAAGGTTCGGCACTTGTTTGACGGTCAGCACGAAACCTTCCTGTCCGGACGGCGCGCTGTTGACGACGGGCGGCGCGGTCGTCACGCTCTCATTGGGTTCGGCTCGCGCGATGACGATGGGAGTCGCGCTTGGCGTCGGTGTCGCAACGGCCACCTGTTGACGCGGACGAATCGGGGTCGGCGTTGGTCGTAGCACAGGCTGATTCGCCGCCACCTGCGTGTCAGTCGTTCGTTGTGGCTGGTTGCGGCGCGAGGCATTGCGTCTGCTGGCGCGTCGAGATGGCGCGGGCGTTGGCGTCTCATCCGGCGAATTTCCAATTGTCAGCGTCGGCGTCTTGGTCGGGGGAGCGACGCGCGCCGCTTTGGGCGTCGGAGTTGGTAAAGGCGTCGAGCGCGAGGCGGACCGACCGATCAAACGCGCGGCAGGTGTGGGGGTCTGGGTCGGCGCAATCCTCGCCGTGGAACTTCTCGGAGTTGTCGCTTGAGCGCGTTCTCCACGCGCATCGTCGGTGGGAGTCGGCGACGGACCCGGCGTCTCTGTGCGGGCGACTCTGTCGGTGCGCGCGGCTTGCAGTTCGCCTTCGTAGATTTCGACGAACGGGGTGTCCTTGATGGTGCGCAGACGTGCGCCGACCTGCTCGGCCTCCGGCAGGCGGCTCTGCGCGATGTAGGTGCGGCCAAGCCAGAGCAACGTCAAATCCGTGATGATGCTATTCGGATAGGCTTTGAGAAAATCGCGGAAGGTGGTGGCAGCCTGTTCGTAGCGGCTTTGATTGTAAAAGTTCTGCCCTTTGGTGAACATGGCCTGCTCGACATCGGGGGGCGTGTCGTCCTGCACTACGACGATGGCGACGCCCTCAGTCGCGGGAATCGGAGAATATGCCCGAACGGTCGTGAACGGCGCGCACAGAAGCGTGGCCACAAGCGCTAACGCGCTAAATTTATGCTGCATCATGAAACCAGTGATCCTCCGGCAGGAAGGTACGAGAAGTTTTCAGATATTCCTGTTGTAGTTGTAAACCTTGGTCTTGAATTAGGAGCGGACGATGGCGTGTGCCAATTTTGAGCATCCCTTTTCCGGTGCGCGCAACTATACAACCTTCACTCGCGCCGGACAAGAACCGAAGTTTGAGGTAGAAAGACGCGCGAGGCCATCAACGCCGACGACCGACTTCGACGCGGTCGCCGGCCTGCAAACGCGGATCGGGCGCTTGGCCCGTCTCAATATCTTTCAAAGAATATTCGGTCAGCACCAGACGCCCGTCCGCCGCCTGGCGCGAAACCGTGACTTTGACTTTACCGCTCGCATCGCGGGCGACGCCGCCTGAAGCGAGAATCGCCTGCGTGAGCGTCATGCCGAGGTGAAAATCTTTTTGGCCGGGAGCATTGATCTGCCCGCCGATGTAGAAGAATTCCTGCGGGCGCGCTTGGATGTTGATGATGTCGCCGTGCGAGACGAGTTCGTTGAGCGCGGCGGAGTCAGCGAGATCGACAGTTTTGCTCTGCCCTGTGGCGTGCGAAATGATCACGGCGCGACCCGCTTCGGCGCGCGGGTTAGCTTCGGATAAAACGATATAGAGCGGCACGGCTTCGCGGCGCAAAATTTTCGCGCCGGGATTATCCACCAATCCGCTAACGGTCGCCGTGTGGCTTACATAGTCGCGGACGCTGATGCGAAACTGGGCGCGGTCATAGACGGCGCGGCGTTTCAATTCGGCGGCGAGCCGCGCGCCGATCTCGTCCGTCGTCATTCCAACCGCGTTGAAAGGTTCACCCGCCAGCGGATAATCGAGCATCCCCGTAGACATCACAGTGTAGAGCGTCGATTCACGCGACATGCCGTTGACGAGACGAATATCAAGAATGTCGCCGGTGCCGACGCGATAGAGAGCAGTCGGCGCGAGCGCGGCAGAAGCGGCAGAAGCGGCAGAAGCGGCAGAAGCGGCAGGGGCAGCAACGGTGTTGGTGTTTGTCGCTGCTTCGGGAGTTGTGGAGGGCGCGGGTGGTTCGTACCTCGGCGGTGCGGGAAAGCCCATGGCCGACGGACTACCGAAGACGGGAAGCGGCGACGACGCCCTTTTGGGCGCGGCATCGCTCGTCGTCGTCGGAGATGTGGCGACGCCGCCGGCAGAATTGGCGGCAGCCGAAGTTAGAGTTGCCGGAATTTTTTGCGTTTCGGATTGCGCGGAAGCGCCTTTCGGCTCGTCCCGTTTCGAGTCGCTTTTGGAAACTGTCTTGGAATCCGTCGTGCCGTTCTCCGGCGCATCTTTTTTCGCGCCGGTCTTAGCGGCGGGACTGCTGGCAGGCGAATCGTCCTCCGCAGGGCCGAGGCGCGACTGCGTTCTCGCCGCGGCCAAAGGCACGCAAAGCGCCATCCCTATCACGAACGCAAACAGGACTTTACTCATAATGCACTCTACTTCCCTCGTCTCTATTCCTTAAACCGCGTGTGCGCTGCTAGAGGCCGGGCAATGGCCGCGTTGAGCGCCGCGTTAAAATCTCGATTTCCTTGAAGGTAATTGCGCCGCTTGAACGCATCCGCCTCCGGCGCGAACGATTGAGGCTCAAAGCATCGTTCCCTTCTCCTTAGATTAAACGACGAAAACGTTATTTTTCGCAAAGTTTAAACTGTCACATTTTCCTGTCAATCCGGAATTTTTACCGATTAGCGATAGCCCAAAATTCTCTTTAGGGAACATTGAGTGAAGTGTGGGCGAAGAATATGTGGAGGTTTGCAGCAGAGCAATCCGGTTCGCCGGAAGCAATAGGCCGAGTCGTCAGCGCCTTTCAGCACGACAATTGATTCTACTCTTGACGTTTGGCGGCTGGCAAGTTACCCAGCGAAAATAGGTGCGGCCAACGCTCTCCCAGCCGCACGCGCACCAGCTCTTCCACCTCATTGGCGGTCGCGCACCGTAAACACTCACTGGCGATCTGGCTCGCGCTCGCCGCATCGATGCCTGCGAGTGTCCGGCGCACGCGCGGCATTGACGA
The DNA here is from genome assembly GCA_051006195.1 of Pyrinomonadaceae bacterium. Taxonomy (GTDB): domain Bacteria; phylum Acidobacteriota; class Blastocatellia; order Pyrinomonadales; family Pyrinomonadaceae; genus JAIVJZ01. Next base: position 9,729 of record JBPCIP010000178.1, read on the forward strand.
AGCGGTCATGCTCAGTTCACGCGCGCCGAGGCCGACGAGGACTAGCGCGTAAGCAGGCGTGGCGGCCATCTCCCCGCAGACGATGGCGGGAATCTTCGCCGCCTCCGCCGCCCGGATGGTTCGTTCAATGCTTTGCAACACCGCCGGATGCAGCGTCCGAAACCAATCGGCCACCTCGTCATTGCTCCGGTCTACGGCCAAAAGATATTGGACGAGATCATTCGTGCCGAGACTGAAAAAATCCACTTCGCACGCGAGTTTGTCCGCCAGGAGCACTGCCGCAGGCACTTCGATCATCGCCCCGACTTTGATCTCTCCCGTCTCCTTCCCGGCGACGCTCAAACGCGCTCGCTCCTCCTCGATGATGCGCCGCGCGCGTCGCACCTCGGTCACGTCCGAGATCATCGGCAGCACAATATCAAGCTGACCGGACGCTGCCGCACGCAGGAGAGCGCGCACCTGCGTGCGCAGCATCTCTTCGTGACGAAACGAAAAACGGATGGCGCGCAGACCGAGCGCGGGATTCCGTTCTGTCTCAAACGCCCCGCTACCCTTCAGCTTATCGCCGCCCAGATCGAAGAGGCGCACCTTCGCCCCGTCCGCGCCCGCAAGCGCAACCACCTCCGCGTAGGCCGCGCACTGCTCATCCTCCGTAAGCATGTCGCCGCGTTGCGAGAGCAGAAACTCCGAACGATACAAGCCGATGCCCCGCGCCCCGTAGCGGCGCACTCCTTCATACTCCGCCGGCAATTCGACATTAGCGCGCAACACGATCTCTACTCCGTCCGTCGTGCGCAGCGGCTCGCGCCCGTGCGCCGTCGGAGCGCTCGTGTTGGCGCGCAAGAGTTTTCTCGCCGCTTGGTAACGTGCAATGGTCTCCGTTGCCGGATGCAGCACGACCTCGCCGCGCTCTGCATCGACGGCGATCTCGTCGCCCGTGCGCGCGTGGCGGTAGAGTTCGCGCAAACCCACGATGGCCGGGATGCCGATGCCGCGCGCGATGATCGCCGTATGCGAGGTCCAGCCCCCGGCGTCGCACGCAATCGCGCGGACATGCGAAAAGTCGAGTTCAGCCGCTGCCGACGGCAGCAGTTCTTCGGCCACGATGACCGCGTCTTCCGTCAGCCCATGCGCCTGCCGCACGCCGCTCAAAGCGACCAGCAGACGGCGCGTCACGTCTTCGATGTCGGAACTTCTCTCGCGCAGGTAATCGTCTTTGATTTCAGAATAGACGGCAAGCAGTTTATCGGAGGCCACTTTCACCGCCCACTCAGCGTTGGCGTGTTCGCGGCGAATGTAGTCTTCGACTTCGTCGAGCAGTTTGCGATCTTCGAGCATGAGGAGGTGTGCGTCGAAAATATAAGCGTGCTCCGCGCCGAGCATCTCTTCGGCGCGGCCTTTGATGGCGAGCAACTGGCGTCGCGACAACCGCACCGCCGCATGGAAACGGCGCACCTCGCGTTTGAGTTCCTCCGGCCTCAACGTCGCGCGATAAATATTGTGCTGCGCGCCCGTGTGGATGCGCAGCACGCGCCCCGTCGCCACCCCCTCCGAGACGGCCACGCCGCGCCAACGCATTTCGCGCTTCTCAGTCTTAGCTTGCCCGCTCACGTCTCCTGCGCTTCTCCAAATCCGCTGTCGATCAAAGCGCACACCGCCTCAAGCGCTTCCCGCTCATCTGCGCCTTCTACGGTCAAACGCAACTCCGTCCCGCGCGCTGCCGCCAGCAACAGAACGCTTAAAATTGACTTGGCATCGGCCACCGCACTCCCGTCCGCACGCTCCAACCGCACGCCGCTCTGATAGACGCCCGCCGTTCGCACCAGCCGGGCCGCGGCGCGGGCATGCAGCCCCAGACGATTGACGATCAAGATGCGCCTCTCCAGCACGTTTACTCTCTCGGCCACTGCAACTTAACTTTTCCGGGGCGCGGCGAGGAGTTCGCCCGCCAGATAAATCGCCTGTCGTCCCTGGTCGCGCACGAGTTGTGCGATGACGGCGAGCGATTCTACCTCAGTTTGGCTCGCCAATTTGATCACCATCGGCAAATTCACACCCGTCACGACTTCCACCTCGCCGTCGGCGAAAAACATCGAGGCGATGTTCGTCGGCGTTCCGCCGAACATGTCGGTCAGGAGCAGCACGCCGCGCCCTTCAGAAACGCGCGTGATTGACCGTTCGATCTCCGCCCGCGCCGCATCCACGTCGTCATGCCAGCCGATTGAGATCGCCGCGATGTGCGCGATGGGGCCGATGATCATCTCCGCCGCGGCGAGCAACTCGTTGGCTAACTGGCCGTGCGTCACCACCACCCCCGCCACTCGACGCAGCGACTTAACTTTTTCGGCATCCTCCATCTCACACCCTCCTCGAACATGTTAACCGCCCGGATTAGTCAGAGACAGGAGGCGACGACGCGGCTTCACCGGGGTCAGATTTCTTTGGCGATATTGCCCATGAGATAGCCGCCGACGGCGGCATTGACCCCGACGATGCGCGCGATGATCTTCAGTTCGTTTTGATCGAGCCAGATGCCGCCGCACGCCAGACACTTATCAATCAGCACGAGATCGTAGATGATCAACTTTCTCATCTCCCGCCCGTCTACCGGACAGATGCGCACGTCTTCGCGCGATGGATTGAGGGTCGTCGTGCAGTCAGTGCAAATGACAAACTCGTGCTCGATTGAGACATCTTCGAGTCTGTAATCATGGCGGCAACGAATACAGTCGTCATTATCGCTCATTCTGAAATTCTCCTTTGAGCCTCCTTTTGCTGCGGCGAGTCACACGGCGGTGGCGTCGGCGGGGTCGCTTCGCTTGCGGCGCAGTTTCGCTTTGCTCACGTCGCGATGAACAGCGGCGGCGTTGAAGCCGTCGCGCCGCAGACGGCGTGCCAGCGCGTTGGCGATCATGACCGAGCGATGTCGCCCGCCGGTGCAACCGATTCCGACCGTCACATAAGACTTCCCTTCACGCTGGTAGAGCGGCAGCAGATAATCGAGCAACTCTGCGAAGCGGCGCAGCGTCTCGACGGTCTCCGTCTGCGTCTTCAAATAATCGACGACCCGGCTATCACTGCCGGAAAAGTCGCGCAATTCAGGTACAAAAAATGGATTGGGCAGATGCCGCACGTCAAACAACAGATCGAGATCGCGCGGCGCGCCATATTTGTGCCCAAAACTCAACACCTGCACGCGCATCGGCGTGCCCTCCAGATCGGGGCTGAAACGTTCGATGAGGTAGCGGCGCAGAGAGTGGACGGTATGCTCGGAAGTATCAATGATGTGATCGGCGTGGGCGCGGATGTCGGCCATCGCGGCGCGTTCGGCGCGGATCGCATCGAGCAACCCGTCGCCCGCATCCGCCGGGTGCGGGCGACGGGTTTCGCTGAAGCGTCGTTGCAGCACGTCGTCCGAAGTCTCAAAAAAGAGAACGAACACTTCGAGACTGCTCGCGCGCCTGAGTTTTTCCAACTGCGTCTCGAACTCGCTCAGGAAATGCCCTTCGCGGATGTTGATGACCAGCGCAGCGCGTTTGATGCGCGCCTCGCCATCCTCGATTTCCTCGTCGTTGGGTCGCACCAGACGTGCGAAGGTGGGCAGGAGCGTGAGCGGTAAATTGTCCACGCAGAAATAGCCGAGGTCTTCAAAAGCGTTTGTCGCCGATGACATCCCCGACCCGCTCAAGCCTGTGATGACGACAATGTCGGGCGCACCTGTGGCTGCGGCTGCGGCGGCGGTCGCCGCCTGTTTAGTTGCTCTTTTTTTCCCGCTCATCAATGCTGCGTTCCGGCGGCTCCGCCCCGTCTCCCATATCTCTTCTCGGAGGTTCGCCTCCGGCGCTACTGTCTGCGCCCAGCATGAGCGCGTGCCGCGCGACGAAACTCTCTGCCGCATTGTAACCGCGCAAGCGCAACAAGTGAACGCGCAACGCTGTTTCCACCAGCGTCGAAAGATTTCTGCCGGGGCTGACCGGCAGCAGGACGTGCGGCACGCTCACGCCCAGGATGTCGATGCTCCGTTCGTCGATGCCCAATCGTTCGACTTCCTTCGCGTCCTTCCAACGTTCGAACCGGATAGACAGCCCCACCTGCTTTGGCCCGCTGATGGCGGCCACACCGTAGAGATCGCGGACGTTGATGATGCCGAGGCCACGTATCTCCATATGCTCGCGCAAGAGTTCGGGTGCGCTTCCCAGCAAACAATCCGGCCCCATTTGTCTGACTTCCACCAGATCATCGGAGACGAGCCGATGACCGCGCACGATGAGATCGAGGGCACATTCGGATTTACCGATCCCCGACTCGCCTTCGAGCAGGACGCCCAACCCGTAAGCCTCTAAGAGCACGCCGTGGCGCAACTCGCGTGGCGCAAGCGTCTCTTGCAAAAAGTCCGTGACGACGTTGATGGCGACGGAACTGACGAGATTGGTTTGCAGCAACGGCAATCCCGCTTGTTCCGCCGCTTCGACAAACTCTACGGGCGGCACCTGCTCTTTGGTCACAAGCACGCAGCTGATCGTCTCCAAAGAGAGATTGGCAATGGCCTCGCGCCTGCGTTCGGGCGAAAGTTGTCCGAGGAATAAAATCTCGCTCTGACCGATGATCTGCACACGCCCGGCGTGAACATAGTGGGTGAAGCCCGCCAGCGCGAGGCCGAGCTTCTGGATGCGGGAAGAGTTGATCCGGCGCGTCGTCGCTTCGCACCCGCCCGCCAACACACGCAGTTCCAGGCGCGGCGGCGCTTGTGCGATAAAGTCGCTGACGGCGATAAAAGGCGGTGCGCCGGAATCACTCATTTGCCGGTGGTCGTGGGAGCGGCGGCGTCCGACTGCGGACTCGCCGCCCGCGTGATGACGTTCAATTCAATCTCCACCTGATCGCCGAGGAAGTTGGGATTGTCGGGGCGGCTGAAGTTGACGCCGTAATCTTTCCGGTTGACGATGGTCCGCGCCGTGATGCCGAGCGTCGTCTTCCCCGTCTTGGCGTCTTTCATTACGCCGTTGATGGTGAAAGGCAACGCGATCTCCTTCGCCACGCCGTGCATGGTGAACGTGCCGTGCGCGATGAAGTCTTTACCCTTCTTTTCGACGCGCGAACTCTGAAAAGTGATTTCGGGAAACTTTTCCACGTCGAAAAAGTCTGCGTTGCGCAGATGGGCGTCGCGCCGCTCGATCCCAGTGTCGATGCTCGCGGCTTTGATGACCGCGTTGACTGAGGATTTCGTCACGTCCGTATCGTCGTACACAATGGTCACGGTGAAATCAGTGAATTTACCCCCGACGCGGGACAAGCCGCCGAGGATGGGCATCGAGAAGCCGACGTTGGAATGCGCCGTGTCGGCGTCATACTTTGTCACCGCGCCGAGGGCCGGAAGAAAGACCAGGAGGAGGGCGAGCACAGTGATGGGCAGATGTTTCCGGTTCATGAACTACTCCTTACCGAAGGGGAATGTTACGCGAGGGCAACAGGGGTCATAAATAATTTGACGCGGCAATGGTCATCCACCGTGATAAGCAGATCAGATGCCTCGCCGCGTCCGAGCAATTCGCTGTGTGATTAGGACTAGGGCTGGATGAGACCGAAGTTCCCGTCTTTGCGTTTGTAGAGCACACACAGGCGACTCGTGTCGGAGTCGCGGAAGACGAGAAACTGATTCGAGTCCGCGTCGAGACTCATCACTGCCTCTTCCGGCGTCATCGGTTTGACTGGATAACTCCGCGCGTTAATGATCCGCCCGGCTGGCGGCGGCGCGGCTTCAACCATACCGTCATCCGGCGCGAGCGTCGAGAGCGGCGGCGCGGTCTGTTTCCGGTCGATGATCTTCTTCTTGAGTTTGACGGCTTGCTTTTCTATCTTGGAGATGGCGCGCGTCAACGCTTGATACATGTCCGCGTTGGTATCAGAGGCCGTCAAAGAATGCTCGCGCCAGTGGACGAGAATTTCGCCCGTATGTCGATTCTTCTGTACGTCGATGATGACGTGGGCGCGTGCCGCCGTATCGTTGAAGATTTGATCGATTTTGCTGAAGTGCTCCTCGACGTGCCTGCGCAACGCCTCCGTCACCTCAACATGGCGACCCGTGTACTCAAACTCCATGAAACAGATTCCTCCCTGGATGAAAGTGATGAGTGATGAGTGATGAGTGATGAGTGATGAGACAAGGCAAGGTTGTTGTTTTTACTCATCACTCATCACTCATCACTGTTTAAACTGGTGCTTTGCGCTCGCGCGATCCCGGAATCTGCATCTGGTCGCGGTACTTCGCCACCGTGCGGCGCGACAACTTGATGCCGTCTTTTGCCAGAATCTTCACCACCTGATCGTCCGTGATGGGATGATGCGAATCTTCTTCCTCGATCAGTTTCTTGATCTTCAATTTGATGATGCGCGTGGAAACTTCTTCGCCGTCCTCGTTCGTCATGCCCTCGGTGAAGAAGCGGCGCAACTCGATGACGCCCTGCGGCGTGTGCGCCCATTTGCGGTTGACGACGCGCGAGATGGTGGACAAGTGCATCCCCGTCTGTTCCGCCACGTCCTTGAGCATCATCGGCTTGATGTATTGCACGCCCTTGTCAAGGAATTCGCGCTGCCGATGCACGATGCACTCGACGACGCGATAAATCGTTTGCCGCCGGTGCTCGATGTTGCGCAGCAGATCGACCGCCGAACGCATCTTGTCTTTGATAAAGTCGCGCGTCTCCTTCGACGTGTCGGGCTGTCCCAGCATTTGCTGGTAGCTGCTGCTCAAGCGCAGGCGCGGGCTGCCGTCATCGGCGAAATAAATTTCGTACTCGCCGTCAACTTTTTCGATGAACACTTCCGGCACGATCAAGACCGGCTCTTCCGATGAATACTGTCTGCCGGGATGCGGGTTGAGCGCGCGCAGGAAAGCGAGTTCTTCCAGCAGCGTTTCGACGGACACGCCGATTTGCTTGGAGAGGTTGTGCAGTTTGTGTTGCTGCAAGTCGGAGAGCGGGTGCTCGCGAATGAGTTGCGCGGCGAGGCGCGTGCCCGCGCCGCAGGCTTCGAGTTGGACGAGCAGGCACTCGCGCACGTCGCGCGCGCCGCACCCGACCGGGTCGAGACGCATCACGATCTGCCGCGCCTCTTCCACCAATTCTCCCGCCCAGTTGCCGAACTGCGCGATCTCTTCCGTCGTGGCGTTGAGCCGTCCGTCCGGGTCGAGGTTGCCGATGATGGCCTCGGCCACGGGCAACAGTTCCTCGGCGACGTGGCTCATGCTCAATTGCCACATCAGGTGCTCGGAGAGCGATTCGGGGCGCGTTAAAAACTGCTCGAAGGTCGGCCCGTCTTCCTTGTGCTCATACTCCTGCGTCTTGTAGCCGGGGTCGAGATACTCCTGAAATTCGCGCCCGAAATCGATCTCCTCGAAGGCATCCGTATCGCGCTCCGCCGTCTCGCCCTCAAATTCGTCGCCGGTCGCCGCCGCTTCGGGCGTCGCCGTCTCTGTCCCCCCCGGCATGAATTCGATTGATGCGAGATCGCCTGCCCCATTCAAATTGCTGTTGAGTTCACTATCAAGAGGCTCACGCGCGGCGAGATCGTTGGCAAGGTCGCTCTGTTGTCCGCCGGCCAGTTGGTCGATAATGTTCTCTTCGATCTCGCGCTTCTCTTCCTGCGCGACCACCTCTTCGATCACGGGGTTTTCCAACAATTGCTGCTGGATCAATTCACCCAGTTCGATGGTAGTCATCTGTAACATCTCGATGCGTTGGCGCAGTTGCGGCGTCAGCACGAGACGTTGCGAAAGACTGGTGGTGAGTTTGACGGACATACGTATGCTTAATTTCGACTCAGCAAAAACTGGATTCGGGAAATGAAATTGAAACGCTTTGCCCGAAGCGTCACAAGGGAGATTATAACCTATCCGTCGCCAGGATGCAGCGACATTCACAAACGGAATTTTTCACCAAGATAGAGCCGTCTCACTTCCGGGTCTTCCGTCAACGCCAGCGGCGCGCCTGAACGGAAGATTCGTCCGTCGGCCATAATGTAGGCGCGGTCGGTGACGCCCAGAGTTTCGCGCACGTTGTGATCCGTGATCAAGATGCCGATGCCGCGCCCGCGCAAGTACAAAATCATCTTTTGAATTTCATCGACGGCCTTCGGGTCGATCCCGGCGAACGGCTCATCCAACAAAATAAATTGCGGCTCGGTCGCCAGCGCCCGCGCGATCTCGGTGCGCCTTCGCTCGCCGCCGGAGAGCGACTCGCCGCGCGTGTTGCGCACATGCGCGATGCCGAACTCTTCCAATAATTCTTCCAGCCGTTTGAAACGTTCGCGCCGCCTCAGTCCCATCGTCTCAAGAATGGCGAGGATATTTTCGGCCGCGGTCATCTTGCGAAAGACCGAAGGCTCTTGCGGCAGATAGCCCACGCCGAGGCGGGCACGCAGGTACATCGGCAGTTTAGTAATGTCGCGATCGCCCAAACGGATGCGGCCGCTCTCAGACCGCTCCAGACCAATAATCATGTAGAAGGTCGTCGTCTTGCCCGCGCCGTTTGCGCCGAGCAGCCCGACCACCTCGCCCGGCTCGACGTGTAAATTCACGCCGTCCACCACTCGCCGCTTGCTGTAAGACTTCACCAGATTAGTCGCCGCCAACGCCATGTGCGAAGGCAACTCGGAAGCACGCGCGATGTGATCCGCCAGCACTTCCTTCTCCGCGACTTCTATTATCTCTTCCGTCTGCAAAGCAAGCTCCTTAAAACAACAACGAGTGACTAGTCACAAGATACCAATCTTGCCTTTGACTTGTCACCCGTCCTTTCTTTTCTCTATCGTTCCACTACTTCTTGATCTTGTGCGAGGAACGGACGCGCCCCGTCGTGGACTGCGCGCCGCCGTTGCCGGGGTTGTCGGCCACAACGCGGTTCTCGCGCAGATAGACGGTCAGCCGGCGGCTTTCCGTGTTGCCCTGCTGCGCGTCTTCGACGCGCGCCGGTTCCCCCGTCATCATCACCGTCTCATCGGCGGCGGTGTACTGCGCCCAGTTGCCTGTGCCGCGCTTGCCGGGTTGCGTCACGACGACGTTGCGTTGCGCGATCATGCGTTCGACCTCGCCCACACCTTTCATCAAATGCACGTCGGCTACCTCGCTCGTGATCCGCTCCGTGCCTTGCTTGATGTCTACATCCTCCTCGTAGTGCAGCAGACGATCCGCGTCCGAATAGAACATGCGTTTGGACATGGCGAAGACGGGAACGACGACGCGATTGCCGGACTCGTCTTTGCGCCGCGCTTGATAGAGCGCGCTCTGCACGTTTCCGTCGCCCTCCATACGCCGGTTGTCGCGCAGCAGCGTGAGCCGGTCGGCGCGCACGAAGTTATCGTCCTGCCACGCCCGCGCTTCGCCCGTGTAGATGCCGACGCCTGATTCGTGTCGAAACTCGACGGCGTTCGAGACGATGAAGACCGGACTTTTAACTTTCGCGAACGGCGTCGCACCATTCGTCTGCTCCTGACTGTAATAAGTGGTCTGCGCTTTGCCGCGCGCGTAAGAGATTTTCCGGCGCGTGTCGGAATCGATCTCGGCAGCTTTGAGCCGCGCCCGCGAATCCCACACGACGGGCGCGCCCCCGCGCAGTCGCACCACCTCGTCGGCGGTCGTATAAACTGCCGTCTCGGCCTGCCCGTTGCGTTCGGCGTCGTTAAATTGCGCGTCGCCCTGCGCGTCCACGCGCTCCACGTCCTGCGTCTCGCGCGCGAAGGAGGCGATCATCTTTTCCGAGGTGATGGTGCGCGTCGTGCGCGCGGCATCCGGTTGCACCGGCGTGAGCACAACTTTCGCGCCTCCCGTCGCGTTGAACTCGCGCGCGAGATTGCCGGCTTCGTAGAAGCTGCAATCGAAGCGCGGGGCGTTGAGCGTCTTGCGATCCGCAACCGCCGTCTGTTGCACCGGCTCGACGACGAGTTCGGCATTGCCGACGGCTTCAGCGCGTTCGAGGTCGCGCCCCACCGCGCGCCAGAAAAGTTTGACGGCATCGGCGGTAAGCCGTTTATTGGCGGCGCGCGCATCGGCGGCGTGCGAACGCGGCGCGGCCATCGTGATGACGGAGCGGCCTCCGGCGTGCATCTCGCGCAAAAGGCTCTGCTCGCCCTGCGCGGTGAAGAAAACTTTCAGATCATTTGGCGCGCTCAGTTGCACTTCCGCGTCGGCGTCGAGCGAACGCGCCTGCACATTTGTCGTTGCGAGAGCGCGTTCGAGTTGCTGATTGGCGTCGAAGAAGAAATCCATGTTGACGGAACGAACTTCCGCCGCGCGCCCCGGGTCCATAGTGCGCAGGTAAGAATTGCCGCGCGCCTCGATGCGTTTGAGACGTTTCTGCTCGTTGAGAAAACCGGCGAGCGTCTCGCCGCTCATGATGTCCTGCTCCTGTTCGGCGGTTGCGCCGCCGCTAAAGACGAGATGCAGCGTGTTCTGATCGAAGTCAGCGCGCGGCGCGCGAATCTTCACCGGGCGATTGCGCGGATTGGCCTGCGGCGGCGGCTGTCCCGCCGGTGCGGGTGTATCAGGCTTGACGTTGATTTCGACGTTCCCGCGCAACTCTAGTTTCTTACCCTTCCCATCAACCGACCCGGCGTCGGCGCGGCCTTCCACATTTTCGCGCGCGAAAGTTAATGCGACGGGCGACTCGGCGCGCTCGTTCTTCACATCGTAAGTGAGCTGTTCGGATTTGACGCTCAAGGCGTCGCGCGTCTCGATCTGCACGTTGCCGTTGAACACGGCCCCTTCGGTTTCCACGAAATAGACCATTTGTCGGGCGTCGATCTTATCGGGTCGATCACGCCCCGCCGCGAAGTATTCGATATGAGCGTTTTCCAGTTCATGATGCCCATCGGTAAAGGAGGTGGCGATTGAGGCGCGCACGAGCATCGTCAGGCGTGCGCCGTCAGTCACGCGCCGCTCGTAATTCTCGACGCGCCGCTCCACCGTGGTTGAGAGTTCGGCTTTGCCGGGAATGAGTCGAAAGGGGCGGTCGTTGCGCGTGCGATAATAGGCGATGCCGACATAGATTAGGCTGCCGACGAGTGCCAGCGTCGCCAGCACGCGCAGAATGACAGGTGCATGCGTGCGCAATCCGATTAAAGCCGGTGCTCTTCTCCGCCTGATCTCTTGCATCTTAACTACAATGACGAGTGACAGGTGACGAGTGACAAGTTGTAGAAGAAGTCTTATGTTTTTGACTCGTCACTTGTCACTCGTTACTTATCACTGCCCTTTCATGTCCTGAACGATTAATTGCAAACGTTTTTCATCGCGCCATGTGTTTGTTTCAATGGCATAGGCCAGTTCGATGCGGTCGCCTTGAGATGGAGTTGCTGCCGCATTTTCCGCGCCGCCCCACCAGAGACATTCGAGCGGGCGACGATTATCGCCCGCCGCCACTTCAAATTTCAGATGTCGCTCTTTGAGCACACGCGCTTCTTTGACGACGCGCAACTCGCGCGTCACAAAGACCGGGCGCGGCCACCCTGCGCCGAAAGGTTCGAGTTGTTCCAGTTCCTCTGCGAGCGAGAGTGAGAGCGCGCTCGCAGGCAACTCCGCATCCGCTTTGAGTACGGGCGCGCGATCCGCGCCGTCCAATGATTTGCTCGCGTGAGTGTGGAGGCGGCGGCGCAACTCGGCAACGTTGGCGCGGCGGATGACGAGTCCGGCAGCCTGCGCGTGGCCGCCGAAACTCTCGAACAGGTCGGCGCAAGTCGTCAGCCCGTCGAGCAGGTGATAATTTTCCACGCTGCGCGCCGAGCCGTGTCCCGTGTCGCCTTCGAGCGAGATGACGATGCAGGGGCGATTCAGTTTCTCCGCGATCTTCGAGGCCGCCAGACCGATCACGCCGCGATGCCAATGATCACCCGCAATGACGGCGACCGCGCTGCCATCGCCGCTAGCCTCGTATTCGACAATCGCGCGCTCCGTGATGGCGCGCTGCATCGCCTGTCGCTCGCGGTTGCGCGCGTCCAACTCCCCGGCCAGTCGTCGCGCCTCCGCTTCATTCTTCGTCTCGAACAATTCGACGACCGCACGCGCCGCGTCCATCCGTCCCGCCGCGTTGATGCGCGGCCCCAGCCGAAATCCCAGATCGCTGCAACGCATGCCCCTCCCGTCGCCGCAGCCCGACACTTCCATCAAAGCGCGCAGACCCGGATTTGTCGCGTGCGCCAGGTCTCTCAGGCCGAGCGCGACGATGGCGCGGTTTTCGCCTACGAGCGGCGCAACGTCTGCGACCGTGCCGATGGCAACGACTTTGAGAAAACCTTTGATCAAATTTTCGCGCCCGCGCGCCCGCAAGATGGCGTGCGCGAGTTTGTAGGCGACGCCGACGCCCGCCAGATGTTTGTCGGGATATTTGCAGTTGCGCTGATTGGCGTTGAGCACGGCGAAGGCGGGCGGCACGCCTTCCTTCTCGTCCGGCAGGTGATGGTCCGTGACGATCACATCGAGACCGTTTGCGCGCGCCCATTCGAGCGGCTCATGGGCGCGAATGCCGCAATCGACGCTGATGACGAGTTTGCAGCCGTCACCCTTCGCACGTTCAAGGACATCCTGACGGATGCCATAACCTTCGGTGAAGCGATGCGGGACGTGGAAATACGTCGCGGCTCCGAGCAGTTCGAGCGCACGGCGCAGGACGACTGTCCCCGTCGTCCCATCCACATCGTAATCACCGTAAATCAAAATACGCTCGCCCGCATCGACCGCACGGAGCACCCGCGCCACCGCATCGCTCATGCCCAGCATTAACAAAGGGTCGTGGAGTTGAGCGAAGGATGGATGCAGGAATTGGTGTGCCGCATCCTCTGTCTCGACGCCGCGTGCGATGAGCAAGCCTGCGACGATGGGGGAGACACCGAGTTGCGCGGCGAGCAATGCGGCGGGCGTTTCGTCGTAGCCGCGCACGTCCCATTGTTTGAGACTGGTAATTTGCATCGCTACTCTGCAAACCACCCGTTCGGGTCGAGCAGTTTGATACCAATGCGCTGTCGCCTGTCTTCCTCATCCGTCCAGATGCCGTTGACTTCGGCATCAAGCGGATGGCCGAAAGGCGGTGTGAGACGTAAAATAGCGCCCATCTCGACGGCGGCCTCGCTGATCAAAGTCGCCCCGCCACGACTGACGCGGACGGCCTCGCCTCGCAGTTTGAATAGCTCACCCGCCGCCGAACGGCCTTCCAGCTCGACGAGAAAATTGACCGGGACGCGCGGGCTGCGGGGACGTTGCGAAGGCGAGTTCTCTAGTTCACGTTTGGCTTCATCATTCATGAAAATCTCTCAAACTCCTTCTGAAGCGAGCCGGATATGGCACGGCAACTGCGCCTGTAAGGAGGGGCAAGTGAGAGTGTAACCGAAAACAAGCGGTGACGGCGAACGTTACGATGAGAATGAACTTCAGACGCTACCTACAGGCTGACAAAAAAAATTTCTTGACAGGCACACGCAACGGGCGTATTTAACACGTCGTCACCCATTCACCTTGTACCTGTTGACCGATCCCTCATAGATTCCGTCAACCTTACGTCCATTAATATATTTCAATACGGGTGAGGATCACCCTTGAGTATTGGTTTCATCAAACCAATGGCACAGACGGAGGAGTGTAAATGCCAAACCACATAACCATAGCTCAAAAAATACTTTTCACCTGCGGCATCCTTTCTGTAGGTTGCTTCATCTTGGCAGTTTCGAGCCATCGCGCGACGAGTAAAGCTAGCACTCAAAGTAATACACCACAAATAGTCAATAAAACACTAGGCTTTCTACCTGAAGGATTAACTCAGAAAGATGGCGACTATATCTTATTGTTGAAAAACACATACAGCAAAACCATCAATGGATATACGCTTGGCATTGGTCCAGGGGGGAAGGTAGCGGTAGACCTTACTATCGGAAGTCAGGCTATCGCACCGGGGAGCATTGCAGAAGAGCGCATTCCTATTTCCAATTTGCAAGCATCTTCAAAGGGAGATACGCCGCAGATCATTACGATTTTGGCAGTGCTGTTTGAAGATGGGATGAGCGATGGACTTCCTCAAGTAATCGCGGAAACAAGAGATAGGCGACTGGGTACAAAAATACAGATCAAACGCATTCTCTCTCTCATCCATATTTCCTTAACTTCCTTAGACTCCAACAAGCAAATCGCGCTGAATAAACTCAAGACACAAATCACATCTCTTTCGGAAGAGCCGGAAAGTGGCAAGTCTCCGAATGTCAAAAGGGGTCTCCGTAGCGCAAAAGAAGATACCCTGACAAGGCTACAAAACCTCGAACGCAGCGATGGTGCTTTGTATGAAGAGTTGATCCGGCTCAAGGAGAGTATCGAGAAGAGAATGTCTCGACTTTAGTTGTTCCCTCTTGATAATTTCTCCTAACGAGATGCTTGGCTAAGAGTGTCATGTCTTACTCTATTCACTTTAGTCTCAACCCCACATTCAGGAGGATACATGAAGAAGACAGTTCTTATAGCAGTAGTATTGTCAGTGTGTTTAACTGTCATAATTCAAATTATCCATGCTCAATCATGTGTCACATATGAACAAAACGGTGGCGAGTTTTATGATTTGAGTTGCGGGATTGCAACTTGCTCTATCACCAAAAAAGTGTGGTGGAATATCTACTGGCGCAACTCATCTGGAGTAGTTACAGCGTCCAGAACCAGATTCGAGACCAGTGGCACAGGTTATAAAAATGTTGTTCAATGCGACCCCCAATTCCACACCCCGACGACGAGCAATGTTTGGGGAAGCGGTATATGGGAGCAGAGAGTTATTAGCCAAACGGAAAGTCAAACTGGCGGTAGCGCACATTGTGTTTGGACATTAGATCGATATTATTCACAAGTAGACGATTGCTTTTGCGGCAGTCCTGAAGAGCGAGATCAATGCACAAATCAGGGTAGACGCTGGGATGACGCACAATGTGCTTGCGTGGCCAATACAAGCAGTTGCACCACACCGGGATGGGACGGGAGTTGTCCATACGGCACTTATCCCGACGGTTTCGGGATGTGCTGTCCCAGTGGCGGCGGTGGAGGCGACGGTGATGCCTGCGGCAGCTACATTTGCTACCAGCCGAGGCCCGACGAGGAAGTGCCTATTGAGTGGCAAGTCTGCTGCGCCGACTCGCCCATCGTCGTGGACGTAAACGGCGACCACTTCGAGTTGACGGACGCCGCCGGGGGCGTGCGCTTCGACATTCGCGGCGACGCCAACCCGCCGCAACTGGCGTGGACTGTTGCCGGCTCCGACGATGCGTGGCTCGCGCTCGACCGCAACGGCAACGGAACAATTGACAACGGGGCGGAACTCTTCGGCAACTTCACGCCGCAGCCCGCCCCGCCCGCAGGCGCAGAGAGAAACGGCTTTCTCGCCCTCGCCGTCTATGACCGGACGGGCAACGGCGGGAACGGCGATGGCGTGATCGATGCGAGCGATGCGATCTACTCGTCATTGCGGCTGTGGCAGGACAGCAACCACAACGGGATGTCTGAAGCGGGCGAGTTGCACAGCTTGCCGTCATTGGAGGTGGCGCGGCTGCATCTCAACTACAAGGAATCGAAGCGGACGGACGGGCACGGCAACCGCTTCCGGTATCGGGCGAAAATTGACGACGCGAAGGGAGCTAAAGTTAATCGTTGGGCGTGGGACGTGTTCCTTGTCAAAGCGCCCTAGCCGGAGCTAAATTGCAGCCCCAGGAAAACGCCTGATGGTTATCGCCATCAGGCGTTTTTCTTTCGGCGCAAGGAAGATAAATCACTAACTCAGACCATGAGGAGCGAGCCGGTGTCAGGATGCAGATCAAGTAGGTTGGATAAATCCGCCCGCCAACATTAAGAGAATCGCCGAGCCGACGACGAGGCGGTAGCCGATAAAGATGCCGGTCGAATGCGTGCGCAGGTATCGCAGCAGGAACCAGATCGAAGCGTAGCCGACGATGGCCGAGACAATCGTGGCAACGGCGAGCGGCAACACGCTGTCCG
>JBPCIP010000179.1:0-29123 GCA_051006195.1 Pyrinomonadaceae bacterium
TTCACGCGACCCTCGCGGAGCGCGTGTTGCATGATGACGTGCTGAAAAATCACGACCTCGCACGCGCCGTCAGAGACACCATCGGCGCGATCATCCGCCGGGCGGCGAAAGATATACCCGACGAAAACGAGACAGCCGCTTTGTACGAAATCATCAGGGAAGATTTCGCTCAGGATGGAAAAGCCCACGGCGGATTGCTGATCAAGCTGGTGGGCAACATCTCCGCAATGCAGGTCGAAACACGCGAAACTGCTTAAGGGGGAGTAACCCTATGTCGCACCAAAATCGGGACCAAGTGTTTATTAGCTACAGCCACAAAGATAAAGAGTGGCTGGAGCAACTGCGAACTATGTTGAAGCCACTTACGCGAAGTGGGACTGTAACAGTATGGGATGACGAGATGATCCGGGCAGGCGACAGATGGAGAGAAAATATTAAGGAAGCACTAGCTTCAGCTAAGGTTGCAGTGCTGCTGGTCAGCGATAATTTTCTTGATTCTGATTTCATTGCCGAGCACGAGTTACCTCCTCTTTTGAAAGCTGCTGAAGGGGAGGGACTGACTATCCTGTGGATTCCCCTAAGTCACTGTCTCTATGAGGAAACGGAGATCAGCAATTACCAGGCGGTGTACAATCCCCAATACCCGCTCGACACTTTATCTCCATCAGCACAAAAGGAAGCACTCGCTGCTATTTGTAGGAAAATTAAGAAGGCAGCGGGAACTCATGTTCCTGTTCCACTGCAAGCTAACGCTGTAGCCTCATCGACGCACACACGCCTGACAATCAATCTGCCGTCGCACAATCGAATTTTCACGGGACGCGAAGATGTGCTCGACGCGCTGAAAGTCGAATTGGAGGCAACACTACGGGCGGCGTTGAGCGGCATGCCGGGCGTGGGGAAAACGCAGACGGCGATTGAATACGCGCACCGACAGTATGCGGCGCAAACTTACGATTACATCCTCTATGCGCGGGCGGCGAGTGAAACGGAGTTGTTGACGGATTTCGTGAGCGCGGCGCAATGGTTACATCTGCCCGCAAAGGACGCCGCCGACTTCAACCTCGTGGCCGCGGCGGTCAAGGCATGGTTGGAGGGCGCGGAAAAGTGGTTATTGATTTTCGACAACGCGGATGATTTAGCTGTCGTGCGTTCGCATCTCCCCGCCAATCCGCAAGGCCACGTGATCCTGACGCGCCGCCCCGACGACGCTGCCCGCGTCGCGCGCACCATCAGGATAAAAAGTATGGACGCGGACGAAGGCGCGTTGTTGTTGCTGCGCCGCGCGGAGTTGGTTAAAGACGCCGCCGCCACTCTGGACGCCATTGCGCCCGAAAGCGCGGAAGGGGCGCGGGCGATCTCGCGCGAGATGTACGGCTTGCCGCTGTCTCTGGACATCGCCGGAGCGTATATCAACGAAACGAAGAAGCCGCTCGACGGTTATTTGAAACTTTACCGGCAACAGGGCAAACGCCTGCGGCGTAAACTTGATAAAGGCGATCCTTATAAAAAGTCGGTGGCGCAGGCTTTTTTGCTGACGATTGAGCAAATGGCCTTGCCCGACCACGACGAGGAGGCATCCGCCGTCATTGCGCGGGCGGCAGTGGATTTATTGCGCTTGTGCGCTTTCTTTGCGCCTGATGCGATTCCATTGGACCTCATCGCGGCCACCGCGAGGGATTGGGGCGATGATTTGAACAAGGTTCGCGGCGACGAGATTTGGTGGGATGAGACCAAAGCAAAAGCCACGCGCTTCTCTCTGTTGAGCGCCACTTCGCAGGCGGACGCCGGCCCGCAAGCGCAAACTTACGACATGCACCGCGAAGTGCAGGCCGTCGTGCGCGACGAGATGGACGAAACGCAACGCCTTTGGGCGGAAAGAGCCTTGCAATCGCTGGCAGCAGCTTTCCCGGATGTTAGAGAATTCGCCAACTGGGAAGCGGGTGATCTGTTTTTACCTCATCTCCAGGCCTGTTTGGAACACGGCGACAAATTGAACATAGAGACGGAAACAGTTGCATTATTGAAAAATCAAACAGGCTTTCATTTAGATAGTCGCGCTCGCTATGCAGAAGCTGAGCCGTTGTTCAAGCAGGCGCTGACGATGTTTGAAAAGATGCTTGGCGTCAATCATCCGAACACGCGCACCGTTCGCCAGAACTTCGAGATGTTCCAAAAAGAAAAAGCCTCAAGCGAATCAAAGCAACACAACGTCAAGAACGACGAAGAGAAAGACGGCGGTTGAGGCGCGTTGTTGATGAGGTCGCCGCGCGTTGGCTGCTTCGTCGAGCCGACGCAGAACTGCTCAAACAACTCAAGAGCGGCAATTCAATGTCGCGAGCAACGTAAGCGAAGAGGAAACGCGAACAGGCGAAAGTGAGACGACCGCCGCTCGTGCTCACTTTCGCCTGTTCCTTTTAACTGCCGACATGTGTCAAGCAAAGTTGTGAGGCGATAACAGTTATCGCCATCGCGAGTGGCGGAAAGCGGATGGCCGGAGGCTCGCGGAAAACATTTGCCGCATGGTGCGGGAAGCGCGCGGCAAAGCCATGCGCTGAAATTCATTGACGCCGTGCCTGATAAGAGGTATTTTCCCGCCGCTCACGCCTGCGGAGAGTCGAGATCAGGCCGTCTGAACTGCCCCTGAATAAGGCGGAGATGAACTGCGTTGCTCGAATCACCACGTCGGATTGTGAAGCTGCCCCAACACCCAGAATACATAAAAAAGGAACGAAAACATTGAAAACATTTCTACGGTTTTTTACCGCCGTCATCGCCGGGATGATCTTGTGTTTACCAGTCGTCGTGGCTCAATCGCAATCCACGACGGGCTTGATTCAGGGAACCGTTGCCGACCAGAACGACGCGATTGTGCCGGGGGCGAAAGTTATCGTCAACAATACTGAAACGGGATTTGAGAGAATTGTGACGAGTAATTCGGACGGTTTTTTTAGTGCGCCGCTGTTGCCTCTGGGGAAATATCGCGTCACGGCTCAAGCGCAGGGTTTTGCCGATTCGATTTTAGAGAACATCGAATTGACGGTCGGCCAAACGCTCTCGGTGCGGATTGAACTAAAAACAGGAGCCATTACTACGACAGTTGACGTTTCTTCCGAAAGCCAGGGGGTCGAAACCGGGCGAACCGAACTCAACACTCTGATCAACGAAAGATCGGTGGAAAATCTGCCGATCAACCGGCGTGATTTCAGTCAATTCGTCCAGTTGACGCCCGGCGTCTCGATTGTTCAGGGGCCGGACGGCGACGAGATCACCATCAACGGGCAAAAAGGGATTCAAAACAATTTTTCGATTGACGGCGCGGATGCCAACAATCCCTTTTTCGGCGAACAGCGGGGCGGCCAGCGTCCGGCCTTCACAGTCAGTTTGGAATCGATCAAAGAATTTCAAGTCATCCCGGTCGGCGCGTCCGCCGAGTTCGGGCGCAGTTCAGGCGGCTTCATCAACGCCGTCACCAAATCCGGCACCAATGAATTCACCGGCTCGGCGTTTGTTTTCTTCCGCAATCAAAGTCTGGCCGGCCAGAATTCCGATGCCGTCGCAGCCAATCTGCCGACGGCGGATTTTCGCAACTATCAATTCGGCGGCAATCTCGGCGGCCCGATCAAAAAAGACCGGGCGTTTTTCTTTGTCGCTTACGAGCGCAACGATGGCCGGAGCGAAAATCCGAATTTCATCGACCCGCTGCTGGTCAATATCTTTGCCACCCGCTTCAATTCGCCCGACGAACAGGGGATCATCGAGAGAACCAATATCGCGGACGTGCTGCTCGGCAAAGTTGACGTGCAACTAAACAAAAGCAATCTGTTGACCGTGCGGCACAATTACAGCCGTGCCGAACAAGTCAACGGAACTTTTGATGTGCCGACCTGGGGACGCAGCGCCAACGGGCGCGAAACCGACAACTCAAACGCCTTCATCACCCAACTGGTCACAACTTTTTCGCCTACCCTGCTGAACGAATTTCGCTTCCAATACGCCCGCGAAGCTCGTCCCCGCTTTTACGACGGCCCCGACTTGCCCGATACGACCATCGGAACTTTCGACGGTTCGATCTCCTACCGCTTTGGTCGCCCGTTCTTTTTGCCGGTGCCGGAAATCGACACGCGCTTCCAATTCACCGACAACTTCACGTTCATCGGCGGCAATCACACTGTGAAGTTCGGCGCGGACATCAACCGGGTGCGGACTTCGCAAACCTTTGTCGGTTTTGCGCGGGGACGCTACATCTTCGCCGCGCCGACCATTGGTCAGGCGGTGCAGGGTTTTCAGGATTATATCAACGGCACGAGCGCCGGTGCGCTCGCGCTTTATCTGCAATTTGCGCCCATCGGCAATCGCACGGTGGAAGAAGCCGGAACACAGGCTTTCTCCCAATTGGAACCGGGCGTCTACGTTCAGGACAACTGGAAGCTGCGCCCGAATTTGACGCTCAATCTGGGCTTGCGTTGGGAAGGGCAATTCCAACCGAGCACGATTACCCCGCCGCAAGATACTCGCTACGGGCAATTCTTGAGCGACCCGCGTTTTCCGTCGGACGGCACGATTCCTGATTTTACCGATGGCTTCCAACCGCGCGTCGCGCTTTCTTATTCGCCGGGAAACGATGGGAAGACGGCGATTCGCCTGGGCGCGGGAATGTTCTTCGCGAGAGTTCCGGGGCTGGTTCTGGCAGGTCCGCGTAACACAGACGGCGTGATTGCCGGCAACATCTTTTTTGCCAATTTCCTGTGCCCGACCGTGGCGAATTGTCCGCAATTTCCGGGAGTCGTGCCGACGACGGGCTTTACGCCGTTCAATCCGGGCGTCGCCGTTTTTGAACGCAATTTCAAAAACCCGCGCACCATTCAATACAGCGCCAGCGTCGAACGCGAAGTGGTCAAGGATTTGAGTTTGAATGTGGCCTACAACGTGGCGAAAACAACCCGTCTGACCCGCTTCGTCAATCGAAACGATCCGCGTCTGTATGGCGGGGTGGCGATTTTTGAGCGTGCGAATGGTTCGGGCGTCGGGGAGATTCGCTCGACCGAAAGTTCGGCGCGCTCTTTCTATCAGGGTTTGACGCTCGGCTTAAATAAGCGTTTCTCGAATCGCTTTCAGGTGCAGGCCAATTATCTATTGTCGAAAGATGAATCGGACGACGACAACGAGCGCGACCCGTTCACCTTTCGCTATGCGGATGTGAATAATTTAGAGATCGAGTACAGCCCTTCAGACCGCGACCAACGCCACCGCTTCAATGCTTTCGCCACTTTCGCGTTGCCGTATGAGATAACTTTTTCGCCGATTGTTCAATCTCGTTCGGCGCAACCGACATCGGTGGCGGGACGCGGACCGGGGACGACGATTCGCCGCAACACGCTGCGACTGGAAAATCAGTTTTTCTCGTTTGATACGCGCATTTCCAAGTTATTCAAATTCGGGGAAGACATGTCGCTCGAAGCGATTTTTGATGCCTTTAACATCTTCAACAATCGCAACCAGCGCAGTTTGCCGCGCCCTCTGACCTTCAATTTCGACGGCACCGTTTCCGCCGGTTTTGGCGAACCTCGTCAAGTCCAACTTGGTATGCGATTCAAATTCTAAGTCAAAGAAACCAAAGACACGCGAAAGCCTCAGACTCCCGAACGGTCTGAGGCTTTTTTCGCGTTTGAATAACAATTCTCTCGTGTCGCCTTCAACCTAGTGTTTTCCTGAGGGTAAGCAGTTCACCTCGGATGGGTGGATGATCTCTTTTAAGAATCTTACGTCGAATTGACGTTATTTTAGTCTCTCCGGTCGTTGCGCGTTTGAGACTTTCGGGCGGACGGGCTACACTTTGCGGTTTAACTTGCACGCAAATTTTCCAGAGGTAACGATGAGCAGAAATAGTGAAACCGGGTTTGAGAATTTTTTACAGCAGCATGACGAGACGGGGTGGGCGCAGGCGCGCGAAACTTTGCTGCCCGCGATTCATGAAGTTGACCGCAATGCGACCACCATCTGGTTTGCCTTCTTCCCGCTTGCCCTCGCGCTCGCCTTCGAGGGGGCGCCGGACGCGGCAGATTTAGCGCAGAAGTTGTTGCTGATGGGCAAGTATCGCTTGCGCGATCAGATCGATTCCTCACACGCATTTCTCTACGGGCATCGCTACTGGCCGGAAGTGAAACAGGCTGTGGCCGGGCACGCCGCCAAATTCGCCGGGACATCTCCCCAGGCGACGCTCGCGGAGCAAATCCGCGAAGTGGCGCAGGGCGTTGCAGCGGCGCAGAAGAAAGTTGATGCATCGCTGCTCACCGGCATCACGGCGGTGGCTTTCATGACTCTGCGACAAGTCGGACTCGCGGCGTTCCGGGCCGCTCCGGGCACAGTCGAACTTGACGCGCAAAGCGCGCGACAGTCGCCGGAGAAGATTTTGCGGGAGCGCGCGAAAGACGATAGCCAGGGCATGCTCGGTTTTCTGCGCACGACGGATAAACGGTGGACGGTCGTGTGGGACGAGCACGACCCGACGGCGCGCTTCCAGATGATTCATCATCAGGAGATTGCCTCCGGCGCCGCGACGGACAAGCGCGATTGGTCGCAAGTAGACCCTCGTTGCACCATCGACGAAGGGCCGATCCCGGTGCAGTGTCGCTCGGCTTCGTGCGGCACATGCTGGGTGGGCGTCCTCGGCGGCGCGGAGAAGTTGACCGAAGTGAGCGCGCGTGAACGCCGGGTGATCAAGCAGTTGGGCTACATCGACACGGATGAACCGAAGCCGCTCATCCGTCTCTCCTGCCAGGCGCAGGGCGAGGGCGCGGTTTCCATCATCATCCCGCCATGGAACGGCGTCTTCGGGAAATATTTGCGCCAATTGCAAAGCGGCGAAGAAGTCGTCGAGACGGCGCAGGAGTCCGCAACAGGAAGCGGCGCGATAAATCTCTCATGAGCAGTTCTCAAACAAACACCCGGCGCGACGATGAACCGCAACCGCCCGCGCTCGCTCGCGACGAACTCGGTCGGATCGAACCCGCGTCGCTCGCCGCGCTCATCGGGTGGTTTCTCGACCACGACCCGCGCGTCAATTTGATCCGGCATCCGAAGGTCGAGCAAATTTTTCAATGGAAGCAAGGCGAGAGCCGTCGCGCGGGCGAGGAAGTTTTCGAGTTCGGGAGCGCGGAGGATCGGCTCGCCTTAGGCGTCATGCAGGCCATCGTCGAAAACGAAGGCGAAGCGGCGCTCCATAGTTGGATCAGTCAATTGCTGAACGCGCTCGACGATGCCACGAAGACGACGGCAGAGGTGGCGCAAGCCTTCGCGCTGGACACGAGCGGCGAGGCTTCGACCGTGGAAGAAGCGGCGAAAATTCCGACCGAGCGCGGGCGGGCAATTTACTTAACGTGCTGCTGGCTCGAAGCGCTCTGCACGGCGGAGGTGCGCATGCTAGGCTGGGTCTACCACCAACTTTACGGGCGACCTTTCCAACCGGACAATTATTGATTTAGACTTGCCCGCGAGCGGCAGACAATCTCCCTTGTAAGGAATACAACTATGGCCGAACCTGCGAATTACACGAACAACTCCCAGACGCTCGTCGTCCCCGCCGACGAATTCACTTTCGACACGCTCGAACATGCCAACGGCCACGCCACCGTGGTGCGCTTTCAATTGAAGAACCCGGACGTGAAAGCGGGCGACGTGCTGCTCGTGCTCGCTGGCACGGACATCCACTTCCACGGCATGATCGGCATCATCAGCGAAGACGGCTCAGCCGTCGCCACCGACCGTCGCGGCTCGATGCTCCCCGCCACCGTGCAATAATTTCGGATTTCGGATTTCGGATTGTGGATTAGAAAATAGGAATACGTTTTTCAATCCGCATTCCGCAATCCGAAACCCGCAATTACAACATCCATTGATCTTTGTTTTCAAAATAGGTGGGCGCGCCCGTCGGATGCGTCCGGCGGAAAACGGCGAAGCGCGCGAGCAGGTGTTGGTAACGCCGCTCCGATGATTTCAGTTCACGGTGCGGTATCTCTTGCAGGTAGCGTTCCACCTTCCACACGTTCCGCTCCGAAAAACGCCAATCACAATTGCCCAACTCGCGCAGGTCGCCCACGCCGTAGCCGTTGATGCGCGCCGTGAAATCGACGTAAGGATCAAAATAGCTCCACGCCAGTTGACGCACGTTGCGAAAGACGGGGCGACGCCCGTGCAACCCCGTGTCGCGCGAGCGCGCGATTGCGCCCCACAAGTTTTTGCGCCGAAAGAGAAAGACGACGTGGTCGAGTTGGTCCTGCGATGCGAGGCTCAGGAGAAGCGGCGGCTGACTGTGCTGCTCCAAAATCACGGCAGCAACGAGCGCCGCCTCAAGGCAGTGGACTTCTCCCCGGCGGAGCGCGGCGCGAAACGAACGCAGGGTCGCGCCTTCGCGCTCACGGTTATACCGGAGCGCAGACAAAAAGCGCTGCACCTGTGCGGGCGTGCGATGCGTGGCGATGATCTCCCACTCGCGCGCCGTAAACGCTTCTTTCTCCAGTTTCTCGCGCATCTGAAATTTCAGCTTGTAGCAAAACGCCGGTTGCGGCGCAAGTCACGATGCCGTAACCGTCAAGCGTTTGCCGCGACCGGGCGGGCGAGAATATTTCGCCGTGTGAGACTTGATTCAAACGCAGTGATGTTGTATGAAATTAGCTTAACGAAATTGTAACTATCCGATCAACAGCGCGTGACCCGAAACCGGCGTGCGCCAACTCAAAACATGAAGGCCACGGTTCACCGCAACAATTTAGAGCCGGCCATTACGAACAGCAGGACTTTTTTGTGAGCACCAGACCCGAACCCAGGCCCCCGCAATTATCCAACGCTGAACAGGAAGCCGAAGCGGCAGCCGAACGGCTCAATACCCAGGTTGAAGCCGCGCTCGCCAGCGTCGCCACCCGCAACACCGACGATGCGGGCGAACTCGAAGCCTACGCCGACCGTATCGAACGCTCCGCGCGCGACCTCTCCGTCGCCCTGCGCGAACTGGCGCGGCGAAGACGAAATACGAATGATGAATGATAATTCGAGTGATGAGTGATGAGTGATGAGTTAAAGACAAAAGTTTTTTCACTCATCACTCATCACTCATTACTTCATTGATTAAGGAGATTTAAGATGGCAGCATCAGTTCTGACGAAAGAAACTGGCACGCCGGAACAGGGTCGCCGGAACAGTGAGGTGGGGCTTGACGCTTACGGTATTACCCAAGCTTCCCACGTCTACTGGAATCTCAACACGCCGGAACTCTACGAAGAGATCGCGCGGCGCGGTGAAGGCATCTTCTCCGCCGACGGCGCGCTCATCGTGGACACGGGCGAGCATACGGGGCGCGCCGCCAAAGACAAGGCCATCGTGCGAGATGAGAACAGCGCCGACAAAGTTTTCTGGGGCGAAGTCAACAAAGAGTTCACGACCGAGAAGTTCAACGCCCTGCGCGACCGCATGATGGCGCATACCGCCGGGCGCGACCTCTACGTGCAGGATACTTTCGCCGGGGCCGATGCGCGCTACCGTCTGCCCATTCGCGTCGTCACCGAACTCGCGTGGCATTCGCTGTTTGCGCGCACGATGTTTATTAACCCCGAAGCGGGCAACCCGGAGAAACACACGCCCGAATTCACCATCATCAACATTCCCAGTTTCAAGGCCAACCCCGAACGCGATGGCACGCGCTCCGCCACGTTCATCCTGATGGACTTCACGCAGCGGCTCGTCCTGATCGGCGGCACATCTTACGCGGGCGAAACCAAGAAGAGCGTCTTCACGATTCTCAACTACCTGCTCCCGCAACGCGGCGTGATGTCCATGCACTGCTCCGCCAACGTCGGCGA
Organism: Pyrinomonadaceae bacterium; assembly: GCA_051006195.1. Classification (GTDB taxonomy): domain Bacteria; phylum Acidobacteriota; class Blastocatellia; order Pyrinomonadales; family Pyrinomonadaceae; genus JAIVJZ01. Next base: position 9,855 of record JBPCIP010000179.1, read on the forward strand.
TGCGAGCGATGTGGCGGTCTTCTTTGGCCTCTCCGGGACGGGCAAGACAACTCTCTCCGCCGACCCGGAACGCAAACTCATCGGCGACGACGAGCACGGCTGGTCCGACGACGGCGTCTTCAATTTCGAGGGCGGCTGCTATGCGAAAGTGATCCGGCTCTCGCCCGAAGCCGAGCCGGACATCTATCGCACGACCCGCATGTTCGGGACGGTCTTAGAGAATGTCGTCTATGACGAGACGACCCGCACGCTCGATCTCGACGCGGCGTCGAAGACCGAGAACACGCGCGCCGCGTATCCTTTGACGAGCATCCCGAACATCATGCCCGGAGGCCACGCCGGACATCCGCAGAACATCATCATGCTCACGGCGGACGCCTTCGGCGTGCTCCCGCCCGTCGCGCGCCTGACGCCGGAGCAAGCCATGTATCACTTCCTCTCCGGCTACACGGCGAAGATCGCGGGCACGGAGCGCGGCGTCACCGAACCGGAGGCGACTTTCTCCACCTGCTTCGGCGCGCCCTTCATGGTCCTGCATCCGGGCGCCTACGCAGACCTGCTGGGGAAAAAGTTGACCGAGCACAAAGCGAACTGCTGGCTCGTCAACACCGGCTGGTCCGGCGGCCCCTACGGCGAAGGCCAGCGCATGAAGATCAAATACACGCGCGCCATGATCCGCGCCATCCTCAACGGCTCGTTGGCGGAAGTCGAGACGCGCCCTGACCCCATCTTCGGCGTGGGCGTCCCTGTCTCGTGCCCCGATGTCCCGGTGGAAGTCCTCTCCCCGCGCAACACCTGGCAAGACCCGCAAGCCTACGACCGCAAAGCGCGCGAACTCGCCGAACGGTTCAACCGGAACTTCAAGAAGTACGAAGACGGAGTTTCCCCAGAGGTGCGCGCCGTCGCGCCGAAGGCGGGCTAGTGTATTCCGTCTCTCAACGCCTAAAGGGCAGCTTCAAATGAAGCTGCCCTTTCTTTTTGAAACCAATGCGCGCCGCTCTCAACGCAATTGCTTTTTAGTACGCCGTTGCACGCCTGCCGCCGATTTTCGCTTAGGTGATTTCGCTGCACGTTTGTCAGCTACATTCTCACTCTCAAATTTAGCGACAATTTCATTGACAACGCCTTGCACTTCAGGCGACAGCTTTTCGATTACTGATTTATCGCCCGTCAGCAAATAATCTATCGCACGCGCGAGCGGAAAGAGTTGTTGCTCTAACCCTGATTCGGAGATCAATGCTCGTATAACTTTAATATTACTTTCGCTGACTATCAGTAAGAAGCCCTCAGTGAAGGTTTCTATATATTCCTCCCATTCTTCCTCACTAAAGTGCTTTTTGGATTCTAAAAATCGATCCCAATATCTTCTTGCCAAATCGAACTGACCATTAATCATAAATATACCGAACGCAGCAAAACAAGCGAGAGCGAAACTTATCTTAATTTGATTTTTGTCGAGGTTTAGAGTTATGGCCTGCTCATAGCTTGCAACTGCTTCCTCATACCTACTCATATAAAACAAAGTAGCGCCTCGGAAGAACCAGCTATTCGCGTTCTCAGCGTCTATCTCTATCGCGCGGTCTAAGCTGCTAATAGCTTCTTCGTGTCGGTTTAACTGCTGTAGAGCCATACCTCTATAGCTCCAATTAACGGCTACTTCTGGTCTCAATATGCACACCATATCTAAATTTGCAAAAGCTTCCTGCCACTTCTCTAAACCCAAAAGAGCTACACCGCGCGTACTCAATGCCATAGGAGATTCTGAATTAATTTCAAACGCACGGTTGGCGTGCAAAAGCGCCTCATCCCAATTCTTAGAAGCGATTGCTGATTTACTTAACTCAATTGCAGCCTCAAATTCTGCCTTTTGCCGCGCTTCGGGCAATACCGCTCCCGACAATTTTGAGCTAACAAATATTTCCTGGCTGATGCAATCGGCTTGAAGGAGCAGACCCAGAGTAGTCTCTGACAGATTTGATAATAAAGCAGGCGTGAGTAGTTCTTTTTGTAGCGTTTCGCGATCTCCTAATTCAAGGTAACTGCGGATGATTGACTCTGCCGCGCCGAATTTGTCGGACGAGTCGTCCATGGCCTCCATTAAATACCGCCGGTGATCGAGGGCGTTGCGCGCGTCGTGCATCCGTCCACCCGTCAGATGCTCGCGGAACCTGGCTTCAAGGCGCGTGCTCTCAGTGCCCATCTCCGCCGCGTCGTACCAGACCTTTAAGAAATTAACGAGCCACTGCATCCGCTGGCGCGCATCTCGCCCGAAGCGCATTTGATGCCAGATGGCGTAGAGCGGCTCGGAGAGCGTGTAATAGGAATTGCGCTCGCGGAGGTTGGCGGCGCGGACGTAACCAAGTTCGGAGAGACGTTTGAGTTGCGCGCTCACCTGATTCGGTTTCAAGCGCGTGGATTCGGCGATGGCGGTCGGCGTGACGCCTTCGTGTGTGCGGCTGGACTCGCGGGCAATGTGATCGAGAATTTTCCGTTGCTGCGCGGGCAGGCTCTCGACTTTGGCTTTGTAGTAAGGCGTCGCTTCGTCCAGCAGCTTTTCGAGGCCGCGCCGCACTTCGGAAATGTCCGACTGAGTCACGACCCGGTACAGCATCAACACCAGACGGGGATTGCCCCCCGTGAAATACTCCAACACGCGCAGACGGCTTTCATTAGCCTTCAACGTTTCTTCAAAATTTTCTATCCCGTCTATTTCAGCGCGACGGCGCAGTAAATCCTGCATCTGCGCGAAGCGCAGATTATCGAGATTGAGAATCTTGAAGAAGTTGTAGAGCGGCTGATCGTATGCGCGCGCTTCCCGGAAGAAAGTCGGCGCTGCGCCGAGCAGCATGATCGTGCCGTCGTTCATCAGCACGTCGCGCAGACGCGCGTTGTCCTGTTCGTCGTTGATCTGTTCGAGGATCATGTCGAAGTTATCAACCAGCAGGACGAGCCGCTTGTGATGTTGTTGACTCCAATCCTTGATGAGGGCAAACGCGGCCTCTTGTAAATCGTCGCTATCACGGTACTGCTGCTTTAGTTTTTCGGCGCGCTCAAGTAGTTCGGGGTCGTCGGTCTCGGCGGACAGGCGGATGAGAGCTTCGATCCAGAAATCGGACAGGTCGTAAACGCCATACGACTCTTCGGCAAATTTCACGGGCTGCCATTGCGCCGCGAGGTCGCCGTCGCGCACCGCAAATTGTGCCATCAACAGCACCGTCGTTTTACCCATCCCGCGCGGCGCGATGATCACAACGTGTTGCACGCCTGCTCCGTCCGGCTGGCGCGCAATGAGATCGAGGAGTTCATCAATCAACTCATGGCGGGCGACAAAAGTCGCCTTGATCTCTTCCTCTAACATCGCGTCCGGGTTGTATAGAAGTTCCATGCTCTCGCTCCTTAAATTTCAGTTGACATGCCGTAGTGACGGAGCCACCAGTCGCGCAGCAACTTGCAAGCGAATTCATAACGGCGGGCGTCGAAATCATAGCGGACGTAAAAGTCGTTTTCGAGATCGGACATCGTGAGGTTGAACTCTTCAACGTCCGCTCGCTCCGACATCTTTTCTTTGTAGAACTGAAAGCAGGCGTCGCGCGTCAGAGAACCGACCGTGGCAAGTTCGCGCAGGATGCGCTTCACGGCCTTCTCCTCCTGTGAATCGTAATAATCACGCAGCCGGCTGTAGTAGTGATCAAAATAGGTCTTGCAATCTACTCCCAGGACTTTTTCGCGATAGACCTGTGCGACCCTTTCCGGCGTCAGCGGATCACCGTCGAGTTTGTGCTGTTTGGCAGCTTCCGAAAAGATAACCTGAACAAAGTAAGGAACCGGCGCGCCAATGAGATCAAGCATCTGTTGTCTGGTCGGATCATCGAGACTTATTGTTTTCGTCTTCGCTAACTCACCTATGAAAGCGGTCGCTACTTTTTGTGTAAACGGCTCAAGTCTCACTTGCTCGAAATCGTTAATGGCATTTATTTCACCCAACTCATTGAGCACCCGCCCGATCCCAATCGAGCCGGCGATCAGGAATCGCACATTCCTCAAATCCGGTGACTGGCGAATTGTCCGCAGCCAGTGGAGCAAAGTTTTTGCCTCTTCCCGATGAGCCTCGGAGCGAGCCATCCGGTCGATCATCATTGGAAATTCATCTAACACGAAGACGACCGGGGTTTGTAGCCCGGCAATCTTTTTGAAAAGTTCTTCCCCACTCTCCTGCCAGCGTGGACGTAACTCCTCCCGAAGTTTTAGCTTGACGTTAACCAGTTCAACCTCATCAATCGTACTCCGCACACCAGACCACAGAGCCTGTGGAAAGTAACTCAAGCTCTGCGCTATTTTCGCGAGCCTGCCATCCGTAGCCCTTGCAAGCTGCACCGCAAGCAGCGTGATCAGTTCGGCAGGTTGCGCCATATGCTCAAGATCAGCATGAACAAACGTATATCCATCACGGGGACGATCCATGAGACGGTACATGACACTCGTTTTCCCGAAACGCCGCGGAGCCGCCAATAGCACATTGCCAGTTGCTAATTTTTCCCATACCAACTCGACGAACGAGTCGCGCCCGTAGAAATCATCCAAACGCACCGGGGGGCCAACTAAGTTACTCACCATGTAAAGACTCCTTGCAAATCGAGAGCACGGTACAACAAAGTTGTTGTACAACAGAGGTGATGTAAAAGCAAATATTTCAACCGAGATATAAGCTATTTTCTTATTTAAATGTTGAAGTTATGAAAATTTATTTAAGTGAAGATTGCCAAAGGATAGAAAGAAACAATGCCATGTCGTGCGTGGGCGTCCCCGTCTCCTGCCCCGACGTGCCGGCGGAAGTCCTCTCCCCGCGCAACACCTGGCAAGACCCGGCGGCCTACGACCGCAAAGCGCGTGAACTCGCCGAACGGTTCAACCGGAACTTCAAGAAGTACGAAGACGGAGTTTCCGCCGAGGTGCGCGCCGTCGCGCCGAAGGCCGGGTGAAAAGCAAAGCGATTCGACCAATCAAAAGGGGGCGACTTTTATCGAGTCGCCCCCTTTTGATTGTGCGAACAAATTTAGCTTTCAATCGCCATCGAAATCGGGAAGCACACCCAGAAGTTTGAGCCGCCCTTCGGAGCGGACCATGACAAAGGCGTAGGGGAAAAGTCTGACGTGAATCAGACGCGTCCCCGGCGGAAGGCCGAAAAATCCTTCCTCAAGAATTTCAGACTCCAGCCGATAAACATGCTCGTCGTGGTAACTGCGTCTTTCTTCGGGCGCGACTCTGACGCTCGCAGGCTGTCCTTTAGACGCCGCCTCCGACTTCAATTTTTTTACGCCTTCGCGCATCAATTCCACGCCCTTTTCCACTTTATCGGTAAATGAACGCAGCCGCCCGATGGTGCGAATTCTGGCGGCCTTCAACCTCTCGCCGCTGATGATTTCGTCCTCTTCGCTGTCAGCGCTCGCCGTTTCGTTTTCTAACGCCTCGTTGATTAAATTGAGCAATGGATCGCTGGCGGCAATTGTGAAGAAGTCAGGCGGGAGCATCTCTCTGAGCGTGCTGCGGCGACCCCGGTCGGAGTCGAGCGTGTTCATGTGTTCCAACATCAAGTCACACTGAATCCAAAAGTTTATTAGTGTGAAGTAAGCGCGGCGCAAGTCAGCAGGGCTGGCGTCGAGGATGACTTGAAGCTCGATTGCATCCATCAATCCGCGGAGGTCAGGCTCGCTGTTGAAATCAGGCTCACTCTTGATGAACTGTTGAAATCGCTCCGCGAAATTATCCAGAAAAAACTCCGGGTCAAGCGAGCCGCTCTCGCCCGTCTCTTTCAAACGGAGCACTACCTCAACCGCTAACGCCCGCGCCTCACGCTCTTCTTTCTTCGCGCTCTGTGCGGCCTCGTTATCATTTCGCCTGACGGAGAGGCCGGCGGTCGATGTATTGGAGAGGCTCAAAATAAGCAGTAGGGTGATTATGAGTTCCGCCAGCATTATGTTCATCTCATCCCGTTTTTCCGAAGAAGCAGTTAATGGGAGCGACGACGCGAGCCGCCTTTTTGTTTGCTCCGTTGTTTCAAAACCTGTAGCCGGTAGCCGCCGCGCGCCGGGTAATCTTCAGACGCGTCGTCTTGATTCGTAGTTCACGGCAGCGCGCGGACGGCGCGCATGCGTTTGACGATCTGGTGGGAGATGTCTTCGGCGGCCATGCGCCCGTTGATGGCGACGACTTTGCCTTTGGCGACGACGATGCTCGATGCGGGTTCAATGATGCTGAAGATGTAGTTGAGCGCGGTCTGGTGAATCTCTATGACGAGGTCGGCCCGCTCCCGATCCTTCACGATGGAGAGTCGCCATTGAGCGAACTCCGGCAGCTTGTCGAGTTTGTATTCGAGATAGTCGGCGCTGATATGCCGGTTCGGGCTGATGTGAATGGTGCGCGCGGCGCGCAGGATGTCACAGTCGGATTGCTGTCGCTGCGCCCGCGCTTGTTCGCGGTCGTGCGCGCGCGCGCGGCGGGCGCGTCCGAGTTCGGAGTAGTCAGGTTGATCCGTATCGGAAGAGTTCTGCGCCGATGCCTGCGCCGCACCGACGAGCAGCACGAGCAACATAAGTGCGCCGCACCGCCGTAAGATGTTTGCTGTTTGTTGCATGAGACTTCTTCTCCGTCATCGCCGCTAAATTTTGTTGACCGTCGCCTTTGCAGGGCAACGCGCATGCCGTTCTTGATTGCTTGATAAAAGCCGCAAAATTTACCGAAGCATGTCTCCGGCGATGCCGTCTGCGCCCGTCACCTGAAAGAAAATCGCGGCGGCGACGGGGCGAACGCTTCGGAGATAATTTATTTTTCGCTTGACGCAGGGGCGGCGTGCGTGGAAGATGACAGGCAATTCGAGCCGCAGGATTTTCCACGTCAACTGAGAGAAGACAGCCCCGACCTTCCAGAAGAAGATGACCGACCCGCTGAAGAACCGGCCAGAGGCGGCGCACACGCAACCAGAGACGACTGCGCCATCGCCGCCACCCTCTGAAGCGACGCCCGGCGAGCGCGTCGCTGTGAGCACGCCGAGCGAGAGCGCGGCGACCTTGCGCAGCGTCGTCCAGATGGTGCGGCGCGTGATGCGCTCGGACACGGCCAGCATCGCCAGTCTCTCCGTCGCCGAACGCACGGTGACGTGGAGAGCGACCAGTGGTTTCACCTCGTCGGGCGCGGGAGAGGCGGAAGAGATCGTCAACCCACTGCGCGGCATGTTTGCGGAGCACGCCGCCGCCGCCTCCGATGAGATGTCGATCATAGAGGTACGCAATCTCGGCGGCGAACTTCCGGCGAGCGAGTTCCCGCTGCACAGCGCGGAGGGCGTGCGCGATCTGGCGTTGGTGCGGCTGCGTGCGCGGCGCGAAACGCTCGGCGTGCTCGTCGTCGGTTATCGCACGACGCATCGTTTCACCGCCGAAGAGAAGGAACTGCTCGAAAGCCTCGCGGAGATGGCCGCACTCGCGCTCGACAACGCGCGCCTGCTGGAGACGGTCAGCACGGGCAAAAAAATCTGGGAGCAGACTTTCGACGCGATGCCCGACGGCATCATCGTCCACGACGCCGGGATGCGTCTGACGCGCTGCAACGCGATGGCCGCCGAGATGATGGGCTTCGAGCAGCCCGCCGAAGCCATCGGCCTCACGAGTTCCGCCGCCTTCGCGCGTCTCTTCGGCGAACGCGCCGCCGCCTTCAACATGAATCCACGGACGGGCGCGGCTTCGTCTTTTGAAATTCAGGCTGAAGACGGGAGGCGTTATCTGGTGGCGGTCGCGCCGCTTGATGAAGTGGAAGGCGGGCGCGGTTCGAGCGTCATTACGTGGAGCGATGTCACGCAAATCTCGGAGATGCAGGAACAACTGTCCCGCTCGCGCCGCCTCGCCACCGTCGGCCAACTCGCGGCAGGCGTGGCGCACGAAATCAACAACCCGCTCGCCGCCATCACGACCTGCGCCGAAGCGACCCTGCGCGACCTGCGTTCGACGCCCGCCACGAGCGCGCTTGCCGAAGAACGCTCGTGGAATTTTTATCTCGAAGAGATCGTGCGGCAGGCGCTCCGGTGCAAAGCCATCACGCGCGGCCTGCTCGATCTGTCGCGCCAGCGTCGCGCCCGCCGCGAGCTGTGCGATCTCAACGCGCTCGCCGAACGCGGCGTGATGCTTCTGTCGCAGCGCGAAGAAGCGCGCGGCGTAACTTTGAGAACCGCCCTCGACCCGCAACTCGGCGATGTGGCGACGGATGAAGTGTTGGTGCGGCAGATTCTCGACAACCTTTTAACAAATGCGCTCGACGCCGTCGAAGGGCGCGGCTCGATCCACGTCTCGACGTTGCTCGACGGCGGGCGCGTCCGCATCGAAGTGGCCGACACCGGCCAGGGCATTCCGCCGGAAATGCTCGGGCGCATTTTCGAGCCGTTTTACACGACGAAGGAGGCAGGCAGGGGGTCGGGTCTCGGCCTCGCCATCTCAACCACGCTCGCCGAATCTCTGGGCGGCGCGCTCACGGTCGAATCCAAACCCGGCGCAGGCAGCCGCTTTCGTCTCTGGCTGCCACGCCGCGCGCCGGAGTTAAGGGCTGAAGGATGACGCGAAAGATCAGCGTCTTGTTGGTTGATGACGATGCGCTTTTGCGGCGGCTCGTCACGGAGCAGTTGTCGCGTTCGGGTTTTGAGATGGCAGCGGCGGCTTCGGGCGAGGAAGCAATTGAAGCGTTGCGGGCGACGGACTACGATGTCGTCATGCTCGACATTCGGATGACCGGCATCACGGGACTCGACGCCCTGCGCGAGATCAGGAAATTCGATGATCCCCCCGAAGTGATCATGCTCACGGCGGACACTTCGCTCGGCACGGGGATCGAAGCGATGCGGCTCGGCGCTTACGACTATCTCACCAAACCTTCTACGCTTGACGAGATGGAAGCCGTCATTCGCAAGGCCGAGGAGAAGCGTCGGCTCGTCAGGCAGAACGCTTCGTTGCGCGCGGCGGCGAGTCGCGGCAGCAGCAGCAGCAGCAGTGCGCCGTCGGCGGAAGAAAGCGTGCCCACAACGCTGGTCCACGCGAGCGAGGCGATGCGTGGACTCGGCTCGATTGCCGAGACGGCGGCGCGGCTCGATTCGACCGTCATCATCACGGGCGAGTCGGGCACGGGCAAAGACGTGCTCGCGCGTTTCATTCATTCCCGCAGCGCCCGCGCCGATGCGCCGCTCATCACGATCAACTGCGGCGCGTTGCCCGAATCACTGTTCGAGTCCGAGTTCTTCGGCCATGAGAAGGGAGCTTTCACCGGCGCGACGGCGATGAAGCGCGGCTTGATCGAAGCGGCGGACGGTTCGACCCTGTTCCTCGATGAGATCGGCGATCTGCCCGCGCCCATGCAGGTCAAGCTGCTCCACTTTCTCGAACAGGGGCGCTTCCGCCGCGTCGGCTCCACGCGCGACCACGCCTCGGACGTGCGCGTCATCGCCGCCACCAACCGCCGCCTCGCCGACGACGTGCAGCAGGGCCGTTTCCGCGCCGACCTCTTCTATCGCCTCAACGTCATCTCGCTTCATGTGCCGCCGCTGCGCGAGCGCCGTGAGGATATCCCCGCCCTTATCGATCATTTTCTCGCGCTCTACCGCGAACGCTTTCAAAGACCCGCGCTCTCCCTCTCGCTTGCCGCGCGCCGCCATCTCGAAGCCTGCGATTGGCCGGGCAACGTGCGCGAACTGCGCAACACCATCGAACGCGCCGCCGCCCTCTCCGACAGCGACCGGATAGAAGTTGCCCAACTCCCGCCGCTCAACCGGCAAACGCAAAACACGTCACCCGGTTCGTTGCCAGTGCCCGACGCCGCTTCTGCTTCCGACGCCGCATCTTCCACTCGCACCCTCGAAGAACTCGAACGCCTGCACATCCTGCGCGTTCTCGAAGAGACCGGCGGCAACCGCGACCGCGCCGCCGTCATCCTCGGCATCTCCGCCCGCACTCTCTATCGCAAGCTGCGCGAATATGAAACGAATGTTAAGGAAGGGGAATGACCGCGTGAGGCGTCTGTCACTGAGCGGCGGCTTTCTCTTCTAATCTCTTTATGGCCGTTCTAATAAGCATTACAGTTTTCTGAATATCTAACTCCAACATAATTTTTTCTGCCTGCCTTAAATGCTCAATTCCTTCGCTGTATTTTCCCTCTGCCTCCTCCAACAATCCGAGGTCATGTAATGTTGCCCCCATCCCACCCCTATGACCTACTTCGTGCGCAATGCTAAGACTTTCTCGGTAGAGATCTCTCGCTTCTGTATAGTCACCTAACTTAAAGGCTAATAGACCAAGTTGACGGAGTGATATAGCCTCCCCCGATTTATAACCTAGTTCACGTTTTAGACCGAGGCTTTCCCGATAAAATCGTTTCGCTTCTGCATAATCGTCTGAAGCCACTGACAATATGCCAAGGTTGTGAAGCACGCCTGCGATGCTTACCTTATCACCCACCTCATAAAGAGTATTAAGTGCTTGCTGATATAAATCGCGCGCTTCATCTCTCTTATCTTGCTGGTCTGCAATTATTGCCAATCCCCAAAGAGTTAAGGCGGCATCCCGCGTATTACCTTGCTCGCGGTTTATTTTCAGACTCTCTTCGTAAAAACCTTTCGCATCGGAGTAATCACCTGAATCACCTGCGAATGTGCCGAGCTGGTGTAATGATGCTGCCACTCCTGACTTATTCTCTAAGGCGCGATTAATTTTGAGGCTCTCTTTGAGAAGTTGTCGTGCGCCCATGTAGTCACCCATCTTGTGTAGCTGGATACTCAGATTGTTACTAGCCGTAGCGATCCGTCGATTATCTGCTTGCTCACGGGCTATTTCAAGGGCTTTCTCAAGGGCCTGCTTCGCCTCGCTCCACTCTCCTAATTCATGGTGCATAAATCCTATTTTTAACAGGATATCGACTTGTACTTCTCGTTCATGCGCGCCATCTCCTAACTCGCAGTAGTCTGCCAGCAGACCCTTCAACAGAGTAAGTCGTTCACGCTTGGCTCCTTTGGAGAAGCTGCTAGCTAAATGGTCTTCTTCATAGCGAATCGGTGCAAGGGCGCGCTCCGCAAGATCAACTTCGGGCGTGAATTCATAAAGACCGCTGCGCCATGCCCAGAAATCGGGTGCGCCGCGAGCCAGCGCGGTGAGGGCATAGTCGGGGAGCCAGAGGACGAGGGGGCAAGGTATATCCTGCCGGTAGAGTTCCCGGTTCAGATTGAACGATGAAAGCGCCGGCGGGTAAACATCGGAAGAAGGAATGGCGTGTTCCAGCCCATACACAAAGAAGACAATCTTTTGTTGTTTACCGAGACTTGTTTCCACCTGCTCGCTCAGAGCGTGAGCAGGCGCTTCAACAATACTTCGCTCTTGTGCAAGGCGGTCTCGCAAAATTGGCAGCGGGTCATTGAGCGGCGCGGTCAGTTCGATTTCGACGAGACGGATGTTGAGGGCGTCGAGTAGTTCCCGGCAGGCGGCGACGGCGTTGAGCCTTTGCGCGTGGAGGTTGCTTTTGACGAAGCCGAGCCAGAAGCCTTCGGCGAAGTCGAGAGCGCGCACGAGCCGGCGCACGATGACTTCCGGCGGTTCCGCCGCCGCGTCAATGGTCGAGGTCAAGTCGTCGGGCGCGCTCATCTTCTAATGCCTTCTTGAACCGGCTGAGTTTATGCACCGCCGGGTAAACGTCGTGCCATGGTTCGATGCCGTTGGCGTATTCGAGGACGCTCAAGTTGAAAAGCATCTTCTGGTGTTCGGTGTCATTCGGGATGTCGTTCGTCTGATGGACTTGCACCAATTTCTCAAAGTGCTCGTCGGGAACCATGCGGCTGAAGGCGGCCACCAAACGCGCCTCGGCGCGCTCGGCGGCGTGCCGGGTGATCGGCTGCGGCTGCGCTTCATCGGCGTACTCGATGCTGTGGCGCACGAGGGTCATCAAGTCGCGCGGGTGTCCGCCGCTGGCGCGACACAGGTACGTGATGGCATCGGAGTCTGCGAGCGTCGCCACGTCGATTCGCTGGTCGAGGATGCCGCGCAAACGATCCAGTCCTTCCGGCGAATCGCCGCCGCCTTTCGCTTTCGGCTCATGCGCTTTGATCATCGGGAGAACCCGGCTGTCCAGGAAAATACCGCGTAAGATGGTCGCCTTGCGCGCGTACATCATCGAGATCGGAACCGTGTAGATGATATGACAACGAAGGGCGCATAGCTGCTCGCCGTGTTCGATAAAAAGCGCGTCGTGCGAGGTGCGTCCGTCGCTCAGTTCTTTCAACGTCACCCGGTCTAAATTGTCTACAACGACGATCACGCCCTTCTTGCCGCGCTTACGCAATTCAATATCTATCCGGCTAATCAAATCATTGAGTTGTTCGATGAGTTGGGAAATTTGCCGGTCGAGTTTGTTGCGGATTTCCGTCTTGATGTCCGCCCCGGTTTTGATCTGCCCTGTGTATTTGGCAAACAAACGCCCGATCAACGGGACTACTTTGGGCAAGCCGATCCCAAGCGAGACTTCCGCTTCCAATTGCTGCTGTACGGCGTTCCATTCATTTTGTTGATAGACAACTTCCGAGAACCAGCGTTCAATCGGCTGCAAGGCTTCTTCCATCTCATCCCTGAGTAAAACCTCTTTGCCCTCGTCGCTGAACTCTTCCACCACTCGCCGGGCGATAGACAATAACAAATCGGTATAAATGAGATCGTTCGGATCGAGGAACTTATCAACCTCGAAATAAACCACACAAAACCCATCGTTCTCCAATCGCTCTTTCAACCGGAGCAGTTCGGTTGATTTGCCGCATCCACGATGGCCGGTAAAAAGTTGGTGCGTGTATTTGTCGGAAAAGGAGATCGTCCTGAACATCTGTGTGACGGTATCTTCATTGCCCCGCACGTCGTTGCAGTTCACGTAACGCGGATCGCCCGATGGTAAGGGTTGAGTCGGATCGGCAAGATTATAAGCTTCGCGCAGGGTCTTGGCGGGACGCATAAGCGACCTCGTTCGCAACAGTCTCAAGCATTGACTGGTTCGATTATAACTTTCATCAGCGAAAGCTGACAAGTTGTCAATATCCTGACAAAACGTCAGTCGTGTTTGTCAGGCGCTCATCCGCCCGTGCGCCCGTCCCATCTTGAGTCAATTCCATAAACTCTACTATTGCAGCATTTAGGAAGTGCAGTGAAGAAATCTTCCAGCGTGGCACGCAGATTGATTTGTTGTTCATTGATCAACCATGTTTTGTTGATCGAACAAGGCGAGGAAGAGAGCAAGACGCAGAAATGGCGAGAGTGATGATTTGCGATGACGACTGGGTGATGGCTGAAGGGCTGGTGGCCGCGCTCTGTGCAGCAGGGCACGAGGCCGAAACCTGCCGCCATACGATGGACATGTTGCGCGGGGCGGCGGCGGGTCGTTTCGATCTCATCGCCTTCGGCCTCGACATGGCCGGCTTCGGACGCTCCGGCGCAGTGGAAGCTCTGCTTGAGATCGCTCCGCGCGTGCCGCTCATCGGTTTGCATGAACGCCCGACCGAATTCGCCCGCATGGGTGGTGGTGGCCGCGAAATGTTTGCCGCCGTGCTGCCGCGCTCGCTCGCCGTTGAAGATTTTATGCACGCCGTCGCGTGCGCGCTCACGAAACCAACCACGCGGCGGCAACAACCTGGCCGCGCACGACTCTGAATTAAAGAATTCTCGCCGGAATCTTCCGTCGCCCGGCGTGAAGATTGTCCCGGACTATTTGCCAGATTATTTGATTATTTGAAGGAGACATGCCATGAAGAAGTTGAAGAGAAAGATGCCAGCCGTGACCGTCGTTGCGCTCTGCCTGTTGTTAGTCAGCACGGCAGCCGCCACGCTTGCGCAGCGACAGTTCGCCGCCCGCACCGCCGCCGCCGCAGGCGGACAACCGGAAGTGAAAGTCAAACTCTCCGGCTCGGTGAAGCGCGCCGACCAAAGTATCGCGCTCGACAAAGGGATTGCCGTCAACCCAGGCGAAATTCTGGATTGGACGATCACGAGCGCGAACGAAGGCGATGCGCCCGCGCGCCGCTACAAAACGACGGGGCAGATTCCGCACGGCACTTTGTTCGTTGCCGGTAGCGCCGTCGCCGAGTACGGCGCGACGGTCAGCTACAGCATCGACGGCGGCAAGAATTTTTCGCCGCAGCCGATGATCGAAGAGAAACAGGCTGACGGTACGTCGAAGCGCGTGCCCGCGCCCGTCTCGATGTACACGCAGGTGAGCTACGACTGGAACGACCCGCTCGCAGCGGGCGCGACGCTCTCCGCTTCCTACAAAGTGCGCGTCAAGTAAATGCGTGCTTCCCGCCGCCGCTCAGGAGACGCCGCCGTCTCTTTCCATCTGGTCGGACTTCTTGGTCGGCCTCCCGCTTCCGGTGAGTCTCCCAACTAAAAAATTTGAGGATTGATATGAAGATAAGTCGCATCCTACCTCCCGTCACCCACGCGTTCCTGCTGCGGTCGTTCGTCGCCCTGCTGGCGATTGCCTGCGCCTTCGTTACGCCCGCACCGGCCCAGACCAGCGGCGGCACGATCATCTCCAACCAGGCGAGCGCCGTCTATTCCGACGGCTCCAACAGTTATAGTTCCGTCTCCAACACTGTGACGGTCACGGTCGCCAATGTCTCGGGCTTGCGCATCACGCCCGACGCGGCGAGCAACCCCGCTGTTGTGCCCGGACAGACGAACGTCAATTACGTGTTTACCGTCACCAACATCGGCAACTTCTCCAATCAGGTGCGCTTTCTCGCCAACGGCCAGAGCCTGACCCTGAGCGGCCCCGGCACGATCACGGCTGCCGTCATCGACAATGGCGACAACATCGTCGGCGCAGGCGACACCGACATCTTCGCCAACGGCGCGGACGTGCTCCACTCGCTCGCGCAGAACGCCTCGGCCACCGTCATCGTCCGCGCCACCGTGAGCGCATCGGCCACCGCCGGACAGAATGTGCAGGTCCTTCTTGGCGACACCGCGACCGGCACGAACTTCGATAATCAGCCGGCGGATAGTTCGGCGCGCGAAGTCCGCACCGTCTCCGCCTCGTCCGTCAACGGCCTGCGCGAAGCGCGCGGCGACATCAGCGCGTCGGTCGAAAACGACGTGCAACTGCGTGCCGTCCTGAGCGTCCCGGCGGGGCCGGTCGCGCTCGGCTCGAACATCACTTACGGCGTGCAGGCATGCAACGACGGCAACCGCGCCGCCGCCGCGATGAGTCTCGGCGCGTCGAGCGGCATCTACACGGTCGCGCCCATCCCGGCGGGCACGACACTTGCGGCCACCAATTCATTCCCCGCCGGCACGCTCTACACCACCAGCGCGCTCTCCACCGCGCCGCAGTCGGCGACGTGGAGCACCAGCGCACCCGGCACGCTCTCATCCGTCACGCGCGTTGCTTTCAATGCGGGCGCGTCGCTTGCGGGCGGCGGCGCGTGCAGCACGAGCGTTCCCCTGATTCTCACCATCACTACGCTGAACGCAACCGCTCCCGTCTACGGCATCATCGATGCTTTCGCCACGAACACGGTGAGCGCCGTGATCACGGATCAATCGGGCGACGCTATCGCCAACAAAGGCGACGGCAACGCGGACTTCAACGAACCGCTGCTGGGCGGCACTCTCAGCGCGACGCAGGGCTTCCAGTTGCCTACGCTCTTGCAGGCAGTCGGCAGCGTGCTCATCGGGCCGAGCGGCCAGCCCGCCGCAGTTGGCCCGAACGATAACAACGACGACTTCACCAACCGCAGCGTGACGACCGGCATCGCGGGCATCCCGCCGTGCGCCGGTGCGCAAACTCCGGCCTGCTCGACGGACGCCAGCGGCGTCATCGTCTTCACCAACACCGTGCAGAACACCGGCAACGCCAACGACACATTCACGCTCAGCGCGCCGACCGTGCCCTCCGGTTTCACCGTCGAGATCAGCACGAACGGCGGCACGTCTTACACGACCGTCTCCGGCGGCGCCACCGTCTCGCTCGCCGTCGCCTACGGCAACACGGCGAACGTCCTCGTGCGCGTCACCGCTCCCACCGGACAGCAAATCCTCACCGGCTTCGCCACCGTCATTCAAGCCGCTTCCGCCAACACGTCCGGCAGCACGAACCAGACGATTGACCGCCTCTACACGGGCTTTGTCCGCCTCGACAAGACGGCCAACGTGTTCGACAGCGATGGCAATCCGTCGGCCAGCGTGCCGGGCGCGATCATCGAATACATCATCACTTACTCGAACGTGATGACAAGCGCCGCGGCAGGTTCGGGCAGTTCTTCGCTGACGGCAACCAACCTCGTTATCACAGAGGACGGTGCTGCCGGAGGAAACAACTGGGCGACTTTCACCACTCAGGTCACTTCGCCCGCGCCCGCCGACAGCAGCAGCGGCGTGATCACGGACGGCAGCGGTGGCGGCGCGGTGACAACTGCGACGAACCACCTCAAGGACACGGTTCCGAGCGTCGCGCCCGGAGCCTCCGGCACGTTCCGTTTCCGTCGCCTTATCAATTAAGGCTGACGCCCCGACAACGCGCCCCGTTTCGGAAGCGGCGCGGCGGAACGTGAGTCTTTGCTCCGTTCACGCTCCGGCAACCCGCGCCGCTTCCTTTTTTTCAATCCACCCGTGCTCCTTATCTCAAGCTCAGAGCCAGAGCGCCAAACCACAATGCTGACCGAAACCTCCGCCAAGTTTGTTGTCGCCGCCTTGCTCGCGTTCGCGCTGCTCTTTGCGCCGCACGCGGGATTCGCGCAGCTTCAACAAACTCCGGCGGACTCGGTTATTTCCAATCGCGCCGAAGCGATTTATGCCGATGACGAAGGGCACGAATTTGCCACCGTCTCGCCTACCATCACCGTCATCGTCCGCGCCGTCTCCTCCGTCGTCGTCACCCCGGACGAAACCGCCCCTTCCGCCACCATCGCTCCGCAGGAGCGCATCACGCGCCTCTTTCGCGTCTGCAATCTCGGCAACACACCCGACCTCTACACCATCACGCGCGCTGAAGTCTCGGCCCCGGCCACCGTCGTCAATTTTTATTTCGACACTGACGAGACCGGCGCTCTGACCGACGCCGACACCCTCATCAATCTCAATTCGACGATGTCGCCGCGACTCGCGCCGCGCGCCTGCGTGGGCGTGCTCGCCGTTGTGGACGTAAATGCGAGCGCACCGCAGACGCAACTCGCCATCCGTCTCACCGCCCGCTCCAATGTTTCCACGACGGTGAACGGCATGGCCGAAGACACGGGCACGATCATCAACACCGTCGGCGAGCGAGCGCGCCTCACCGACCCCGACAACCCCGCGCTGCCGCCCTCCAAACTCGTCAACACTCAAGAGCGCGTCACCACCGCGCCCGGCCAGACGCTCGACTACACCGTCAGTTTTCGCAACAGCGGCTCGGTCGTCGCCCGCCGCGTGCTGCTCGCCGACGATCTGCCCGCCGGACTCCAGTACGTCGCTGGCTCGCTTCGTCTCGGCGCACGCGCGCTCACCGATGCGGACGACACGGACGAAGGCCGCGCCGTCCATTCCCGCCGTTTTGAAATCAAGCTCGCGGCGATGCAACCCGATGAAGTTGTGAACGTCGCTTTTCGCGCTCTCGTCACGGGCGACATCGCGCCGGGCACGGGCGCAGTCAACATGGCGACTTTAAGCGGCGAAAATTTCGACAGCATCAACAGCGTCGCCGCCATCGCCGTCATCAATCCCTTCGGCACAGTCTACGCGGGACGCAGCGGCGGCGCGGTCACGATCAACGGCGCACGCATCATGCTCGTGGCCGACCCGAACTCGACGACGCCGCTCACGACCGCCGCCGGCGTCGGCTACACGCCGAACGAAGCGAACGACAATCCTTTTCTCACCACGCGCGGCGGCCTCTTCAGCTTCGCCCTCAGCCCTGAGCAGATCGGCTCGCCCGCCGCGCCCGCCACTTATTTCGTCAATGTTACCGCCCCCGGCTATCGCACGCGCATGTTGGAATTCGCTGTGCGCCCCGCCGCCATCGCCCCCGGTCTCTATCACGCCACGGTGCGTGCGCTCGACGGGCAGCCGCTCGCCGAGGCTGGCAGCTTCGCCCTTGCAGAGGCGGACGTGCGGCTCGAAAATTTAGCCAGCGTCGCCCTCAACATCCCGCTCTTTGAAGCGCAGACGCTTGAGATCAGCAAGCAGGTTGACCAGCAACGCGCCGAGATCGGCGATGTCGTTTCTTACCGCGTTGAAGCGCGCAACACGACGCAGGGCGTTTTGCGCGATGTCGTCGTCCGCGACCTCTTGCCGCAATCATTCCACTACGCGCCGGGCACGGCGCAACTGCACCTCCCGCCCGCCGCGCCGCACCCGGTCGAACCGCAAGTCAACGGCAACGAACTGACTTTCTATCTCGGCACACTCAATGCGGGCGCACGCGCCTCGCTCGTTTATCGCACGCGCATCGGCGTCAATGCGCGCGAAGGCGATCAGACAAACTCCGCGACCGCCACGGGCGTCTTCGTTTCGGGCGAACGCGTCTCGACCAATCCGGCGCGCGCCATCGTCCGCGTCGGGCGCGGCGTCTTCTCCACGCGCCAGATCATCATCGGGCGCGTCTTCGTGGACCACAACGGCAACGGTATGTACGACGACGGCGACCGCGCGATGGCAGGCGTGCGTCTCTATCTCGACAACGGGCAGGCGGTTTTGACCGACGCGGAAGGCATGTACAATTTGCCGTCAGTCGAAGACGGCGCGGTTGTCATCGCCCTCGACCCCGTCACGCTCCCGCGCGGCTTCGCGCTCGCGGACGAAGGCCGCCGCTCCGGTCGCAGTTGGACGCGGCTGCTCCGCACCCCGCTCGGCGGCGGCACGCTCCTGCGCCAGAACTTCGCGCTGCAAAACGCGAACGCGGCGGGCGACGATGAAACACAAAATGAGTCGCGCGCGAGCAACCACACGCGCGCTCCGCTCAGTGCAACACAGCCCACCGAATCAACTCGAACAATTGCGCCGCCGCCCGCGCCCGCGCAGACTTCCAGGATCAAGCCCGCGCCGCCGCAGCCGCGCATCGAAAAGATTTCCGGCGCGAATGAGACGGCTAAATTTTCGGCTGGCACTTACGAAGTTGAAGCGAACGAAACGGTCGCGGCGGTTGCGCCCGGCGAAGTGCTCATCGTCAGTCCTGCGGCGGGTGAAGTCGTCATGTCGGCGGCGATGCAGGTTGAGGTGCGCGTGGCGGAAGATTGGACGGCGT
>JBPCIP010000180.1:0-43340 GCA_051006195.1 Pyrinomonadaceae bacterium
GCGAGGTGATCGGGATCGGCCAACACATGAACGCGCCCGTGTCCGATCTTTTCGCCGACGGCTTGCCCGGTGGCGAGCGGGGAACTGTGCTCGCCGGTCAGCCGGTAGTTGAGCACGAAGTTTTCGCGGTTGGTCGAATGAACCGTTTCGGGGCGCGCTTGCAGGATGAAGAGTTCGCCGCTGATGCCGTCCTTCGCCCACTCGATGTCCATCGGCTGATCCTGACCGGCGCGCTCCGAGTAATGCTCCTCGATGAGGCACGCCCAACGTGCAAGCTGTAAGACCTCGTAGTCTTCGAGCGAGAAGCGGCGGCGTTGCGCCGCGACGACTTCGCGAATCCGCGTGCCGTGACCGTCAGGGCCGTAGGCCATCTTGACTTCCTTGCTGCCGAGGCGTCGACTGACGATAGCCCGTGCGCCCTCTCGCAAGGTGGGCTTGAAGACGACCCATTCATCGGGCGTCGCCATGCCTTGCACGATAGCCTCCCCTAACCCCCACGCGCCGTTGATCGTGACCACGTCGCGGAAGCCCGATTCGGTGTCAAGCGTAAACATCACGCCGGAGGTGGCGAGGTCGGAACGCACCATCGGTTGAACGCCGATGGAGAGCGCGACATCGAAGTGGTCGAAGCCGCGCGAGGTGCGATAAGAGATGGCGCGATCCGTCCAGAGCGAGGCGAAGCACTGGTGACAGGCGGCGATGAGCGCCTGCTCGCCGCGCACGTTCAGGATCGTATCTTGTTGCCCGGCGAACGAAGCATCCGGTAAATCTTCGGCGGTTGCCGACGAGCGCACGGCGACTTCGCACGAGCGGCGGGTGCGTTCGCAGAGGCGGTGATAGGCGTCTAGGATCGCTTCATGGACATCGTCGGGCAGCGGCGTTTCCAGCATGAGGGCGCGAGCCTCGCGCCCGGCGGCGCTCAGGGCTTCGAGGTCTTCGCAGTCGAGTCCGCCGAGCAGTTCGCGCAGGCGCGCATCCAGTTTATTTGTCGCGAGCAGGCGGCGGTAGGCTTCACTCGTCGTGGCGAAACCATCCACCGCGCGGACGCCTTTTGGCACGAGCGCGCGAAACAGTTCGCCCAGACTGGCGCACTTGCCCCCGACCAGAGCAACGTCGTCAGCGCCAACTTCAGACAGATCAAGCACCAATTGTTTCATCTCTTTTTTCATCGCACACTCTCCAAAGTGAAGCTGGTAGAACATCCACGGACGGAATCGAGCAGCCTGAGTAGGAAGCATTCATTCGTACTGATAAATACGGAGCAACTCTACCTGATGGTTGAGGCGGCGAGCAATACTTTTGTGCTACGAACATTGTTCGCCTGCCGAATCAAGATCAGAGTTTGAGCAACTATCTGGAGGGGCATATAAAGCGCGAGGGGGAATCTTACATTTCCAGATCAAATTGCTCGTCCTGCTCGTCTTGTAGTGCGGGTGGTTTACGTTCATCTGCGGTCGGCTCCGGCAAATTCTCCGCATGAAAGGTCGGATGATCTAACACGGCGGCGAAGAGTTCTTCCGCCTGCGGTAACAGCGCGATGGTGGATTCGAGTATCCAGATGAGTTCGAGAAGTTCCTGTGTCAAGGTCGCCGTCCATTGTGGCGGGCGGATGCGGTCGAGCGGCGAAGACTTGCGCCCCGCTCCTTCCTTCAGACGATAGTTGAGCCACGATTGCAGGACGTGTAAGCCGGAGACGCTGAACTGCCAGAGGGCTTCGGGGACCGGGCTGAACTCACCCGCGCCGACGCTGAGCAATTGTTGCGCCGGTTCGTAGGAGAACTCTTCCGGGTAGTTGGAGGCGGCGGTCGGAATGCCGCGAAGGCAGCGGGCGCGTCCGGGCGGGACGACGCCGCGCCGTTCGCCGGCGGGGACAAACCGTTCGCCGAAAGTGTGCAGGTGGATGAGCCTGCGCCCGAGGGCGAGGGCGTCGGCGAATAGTTTCGGGTTTTTGGTGATGGGGATGCGCGGGCCGGGCACGGTGAGTTCTTCGCTGAAGCGTTCGACGTAAGCGGGGGAAGCGAGGAGCGCGTAGACGTAGCAAAGCAAGTCTTCCGGCGTGACCTGTCCGAGTTCGGGTTCGAGCGTGGCGAGAAGATCGTGCGTGATGTTTGGCTGCGTGGCCTCGGCGTCGCGCCAGAGCGGGATCACGTCCTTGCCGCCGAATGAGCCGCGAAAATGATGAAGGTCGGGGATGTAGGAACTAATAGTAGCGGCGGGACCAATTCCGAGCACTCCTGTCACCAGGCTGGTCAAGTGGATTTGTCGCTCGCTATGTGCCTTCCAAAGCACGGGACGCAAAAAATCTCCCAAACGTGAATCAAGCAACGCCCATTGTCGGTCAAAGCTGCGGAAGGCGTATCGAGTCGGGGTAGCATGCGGAGCATCTGATGTTAGCGTGTCGAGCGATGGCAAGCGACGATCAGAGTCGTCGAGCGCGGGATACTGCCGATCAATTTTACGGTCGCGTGATTCACGAAACGCCGCTCGCCGCTGCTCACCACGTAGTTCTAACAACGCCTGCCACCGCGCCTGCAAAACCTCGCGCGTCTCGCCAATCGGCCACGTCCGCTTGAACTGCACGCCCGAATGCTGCCACGGAAAAATGTCCGTCAGCAGCGGCCACGCGAAATAGTCGCCCCCGCCCTCCGGCAAAAACGGCTCCATCCATCCGCGAAAACAATCCTGCCATGCCAGATCATCGAAACCGCGGATCGTCTCCAGCCGCGCCAACTTTTCCTCTTGCGTTCCCGTGATCTTCGCGTAGCGAACTCGCGCCGCCGTCTCCGGCTGCGCCTCGCCATAGCGCACGCCGATGGCGATGGCAACGGGCGTCTGAATCGCGAAGACATTCTCGGTCTTGCGCGCCCCCAGATTGTCGCCTTCGAGATCGATGATCCAGAGATCGTCGAAACACTCGCGCATCTTCTGTCGCATCCCGACGAAGCCGGGACCACGCAGGTAAGAAGAGGCCGTAATGTACGCCACAATGCCCGGCCCGCTCGCCTCCGGGTTCTCGAATAACTTCCACAAGACCCAACGCCAGAAATAGACGTAATCGTTATACAGATTCTTGACGTGGACAGCCGCGCCCGCTTGTGTGGCCGGTTCGATGAAGTCCAAAAAGATCGGGCGATTGTTGGCATCATCGGGGTCGCCGCGCCGCACCCATCCGCCCTTGCGTTCCTGTCCCTCATCCGCGCCCGCCTCGCGCTGCTCTCGCTCATAAGGCGGGTTGCCCATGCACACCAGCACGCGCGTGCGCCGCTTAACTCTTTGCGCGCGGCGATGCTCTTCCGTCAACCTGCGCGCGAAGAGATTCGGTTGTGGCGGGTCGGCGTAAGGCGATTCGAGCGTGTCGGTCAAAAACACTTGCACGCCCTCAGCCGGAAAAGTGCCTCCCGCCTCCGTGATGATCTGCGTGAGCCGCAAGTGCGCCACCGCGTAAGGCCCGACCAGAATCTCGAAGGCGTTGACGTTGTGCGCGCATTCGGTCGCACGCGCCGCCACCATCCCTTCGCCGAAACGTTCGCCAACGCGATCCAGCGCGTAACGGATCGCCGCGAGCGGATAAGCTGCCGTGCCCGCCGCCGGATCAAGGAAGATTACTCCGTCGTCGGCGAAAGACAAGGACTTGTCGAAATGTGTTTCGAGTAGTTCAGCGACGAGTCGCACCTTCGCTTCGATGACCTGCATCGGCGTGTAATAGACGCCGCGCTTGCGCCGCAGTTCGGGATCGTACTCAGCGAGGAAATCCTCGTAGAAGTAGAGCCACGGATCGCCCCGCCGCTGTAACTGCGCCGGATCGACGGCGGCAACGACGCGCTCAAGCAGATCGACGGCGGTCTTTATCTCGTCGCGCGCGGCGGGCTGCGCCAGCACGCGTAAAGTTTGCGCCAACAACCCGTGACCGCTGTCGAGGGCGAGCGCAGCGGTCTCGGCGGTTAGTTGCGCCTCGCCGCTCAAACGCGCGAGCAACAACGCATAGGTCAGCGTTTGGGCATAAGCGTCGGCAAACTGTGCGTCGTCCGCATCGGGGAAGAGGTAAGCGCGCCACTCTTCCGCCAATTGCGACAAACTCGAATTTGCCTTGCCCGTCGCCGCGAGTACATCTTCGCGTAGCAGGCGGCAGAGCGGGGCGAGCGTCTGCGCCAAAGCGCGCGGCGAGTTCGGCGCTATGGGTTGCCAGTTAAGGAAATCGAGTAGCAGTGTGTGGAGCGCGGCGGACTCTTCATCGTCGAAGGCTTTAGCGCCGTCAGTCGTCACGTCGCCCGAAAATTTGACGACCTCCGAAATGAGTTCGCCCGAACGATACAACGCCCACTCGGAGCCATCCGTATAGAGCAGGTTCGGCAGAGCTTTGAACTTTTCCCACTGCTTTTTGTCGGCCTGTTTGAAGCGTCCGTTGCGTGCGCCCTTACCCGGCGCTTTAAGTTCGACGAAGCCGCACAGCAAATCACGCCGGGCGACGCCGATGTCCGGGCGCGCTCCTAAACCTTCGACCTGAGCCTCCGTGCGTGTCTGCACGTTCCCCGCCACCGCGCGCAGGAGAAGTTGCACCGGGGGCTTCAGTTGGTCTTCGGGCTGGGCCGTAACGGTCGAAGAAAAATTTGCACGAAGCGTAGTCGCGTAATCACGCAATGCATCTTTGAATGCCGAGGGAATGTTGTGAGGTGTGGTCATATGAATTAAGCCATTTACTGTGTGTGAGAAGCACAAACCTGAAGTTGTGTAAGTTAACCGCCGCTCCACTGTTGTCACCGGCATCAGTTTTTAATCGCCCGACATCGTCTCCGGCTGGCGCGCAGTCAGTTCACAGCCATGTCTGCGGCGTGCTGCCGTCGTCGAGTCGCACCATCGAGATGCAGCCGGGCGAAGGGCAGACGAGAGAGAGCACAATTGATGCGCGCCACTTGAGCCGCATTTATCACGACTCGTCCCCGCGCCGCTGCTGCCGGATGTGCTGAGCCAGTGTCTGGACATCTACCGGAGCGAGCCATTGATGCCGTTCGACCGAGTAATCTCCCCTGCCAATTTCAAACTGTTGCAGGAAGCGCGCCATGCCGACCGGGCCTAACTCGCGTGCGAGCGCTTCCAGCCCGGCGCGGCGCAACGCTTCTAAAGTTGGTGTTTGAGTGCTCATGCTGTTGTCTGCTCCTGCAACCATGTTAGCGGGTTCGCGACCCGGATGCGAAGCTGTGCCGAGAAACGAACTGCCAGACGAAGCAGTCGGTCGTCGGTGGTCAAGAGCGCCTCCGCGCCTCCGCTCTCAGCGCAAGACAGGTGCAACGCATCAAGGGCGTGAAAGCCCAATGCCTCCAGTTCCCGGGCGCGTGCTTCCTCTGCGGCTTCAATCAAGACTCTATGATCAACCGCAGTTGCCAGCAACCGGACGCGCAGCCTCCGCTCTGAGTCGGGCGTTCGCTCGATTTCATAATCAAGCGTCTCGCTCCCGATCCACTGCCAGCGACCGCGTTCTACATGAGTTAAGATCAGCAGCACGGCCTCAGCTTCGAGATGTATTCTGTCATGCGTCTGATCGTCAAACGGTCTGTTCAGGCAGCACACATCAAGATAAACTTTTGCCATTGATAATCCATCCGCTTGCGTGTCGCGCGGTTTCGCCCGGACCTCAATCGCCGGTCATCGTCTCCGGTTGGCGCGTGGTCAGTTCGCGCCACGAGAGCGGTGTGCTGCCGTCGTCGAGTCGCACCATCGAGATGCAGCCGGGCGAGGGGCAGACGAGGTAGCAGAGATTGCAGCCGACACACTCGGTTTCATCGACGATGGGGAATCGCTGGCCGTTGATTTCGGTGAAGGGGATGCACTGGTGCGCGCCGTCTTCGCAGGCGATGTGACAGAGGTTGCATTGAATGCACTTGCTGTGATCAATGCGCGCGACCGTCTTGTAGTTGAGGTCGAGATTGCCCCAGTCGGTGACGCGCGGCACGCTTCTGCCGATGATATCATTGACGGTCAGGAAATTTTTGTCGTCGAGATAATTTGATAAGCCGTCGATCATGTCTTCGACGATGCGGTAGCCGTAGTGCATGACGGCGGTGCAGACCTGCACGTTGGTCGCGCCGAGCAGGAGAAATTCCGCCGCGTCGCGCCACGTCGAGATGCCGCCGATGCCGCTGATCGGGATATTCACTTCCGGGTCGCGCGCCAGTTCGGAGACCATGTTGAGGGCGATGGGTTTAACGGCGGGGCCGCAGTAGCCGCCGTGTGCGGCCATGCCGTTGACGTTCGGGTGCGGGACGAGCGTGTCGAGATCGACGCCCATCACCGAATTGATCGTGTTGATGAGCGAGAGCGCGTCCGCGCCGCCCCGCACTGCCGCGCGAGCAGGCGGCATGATGCTCGTCACGTTCGGCGTAAGTTTGACGATAACGGGCAAGCGCGTCGCCTCTTTCACCCATCCCGTGACCATGCAGGTGTATTCCGGCACTTGCCCCATCGCTGCGCCCATGCCGCGCTCAGACATGCCGTGCGGGCAACCGAAGTTTAGCTCTACGCCATCTGCGCCCGTGTCCTCAACTTGTTTCGCGATCTCGTGCCACGCCTCGCGCTTCGATTCCACCATCAGCGAGACGATGACCGCGTGTTTGGGGTACTTGCGTTTGCACTCCCTGATCTCTCTGAGATTAACTTCGAGCGAGCGGTCGGTGATGAGTTCGATGTTGTTGAGGCCGAGCATGCGTTGCGGCCCCTGATCGAGGGAGGCGAGGCGGGAGCAGACGTTTCGGATCGGCTCGCCGAGCGTCTTCCAGACCGCCCCGCCCCAGCCCGCGTCGAACGCGCGCTCCACCATCGAACCCATATTCGTCGGCGGCGCGCTCGCCAGCCAGAAGGGATTGGGCGATTCGATGCCAGCGAAATTAACTTTCAAGTCGGCCATTTTCTGTTACCTCTCAATGCTATTGCGACTGCTCGCTCGCGCCGCGTTCCCATTGATCTCCGTTCCGCTCCGTCGGCTCGAAAGTCACGTCGCGATAAATCTCGCGGAGAGCCAGCACGCACGGGACGGAAGCGCAGCGCACTGTGTCGGTCAGATCGTTGAATTCTCTGAACGTCCAGACGCCGTTCTCCTGTCTCACGAACTGAGAGATATGCGGGCGATGCTGTGCGACGAGCAAGTACTCGCTGAAACTGGCGATTGACTTGTAGTAAGTAAACTTGTCGCCCCGGTCGAACCCCTCGGTTGACTTTGAAAGCACCTCGATGATCAAGGCGGGATTGAGCAGCATGTCCAGACCGTTGATTTTTTCGATCTCCGGCTGTCCACACAATGCCGACAAGTCCGGGTAACGGTATGGAGGATAAGTCGGAACTTTAACGCGCATGTCGGCAGGGAGCATCTGACAGCCGCGCTCACGTAGTTGCATGCTCGCCTCCGTGCCAATATTCATCGCGATCTGGTTATGCGCGAGGCTCGCCCCGCTCATGCAAAATACTTCGCCATTCCAGAACTCATACTTCTCATCGCTCGCCAGTTCCAGCGTAAAATATTCTTCGAGCGTGCACTTGTGTGTTGGTTGTGATGACATAATGATTCACCCACTGGCAATCAAAACGAATGCGGCGATCCGACGCTGCGACATTAACTTTCAGGCTTGCCAAAACCCCTTTCCGCTAAGACGCCTTGAATTCATGCGTCTCTTCGTGAAGCGGCACATGTGCGCCCGCAAATTCCACCCGCTCGCCCGTTAAAGTCAAGTGTATCCCCTGCGCGGCGAGTTTGCCCATTTGGGCTGCATCCACCGCTTCGCGCCCGCCGTTGACGCAGTCGCCGCCCGCGAAGAATTTAGGGTTAGGTGTTTGCATCGTCTCAGGGGCGACGATGACTCGGCCCGCCTCGTCGAGTTCGACGCCCGCTATCTCTGAAAGCCAGTTGACCAACTTTTGTTGGCCGAGAGCCTTGATGACCATGTCCACCGGAATCTCAAACTCTGAACCGGCGACTGGTTGAAATGAGCGACGATTCGCCGCATCCGTCTCGTTCGCCTCCATCCTGACACAACGCAACGCGCCGACCCGCCCGCCGTCCGCGTCAGGCAGAATTTCGACGGGCGCAGTCTGCCACCAGAACTCTACCGCGTCGCGCTTCGCCAGTTCATACTCATACTCATAGGCGGGCATCTCACGCGCCGTGCGTCGATAGAGGAGCAGGACGCGCTCCGCGCCGAGTCGTCTGGCCTGCGTCACGGCGTCAATAGCCGTGTTGCCCGCGCCGATGACGGCGACGGTGCGCCCCGTGGGGACGTTCGCCCAGTCGCGCGTCTTGATTCTTTCGATGAAGTCGAGAGCGTCGTAGACTCCCGGCAGTTGTTCGCCGGGGATGCCCAGCCGCGCCGTCTGGCCGAGGCCGAGGCCGAGAAAAATCGCATCGTGAGTCGTTTCCAACTCTGCAAAAGACATGTCGCGTCCGATCTCCGTGTTCGTTCTGATCTCCACGCCGAGCCGCGCCACCTGTGCCACTTCATCCTGCGAGACGCGTTGCGTCATTTTGTATTCGGCCATGCCGTAGGTGTCCATGCCGCCCGCGAGCGATTTGCGTTCATAGACGATGACGGCATAACCGAGCCGCGCGAGGTATGCGGCGCATGACAAACCGGATGGGCCGGAGCCGATGATGCCGACGGATTTTCCGTTTGGCTTTCCGGCTCGCAACACATCGCGCCCGCGACTCAGGACGGCATCCGTCGCATAGCGTTGCAGCCGCCCGATCTCAATCGGCTTCGCCATCAAAGTCTTCTCCACGCACGCCCCCTCGCAGAGAACATCTACGGGGCAGACGCGGGCGCATGTCGCGCCAATCGGATTGGCCTCGAAGATGACGCGAGCGGAACCCGTCAGATTGCCACTCGCGATCTTCTTGATGAAGGCGGGCACGTCGATGTGCGTCGGGCAGGCGCGCGTGCAGGGCGCGTCGTAGCAGTAGACGCAGCGATGCGATTCGAGGATCGCTTCGGCCTCCGAGAGCGGCGGCGCGATTTCGCGGAAGTTGCGCTCGATTTGCGCGAGGTTGATGGGCGACTCGTGAACAAGTGACATAGCTTTAAAATGATCAATCGGAACGAGCTTTCGCAGAGATTTGTCCCTCACAGGACAAAAAACTATCCGGCTACCAATTCATCGTAGCTCTCCGGCCTGCGGTCGCGGAAGAACTGCCAGGTGTTTCTGACTTCGCGGATCATGTCGAGATCGAGATCGGCGACGAGGAGCGCGTCCCGGTCGCGCGGGGCTTCGGCTAAAAACTGGCCGCGCGGGTCGCAGAAGTAGCTTTGGCCGTAAAACTCGCCGATGTCCCACGGCTGTTCGTGGCCGACGCGATTGATCGCGCCGATGAAATAACCGTTGGCGACGGCGTGCGCCGGTTGTTCGAGTCGCCAGAGGTATTCGGAAAGTCCGGCGACCGTGGCCGACGGGTTGAAGACGATCTCCGCGCCATTCAAACCTAAAATTCGTGCGCCTTCCGGGAAGTGGCGGTCGTAGCAAATATAGACGCCGATGCGCGCGTAGGCCGTATCGAAGGCGGGATAGCCGAGATTGCCGGGCTTGAAATAAAACTTCTCCCAGAAGCCCGGCGCGACGTGCGGGATGTGGTTCTTGCGATACTTGCCGAGATACTTTCCGTCGGCGTCGATGACAGCGGCGGTGTTGTAGTAGATGCCTGCGATCTCTTCTTCGTAGATCGGCACGATGATCACCATGCCGTGTTGTTTCGCCACCTCCTGCATCAATTTCACGGTCGGGCCGTCGGGCACACGCTCGACGGCTTCATACCAGCGCGTCTGCTGTTCGGCGCAAAAGTAAGGCGTTGTGAAAACTTCCTGCATACAGAGAATTTGCACGCCCTGCCGGGCGGCGTCTTCGATTAACGCTAAGTGCTTCGCGATGTTGGCGCGTTTGATCTCTTCGATGGGTGCGTCGGTCGGCGCGGCGTTCGTGGCCTGAATGAGTCCGCATTTAACTGTGCGTGGCATAATTTTTTAGGGATAAGGGATGAGGGATGAAGGATGAACAAGAGAAGCATTTATTCTCTTAAATCATACTGTTCATCTCTCATCCCTCATCCCTTATCCTTTCTGAAGTTTCCCTTCATCAGTAAGTAATAAAGAGCGAATCCTATCGCGAAGGTGACAAACCATGCGTAGGTGTAGAGCGTGTCGAAAAAACCGGGCTGCGCGATCTGTCCGCCCGGCGTGGTAGCCGCGTGGAGAAAGCCGGGCACGACGGGCGCAATGGCCGCGACGAGCACGATGAGAGCGCGCGGATTAAAACCGTTCCAATAAGTGTAACGTCCCTGCAACTGGAAGAGATCGTTCAAGTCGAGACGCTGGCGACGCAGCACCCAGTAATCGCAGATGAGGATGCCCCCAATCGCGCCCATCAAACCGCTATAACCGACGAGCCAGGTGAAGATGTACGCGCTCATCGAAGACATCAATTTCCACGGCATCATCAACACGCCGATGACGGCTGTGATGAGTCCGCCCGTCACGTAGGAGATCAGTTTGGGGTTGAGGTTGGAAAAGTCATTCGAGGGCGAGACGACGTTAGCGGCCATGTTCGTCGTCAACTGCGCGGCGAAGATAACGGCGGTGGCGAAGAGGATGATCGGGATGCTGTCGAAGCGTTGCATTAAATCGACCGGATTCGGGATCGCCACGCCGTAAATCAGCAGCGTCGCGCTCGTCACGGCGACGCCAATGAAGGCGAAGGCCGTCATCGTCAACGGCAGTCCGAGGGCTTGCCCCCACATTTGCGACTTCTGCGAGCGGGCGTAGCGCGTGAAGTCCGGGATGTTGAGGCTGAGAGTCGCCCAGTAGCCGACCGAGGCGGTGAGCGCACCGGGGAAGATGGTCCAGAAGTTATTCTGCTGCTTCTGCAACGCGCTCGATGCCGCGAGCACGCGCCCCAAACCGCCCGCCCGCCACGACGCCCACGCCAAGAGCGCCGCCCCGCCGCCGAGCAGCAACGGCGCAGACCACGTCTCCAGATACTTGATGCCCTCGACGCCCTTCAAGATGATGAACACTTGAATAAACCAGAAGAGGAAGAAGCCAACCCATGTGTGCAACGCGACTCCCAGGAGCGCCGCCCCGCCGAACAAGTTGTTCCACCCGCCCCACATCGCGCCGAACAGGGCATCGAGCGCAGTGCCGCCGATCCAGGTCTGGATGCCGAACCAGCCGCAGGCCACGACGGCGCGCAGGATGGCCGGGACGTTCGCGCCGCGCACTCCGAACGACGCGCGGCACAAAACGGGGAACGAGACGCCGTACTTCGTGCCCGCGTGCGCGTTCAGGATCATCGGGATGAGCACGATGGTGTTGCCGAGCAACATCGTGATCATCGCCTGCCACCAATTCATGCCCGCTTCGATGAATGCCCCTGCCAGCGTATAGGTCGTGATCACGACGCTCATCCCGATCCACAGTGCGGCGATGTTCCATGTTGACCAGGTGCGCTCGCGAATCGTCGTCGGCGCGAGATCGCGATTCCACAAAGGACTGCCCGACACGTCCGCGCGCAACTCTTCAAAGTCGCGCTGCGTCACGGCGATGTCCGAAGTCATGGATTGGCTGGTCATTTCGCTCACAAATTAGAGATTCACACATGTGCCGCGTTTGATAAAACGCCCGTCGCCCGCCTTGCCTTTGTACTCGCCGTTTTCGATCACGACATGCCCGCGCGAAAGCACTGTCTCGACAACTCCTTTGATCCGTTTGCCTTCATACGCGCTGTAGTCCACGTTCATGTGGTGCGTATTCGCGCTGATGGTCTGTTCACGTTCGGGGTCGAAGATAACGATGTCGGCGTCCGAGCCGACGGCAATGGTGCCTTTCTTCGGGAAGAGGCCGAACATCTTGGCGGCGGCGGTCGAGGTGAGTTCTACGAAGCGATTGAGACTCAAGCGGTTTTCGACCACGCCGCCATTGTAGATGAGCGGGACGCGATGTTCGACGCCGGGCGCGCCGTTCGGGATTTTGGAGAAGTCGTCGCGCCCCAGTTCCTTCTGCTCCTTCATGCAGAAAGGGCAGTGGTCGGTGGAGATGACTTGCAGATCATCCGTCCGCAACCCCTTCCAGAGTTCCGCCTGATTCCACTTCTCCCTGAGAGGCGGTGTCATCACATACTTCGCGCCGTCGAAGCCCGGCTCGTCGTAATTGTCTGTCGAGAGAAAAAGATACTGCGGGCACGTCTCGGCGAAGGCGGGAAGCCCTCGGTCGCGCGCCTCGCGCACTTGTTCGAGCGCGTCGGCGCAACTCAGATGCACGATGTAAACGGGCGACTCGGCCATCTCCGCAATCGCAATCGCGCGATGCACGCCTTCGGCCTCGGCGCGCGTCGGCCTCGTCAGCGCGTGATACTTTGGCGCGGTTCTCCCCTCGGCCAAAGCGCGTTTGATGATCTCGTTGATGACGATGCCGTTCTCCGCGTGCATGCAGATGAGTCCGCCGCGTTCGCCCGCCGCCGACATCGCGCGGAAGATCGTCGCATCGTCCACGAGAAAGACGCCGGGATAGGCCATGAACATTTTAAAACTCGTCACGCCTTCGTCGATGATCCGGTGCAACTCCGGCACGCGCTCGTCTTCCAAATCGGTCGTGATCAAATGAAAACTATAATCAATCGCCGTCTTGCCTTCGGCCTTCGCGTGCCAGTTATCCAATGCCTGCGTCAACGACTCGCCCTTGTACTGCACGGCGAAGTCGATGATCGTGGTTGTCCCGCCGTAAGCCGCCGCGCGCGTACCGGTGAAAAAATCATCCGACGCCTGCGTGCCGCCGAAAGGCAACTCCATGTGCGTGTGCGGATCGATCCCGCCGGGGATGACGAGCTTGCCCGCCGCGTCGATCACGCGCTCCGCTTCCATCTCCAACCGCGCGCCGATGACCGAGACCTTTTCATCCTCAATCAACACGTCGGCTTTGTAATCATCAACGGCGGTGACGATGCGCCCGTTACGAATCAGAGTTTTCATTCACTAACTCCAGATGTCAATGTTTCGCTCTCTTCTGTTGACTCATTGCTGACTTCTAAAGTCTCTTCAGAAGCTATGGACTCTTCACTTGTGGTTCTGGCAGGTTTTACTCGGAGCGGCTTGCTTGCAGACTTGCTGATTTTCTTTCGCGCTTGCTCGAACTTTTCGCCTTCCATTACTTCGCGCTTCAACACCTCGCTGATTAGGACAGATTTAATTTGCTCCGTGTCAACTTTCACATCTGGCGATAGGCGTCTTAACTCTCGCCTCATCACGTCAAGGATAGGCTGACTTATTATCATCGCGCCCATGAAATATCTGCTCAATGCTTGCTGTTGGGTATGAAACTCACCGAGCGCAGACCTTAACCATCCCTCTCTTGTTAGGTGATACAAAATTTCGGTGTCGCTGGATTTTTTCGAGTTGAGTTGGGAAAAGTTTATTTCAAGCACGAGTTCATTGCCGATGGGCTTGGCAAAAGTAACTTTATAAACCCGCCAAATTTCACCGTTCGTGAGGATGACCCAGTCCGTGCCTTGATTGGCCGAATAATCAACAGCCTGTTTTGTGTGCGCCTCCTTCAATTCAGTGCCAATGGATTTTACTTCGATTAAAAATTCAATGACTCCGTCCAACTTAATTGCGAGATCGCACCACGTTCCGCGAATCGAAGTCTCGGAAGTGACTTCAGAATATTTGTCATAGCCGAACACTTCTGAAAGCATGTCTGTCACGATGATCACGGTGTCTGACTCGCCAACATCCCGTGACTTGGCAGAGGCAAGGATAGGCTGAAAACGTTTAATTCCAGCCGCCAATCTTTCCGCTACTTTATTCGGTACTTGAGCCATGTGAGGTCTCCTTACAATTATCCAAGAGTTTGGAACGATATAAGTTTCACGCA
Source organism: Pyrinomonadaceae bacterium (assembly GCA_051006195.1). GTDB lineage: Bacteria > Acidobacteriota > Blastocatellia > Pyrinomonadales > Pyrinomonadaceae > JAIVJZ01. The sequence continues at coordinate 13,896 of JBPCIP010000180.1, forward strand.
AATGCTGCGACTTCTTGCGGCTCTGCCGCCCCGATGTGCGGAAAGGCTCTGCCTTTCCGGGCTAGACTCTCTTTAAGCTTTAGAGGCTACGCCTCCGCGCCAGACAATCTGGCTGATGTCCACAAGTAAAGGCTCATCCTCCAAAGTGTTTTTATTCCAACAGCGCGCACTCGACCAGCGATAATCTTCCGCCCGACCGATCAACCCTGCGCGCACAGGGTTTTGATGGATATAGTTAACTTTCTGCATAAACATACTTTCACTCGTCAAAAACAGACTATTGTTGTGATGCTCCCACAGCGAATATCTGTACCCGCGCGACCGATCTTCCCGGCGCAGTTTATCAAGTGAACTTTGATAGCCATGCTCTTTCAAATGATCAATGACACGACGGCTGATGATGCCGTTGCTGAATCGTAAAACCTCAGATGGCCGCCGCTCCAACCCCGTGATTAAGTGTAAGTGGTCGGGCATGATGACATATGCGTAAAGAGCAAAGCCGCCGGACTTCCGCGCTTCATTGAGAGCCGCGCAGGTTATCCCCTTGATCTGTTCAGTGCGAAAGACAGACAAACGATCTTTAGCCACTGTCGTCAGATACAAAGCAGGCGTATCTCTTGAAATGGTCGGCATGAGGCGGAGCCTCAAAATTACTGGAAAAGATGCTTGCCGGAAAGGCAGAGCCTTTCCGCACATCAGGGCGGCAGAGCCGCAGGATAATATCCTCTCTGGCTAAATTGAAGCGAATCCACTATCTAAAGCCTCGATCAATTCGTTAACGGTATCCTTCGTCGAATTGAGCATCAGCCCGGTGCGGATCACATTCGCATAGAGGCCGCCTTTGCCGATGAGGACGCCGCGCCGTTTCGTCTCCTCGAAAACTTTGAGGACGGCTTGTGGGGCGGGTTCTTTCGTCTCGCGATCCTTGACGAGTTCGAGTCCCTGCATCAGCCCCATGCCGCGCACGTCGCCGATGACCGGATGCCGCTCTTTGAGTTCTTCCAGTCGCTCGCGCAGGTACGCGCCGACGCGCGCGGCGTTCGTGCGTAAATCTTCCTCTTCGATCACACGGATTACGGCGAGCGCGGCAGCCATCGAGACGGGGTTGCCGCCGAAGGTTGAGAATGTCAGGCCGGGGAAACTGTCGGCGACTTCCGGCGTGGCGATGGTCATGCCGATGGGGACGCCGTTGCCCATGCCCTTAGCTGACGTGATGATGTCGGGTTCGACATTCCAGTGCTCGATGCCGAACCACTTGTCGCCCGTGCGCCCCCAGCCGGTCTGCACTTCATCGGCAATAAACAAGCCGCCGTGCCCGCGCGTGATCTCGGCGGCGCGCTCGAAGTAACCGGCGGGCGGGACGATGAAGCCGCCGACACCGAGGATCGGTTCGGCCATGAAAGCAGCGATCTCGCCGGTCGTGGTCGTCTCGATCACGTCTTTAATGTCTTCGGCACAGGCGAGGCCGCATTCGGGATAACTCAGCTTGAGCGGGCAGCGATAACAATAAGGCGCGCGGGCGTGAACGATGCCGGCGACTTGCGCGGGCAGTGGTCGCCATGTGGAATGTCCCATTGAAGAGAGCGCGGTGGCGGAGCGTCCTGAATAGCTGTGGCGCAAAACGACGATCTCGTGGCGTCCGGTGTGGAGTTTCGCGGCGGTGATGGCAGTGTCGTCGGCCTCCGTGCCGCTGTTGGTGAAGAAAGATTTCTTGAGGCGTCCGGGCGTGATCTGGTAGAGCTTTTCGGCGAGTTCGCCCTGCGGCTTGTTGGCGTAGAGTGTCGAAGTGTGCGAGAGGGTTTGCACCTGTTCGATGATGGCTGCGTTCACTTGCGGGTTGGCGTGGCCGACGCTGACCGTGAGCACGCCGCCGAAGCAATCGAGGTAACGATTGTCTTGATCATCCCAGACGTAATGTCCCTCGCCGCGCACGAGCGCGACGGGTTCTTGATAGTAAGTGGCGACGGCGGGGAAGAGAAATTCTTTGTGCTTGCGAACGATCTCGGATTGCGCTGTTTTCTGTTCGGTGCTGCTCATGGTTTTGGTGTCTCTTAAGTTTGATGGAAGAAAAAAGTTCACGCAAAGACGCAAAGAAGACAAAAGGCAAAGAACCCTTTTGACCTTTCCTTTGCGTCTTTGCGTGAGAAATTGCTTTTCATACTTTGAAAACTGCTCAATATAAATTTCCCTCGCGTTTGCGTCCGGTGTAATCCACATAGACGACTTTGATCTCGGTATAGAAATCGAGGGCGGTCGAGCCTTGTTCGCGTTCGCCGATGCCGGTGGCTTTGATGCCGCCGAAGGGGATGTGCGCTTCGCCGCCGGTGGTGGGCGAGTTGATGTGCGTCATGCCGGTTTCGATCTCGTCGATGAAACGGAAGATGCGCTCCGCGTCGTTTGTGAAGATGGAAGACGAGAGGCCGTACTCGCTGTCGTTGGCGAGCAGCAAGGCTTCATCCAAATCTTTGGCGCGCATAACCGAGAGCACGGGGCCGAAAATCTCTTCGCGGGCGATGCGCATGTCGGGCGTGACGCCGACAAAGACGGTTGGCTTGACGAAGTAGCCTTTGCGCAACCCCTGCCCTTCGGCGATGCCGCCGCCGCAGGCGAGGCTCGCCCCATCCTCGCGCCCGATGTCCATGTACGAGAGCACGCTCTTGAAGGCTTTGCTATCAACTACCGGCCCGACTTCCGTGTTGGTGTCGCTGCCGTCGCCGAGTCTGAGACTTTCGGCACGCGCCGCAATTCGCTCGATGAAGTTGTCATAAACTTTTTCGTGGACGATGGCGCGGCTCGTCGCTGTGCAGCGTTGGCCGGTCGAGCCGAACGCGCCCTGCGCGGTTGATTCGACAGCGAGGTTCATGTCCGCATCTTCGAGCACGATTACAGGATTCTTACCGCCCATCTCGCATTGCACTTTCGCGCCGCGCCGCGCGCACTGTTCGTAGAGTTTGAGGCCGATGCTGTTTGAGCCGGTGAACGAGACGGCACGCACCGCCGGATGATTGACGATCTCATCGCCCGCTTCCGCGCCCGTGCCGATGACGAGATTCAGAACGCCTTTGGGAATGCCCGCTTCCGTGAAAAGTTCGACGAGACGCACGGCGGTGGCGGGCGTGATGGTCGCCGGTTTGAAGACGACCGTGTTTCCGGCGACGAGCGCGGGCGCGATCTTCCAGACGGGAATGGCGACGGGGAAATTCCACGGCGTGATGCAGGCGACAACGCCGTGCGGCTGTTTGATCGTGTAGGCGAAGTTGGCGGGCAACTCCGATTGGATCGTCTCGCCGTTCATGCGTCGCGCTTCGCCCGCGCAAAACTCTGCGACGTTCGCGGCGCGTTGAATTTCGCCGCGCGACTCGGAGAGCGTCTTGCCTTCTTCACGGGTCAGCAGCGAGGCGAGATTATCTTTATCCGCTTCGAGCAGGCGCGCAAAGCGTGCGACGATGCGCCCGCGTACAGGCGCGGGCGTCATGCGCCAACCGCGAAAGGCTTCGGCGGCAGCTTCTACGCCGCGCCGCGCTTCTTCCCGTAGCGAGAGCCGGACAGTTCCGACTACGTCGTCCGTATTGGCTGGATTGATATTGGCAGTAGTTTGCGTGGCTTCAGAAAGCAGCCACTGTCCGTCGATAAAATTGCGATAAGTGTCCATAGAAAGTTTTCGGCCTTGCGTGCGTTTTGCTCGCTCTGCGAGCGGTGCGTAGACGAACTTGCCGGATCGGAGACAGTTGTAGAGATGGAAGCATTTCGTTAAGCTGCTGTGGCGCGTCGCAACTGCTTGGCAGAACAACGACCAGTGCCTTAGTTAGACGAAACTTTATACCGCACAGCCAAGCAACCACGCAATCGGAAAAAAATAATGACCTCGGAAACGACAAAGACTTATTCGTCCATGCGCGAACTGCTCGAACTGCGCGCCGCCGCCACGCCCGCCAAATCTTTTCTTTTCTCCGAACGCGACGGGCGCACCTGGACTTACTCCGAATTCGACGCTGCGGTCAATCGCACGGCCAATTTACTCTCGGCGCACGGCGCGAAGCGGGGCGACGTAATCAGCCTGCTCATGCCGAACAGCGCGGAATATATCATCGCTTATTTCGCCTGCTTCAAACTTGGCGCGCTCGCCGGACCAGTCAATTCGCTGCTCAAAGCCGAAGAAATCGCTTACGTCGTCAACCACTCGGAAGCAAAACTGTTGATCTATCATTCGCAGTTTCACGCCGAAGTCGGAGCGGTGCAAAAAGAGATGTCGAACCTTCAGGCCGCGCTGGTGTTTGACGATGTGGCGACTTATGCCGATGCGCCTGAGAGTCCGGATAAGTTCTGGAAAGAACTTGGCATGAATCGCGACGACGAAGCGATCATCATCTACACTTCTGGCACGACGGGGAAGCCGAAAGGGTGTCTGCTCACACACGGCAACTTGCTGGCGAACGCGCGGCAGATCGTCCATTGGTTGCGCTTCACACCGGATGATCGCCTGCTCTCCGTGATGCCGCTTTTTCACATGAATGCGGTGATGGTGACGACCATCGCGGCACTGTACGCCGGAGGCTCGACCGTCGTCAGCCCGCGCTTCTCCGCTTCGCGCTTCTGGAAAATCATCTCCGATTATGAAGCAACTTCATTCGGTTCGGTGGCGACGATGCTTTCGATGCTGCTCGCCACTTACCCCGAAGGCGTGCCCGCCGGTACGCGCATCGGACAACTGCGCTTTGCGATGTGCGGCTCCGCGCCCGTGCCCGCCGAAGTCCTGCGCCGTTTTGAAGAGACGTTCAATTGCCTCGTCATCGAAGGCTACGGGTTGTCGGAGTCAACCGTGCGCGCAACCTTCAATCCGCCCGATGCGCGCCGTCGTCCCGGTTCGTGCGGGATGAGCATCGGGTGCAATATCAAAATCTTCGACGACGAGGAGAGGGAAGTGGCCGCCGGAGAACTCGGCGAGATCGTTTTGCGCGGCGAGAATATTTTTAACGGCTATTACAAAAACGAAGGGGCCACCGCGCACGCCTTTCGCGGCGGCTGGTTTCACACGGGCGACATCGGCTATGTGGATGCGGAAGGATTTCATTACATCGTGGATCGCAAGTCGGACATGATCATCCGGGGCGGCGAAAACATCTATCCGCGCGAGATCGACGAAGCGCTGTATCGTCATCCGGCAATCGCCGCCGCCGCCACTATCGGCGTCCCCGACGAGCTCTACGGCGAAGAGGTGGCGGCCTTCGTCGTGTTGAAGGAAGTCCACGCGGCGAGTGCCGAAGAGATCATGGAGTATTGCCGCGCGCATCTGGCTGACTACAAGTGCCCGAAGACGATCAGCTTCCTCGCGGAGTTGCCGAAAGGCCCGACCGGGAAAGTTTTGAAACGCGAACTCGCACGGCTTCATGTCGTGCCGCAAAACTGACATCCAGAATCGACCCGAGAAGGACAGGGGGAACGAAAGATGCGATTAATCAGAGTCAAAGCGCCGGGTGGAAGCGGCGACGAAGTTGCACAGGCGGCGTTCGACGCAGGTATCTCTCAGGTGACAATTCACCAACAGCAGGTGCGCCGCTCGAACGGGGAGACCGAAATGAAGGACGTGATCGATGTCGAGACGGCGACGCCGAAAGCCAAAGCCTACCTTGACGCTCTGATGGCCGCATCCTTCTTTGACCCCAAGAATTATTCAATCGCCGTGCGGCAACCGCGCGCCGTCGTCTCGCATGAGTCGCCGCCCGAAGTGACGTGGCCGCTGGTTGAACCGACCATCGATATTTTCGAGGAACTGTGGCAGTTCAGCCATATCACCTACGGGTTTGTCGGGCGTGTCCTTATCGCCGCCATGCTGTTGGCCTACGGGATGATCCAACGTCAACTCCTGATCATGATCGGGGGGCTGCTTTTTCTCCCGCTGCTGCCGCTGCTGCTCGCCGTCGCTTTCGGTCTCTGGACGAGACAGTGGCGGCTGGCCGGGCAAGGGCTTTTCGCTTTTCTGGTCGGCGTCTCCTTGTTGGTGGCCGGGGGCGTAATCGTGGCGCTAATGACCAACCCGCCGTTGCAATACAACGAGCACAATTCGCTCGTCGTCGGTTTTCTGATTTCACTGGCGGTCGGCATCGCAGCGGGGCTGGCGAGCGCCGACGATGTGGGGCGTAGAGAAATGATCGGGCTGGCGGCGACGGCGCAGATGGCTATTTTGCCGGTGTGGTTCGGAATCTCCTTGGTCTTCGGCTTCCCGGCGGCGGACACATCTTCTCCTTCAGAACGCGCCTTGAGCTTCGTGGTTAATGCCTGCACCATCATCCTTGCATCTCTCTGCACGTATGCCCTGCTCGGCATGCGCGGCGAATCTTTGCGCCGCTTCCCACAAGGCGCAACACAGGACTGATAGCTTCCATACAATATGCTAAAGAGCAGTTAAAAAATCGTCTCGGAGAAAAGTGATGAAACTCAACCATAATCTCTTTGCCGCGCTCCTGTTGTCGGTCTCGCTGATAACAGTGAGCGGACAACAAAGCAGCAGGCTCGACAAGCATCCCGCCTCTGTCCCGGTCTCGACGCGCGAGCAACGAATCGCGCAGGCGGCGGAGGCGATGCGCCCGCAGCTTGTCGTGCAGCGGCGCGACTTTCACATGCACCCGGAACTCTCCAATCGCGAAAAACGCACCGCCGGAGTCGTCGCCGAACGCTTGAAGTCGCTCGGGTTCGATGAAGTGAAGACGGGCGTAGCGCATCACGGCATCGTCGGTTTGTTGAAGGGCGGGAAACCGGGCGGCGTTGTGGCCGTGCGCGCGGACATGGATGCTTTGCCGATTCAGGAAACGAACGATGTGCCCTACAAGTCGCAGACGCCCGGCGTGAAACACGCCTGCGGCCACGATTTGCATACCACGGTCGCCCTCGGCGTCGCCGAAGTTTTGAGCCGGATGCGCGCGGAGATCAGCGGCTCCGTCAAGTTTATCTTTCAACCGGCGGAAGAAGGCGTGCCGGAGGGTGAAGAGGGCGGCGCACGATTGATGATCAAAGAGGGCGCGATGGAGAATCCGCGACCGCAAGCCATTTTCGGCCTGCATTCGATGCCCACGGTTGAAACGGGCGAACTCGCCTACACATCGGGCGCGATGATGGCTTCCGCCGACCGTCTCTACATCACGATTCGAGGCAAACAGTCGCACGGCGCGCAGCCGCACGAGGGCGTGGATGCGGTCGCCGTCGCCGCCGAATGCGTCATGGCGTTGCAAAACATTCGCAGCCGCCGCATCGACCCGATGGAGCCGCTCGTCGTCTCTATCGGGAAGATTTCCGGGGGCACGCGCTTCAATATCCTCGCCAGCGAAGTGAAACTCGAAGGCACGATGCGCACGCTCAACGAAGACGTGCGCTCGCGCGCCAAAGCCCTAATCAAAGAAACGCTCACGGGCGTTGTGGCAGCTTACGGGGCGAGTTTCGAGTTGGAGTTTAAAGAAGACACCGCCGTGACGATCAACGAGCCGCGACTAGTGGAAGAAACCTTGCCCGTGATGCGCCGCGTGCTCGGCGCGGGAAAAGTTCTCGCGCGCCCGCCGGGGATGATCGCCGAAGACTTCTCCTATTTTCAACGCATCGTGCCCGGCTTCTTCTACTACCTCGGCGTCGGGAACCGCGCGAAGGGCATTGATGCCAAACTCCACACTGCCGCGTTCGACATTGACGAAGAAAGCCTCGTTGTCGGCGTCAAAGTGATGTCCAACGTGCTGCTTGATTACCTCGACCGGCACAAAGAGAAGTGATGAATACTGATTACAGAATGCGACATGAAAAAGATTGACCAAAAACGACGCAAAGCATAATTTCTCAAGCGCATGAGCCGCCTCTGACACAAAACGCGTTTCCGGCGCATGAGTGAAAAACATCTATGCTGTAAGGAGAAATATTATGACTACGATCCTGATCGTCATCCTGATTATCCTGCTGCTCGGAGCGGTTCCGGCCTGGCCGCACAGTCGCCGTTGGGGATATTTCCCCAGTGGCACGCTGGGCCTTATTCTCTTGATCCTCATCATCCTCGTCCTGATGGGCAGGGTCAGATAGAACATCGGGCGGCAGGCAATGATACTTTTCCGGTGATACACGAATAACAGGCTGCTGTTGCCGTCCCGCACTTGAAACTTTCAACCGGAAACCGGAAAGTATCCGCATGGCCGCCGTCGCACAACGCTTGCCCCAGAATATCGCGGGCGACTTCTATGTCGATGCGACATGCATTGACTGTGATGCATGTCGCCAGATCGCGCCCGCGACGTTTCACGACCACGGCGAGCAATCGAGCGTCTACCGGCAACCGGCGACAGACGACGAGACGCAACGGGCGTTGATGGCGCTTGTCTCCTGCCCGACCGCTTCCATCGGCACCCTCAATCATCACGACATGCGCGCCGCCATCGACGCATTCCCGACGCGCGTTTCCGAGAACGTCTATTTTTGCGGTTTCACGGCGGAAGCGAGTTTCGGCGCGTGGAGTTATTTGATCGTGCGTCCACCGGAGGCGGGCGGAAATATCCTCGTCGATTCGCCGCGCTTCGCCTCACAACTCGTCAAACAAATCGAAGCGTTGGGCGGCGTCCAGCTGATGTTTCTCACGCACCGGGACGACATCGCCGATCATGAGAAGTACGCCGCGCGATTCAATTGCGCCCGTATCATGCACGCGGCTGATGGTGCGCGCTCGCACGGCGTCGAACAAATTATCGAAAGCGAGGACGAAGTTTCGCTCGATGCGGAACTCCGCATTATTCCGGCCCCCGGCCACACGCGCGGCCACATGTTGCTGCTCTATCGCGACAAGTATCTCTTCACGGGCGATCACCTCGCATGGTCGCCTGCGAGAGAAACGCTCACGGCCTTTCGCAGCGTCGCATGGTATTCGTGGCGGGAGCAAACGCGCTCGATGGAAAAACTTCTCCGTCAACACTTCGAGTGGGTGCTCCCCGGCCACGGGCGCATTCATCAAGACAATGCCGCCGGGATGCACAGGCATCTTGAGCGTTGCATCGAATGGATGCGCCACACGAAATAGCCGCGTCATGACTTTCGAGAACGTCGTCATGACGCGGCTATTTTGCTATTACCCTGAAGTTCTTGCGCTTTAATCGTCGCGCTTCGACCTGCGTAGTCTGCGCCAGCCAAATCCTCCGGCCAGCAGTAAACTGACGCCGCCACCGATAAACGTTGGCGGTCCCATCAACCGTTTAAGTGAGAAGATCGACGAGATAGATTTCGTCGCTTCAACTTTCTCAGGCTTCGCTTCCGGTTCAGCTTTCTCTTTCGCCGTCGTCGTCGCCTTGAAATTATTGGCGGGAGTCGTCGGATTGTCCGTCACGGTGAAGAGTTTGCCGTCCATGAGATACATCTGCTGCATCTCCGCGAGATTGAAGGGGCGCGCGCCGCGCCGCCCGAAGACGGCGAGCTGATTGCCGCTTTCGTCTACGGCGCGGTCACGGTCGAGACCTTTGGAGATGGCGATGGCAGGACCGGTCGTCTTAAAGGTCGAGATCAATTTCGGAGCCGGACGCGGGCTGAAGCCGCCGTAGGTCGGCATCGTTTCGGGATCGGTCAATTGCAGGATGCGCAGGCCGTTGTGCCCATCGGCCACGTAAGCATATAGGCTCGCGTTGGTCATCGCTACTTTGACCTGATGCACATCATTGAGTTGGCCTTCTGCGTTGAACATCTGGTCGAGGCTCGGCTGTTCTGGTTTCTCGACGTTGATGATGGCGACGCCATCTTTGCCATTGGCGACATAGGCGTAAGTGCGCGCCACGTACACATCGTGCGCGTGGTTAAGTTTCACTTCCGCGCCTTCAACCAGACGGGCTTGGTCGGGCACCGTCACGTCGATGACTTTCAAGCCTTCTTCATCCACAACGAAGCCATAGCGGAATTGAATGGCAACGGCTCGCGGGTGCTTGAGCGGAAATTGCTTGACGAGTTTCGGCTGCAAGGGGTCGTTGAGGTTGACGATGACGAGCGATTTCTCGGTCGTGATATAAGCGTGCGTGCCCGCAATGATGATGTTGTTCGCGCCTTCGAGCGCGCCGTCCGGGTTCCAGGTAAGAGCGCGTTTGAGGTAGTTGTTGAGCGGGTCGCCGTCGAGCAGCGTGGCCGCGCCGACGAGAATTAAACCCTCCTCTTTATCCGCGACATAGATATAGCCGTAGAGGGCGTGAATCGGCTGCTCTTGATTTTCGGGGCGCTGGATACGCACCGGGTCGAGCGCAAGCGTCGAGGGCGCGGCGACGGCGGCGGCATGTTTCGTCTTCACCCAGAATTTTTGGCCGAAGCGCGAGACGGGCGCGGTTGTGATGCGTTCGGAGAAGCCCTTGTGGTCGATCTGCGCGACATCGTAGATGCGCAAGCCGCCTTCGCCCGCCGCGACATACGCGTACTCGCCGCGCAGTTGCACCTGTAAGACTTCCGGGTTGCCGATGTGCTCGTAGTAGTTCTCCAACTCGCGACCGCCGCTGACGAATTTCGCGTAGTTGTCAGGGAAAGCGAGCTTGTGCAACGTGCTGCCGATAACCGCCTGCGGCTCTTCCCGTTCGGTGACGGGGACGACTTCGAGCGAGTGCTCGGCGGCAATGTAGACGTAGCGACCCATGAAGTTGACGAAGTTCGTCCCCTGCATCAGGAGTTGCGCCATCCATGCGTTATTGTTGTTCTCCTTCGAGACGTGGCAATCCGTGCAGCCCATCGTTTCCGTGGCGCGGACGGTGTGCGGCACATGGGTGCTGAAAGCCTGGCCGCTGTAGCCCTCGGCGGAGATTGTCTGCTGCTGAGAATAAATCCATTCGCGATTTTGATTCTGCGAACTGACGAGCACGGCGGAGCGAGAAGCGGCGGGCGCAACCCGGTGACCTGTCGTCGTGCCGTCTTTGGCAAGCATGAACACGTCATCGCGCAAGACCTGGAAATTATAAGTCGTGTAGTTGCGCGAGGGGTCGCCTTCGTTGTGGCGATTGGGCATCTTGCGATTCGCCTTCATCGAGAGATGGCAGCCGAAGCAACTCGTCATCCACGATGAATGGCAGGCGAAGCAAGTCATCTGGTTGTCGGGGTGCGCGAGTTGTTCGTCCTTCTCCGGCACGTCGCCCCACGTCTGGTTATCGGCGCGAATGGTCTTGGCGTAACGCGAGAGTTCGTTGTAGTCGGGCGAAGCGGGGTCGATGCTGTCGATGGTCTGTTTGACTCTCCACCACTTGCCGGGTTCGACGATGGAGTTCTGCACGATCTCACCGGCCTTCAAATCAATGGTGGCCTCCTGGCCGCTTTCGCTTTTGATCTTTTTCTTCAACCCGGCGGCGGGGGCAACTTCAAAAAGCGGAATTTTATTGCCCGTTTCGTCGCGCGCGTAGAGGTTGCGGGAGATGTCTTTATTACCACTGCGGGGCGCGCGCAAATTGCGCCCGCGTTCCTTGTCGACGAGTTTTCCGTTTTCAATACCTTGACCGGCGGCGAAGCCGGTGGTGATGAGTTTCGCCTTCTCGCGAATCGTGCCGTGACAATCAGTACAGGCGATTTCGATGGCGGCGCGCGGTTCGTTATAGAGAATGCCGGTGCCGTGCGTGTCCTGGCGGAAGTGGCAGTCGGCGCAATGCATCCCTTTCTCCAAATGGATGTCTTTGAGATGGACGGGTTGACCGCTCTTGTAGGCGCGGTCTCCGGAGAAGGCCACGGCGTCGGCCATCTTTTGCGGCGTGACGGTTTTGATCTTCTTGCCGTAGCCGTCGAGCATGTTGCCTTCGCGGTCGCGTTTGAAAACGGCGCGATACATCCATCCGTGGGCGTGAAAATCGGCGAAAGCCGTGTTCTTGAGTTGCTTGTTGAACTCGCCGCCGGGTTCGCCCGTTTTAACGATGAAGTCATCGGGGGAGGCGCGGTCTTTCATTTTGCGATCCGACCAGAGGCCGCGCACCGAGGCGCCTTCCGGGTTGCGGTTCAACTTCTCCTGTTCTTCATCCTGCGACGGAATGCGCTGTTTGGCCGGGTACATTTTGTCGCCATCAGTTTCATTATCCCACCACATCATGCCCGTGTAGGTGGCGACCATGTTCGTGCCGGGGTGCATGTGGCAGACCATGCACGTTGATGTCGGGATTTGGTTCGTAAATTGGTGCTTGATCGGGTGGCCGGGTTCGTTGCGCGGAATAGTTGTGTCGGCGGTGTCGGTCGTGCCCATGTTGCCGTATTTCGCGTAGGGGCCGGAGTTGACCGGGCTGCGGTCGTTGGCATAGACGACGTGACAGGCCGTGCAGCCGGAAGAGCGGTAATCGCCGGCATAGTCGTTGGTGCCAAGATGATTCAACGTCGGGTCGAGCAGGCGCGTTTTTTGAATGCCGAGATAGACCGGGTCGGTGCGTTGCGCCGTGCCCATTCCGCGCGGGCTGAGTCCCTTGTCGGGCTTGCCGGGGTCTTCATCACGGTCGGGCAGCCCGACTTCCAGACGACGCTTGCCGCCGCGCTCGAAGACGCGCAGGACGTTCCCCGGCTGCGAAATCTCCCAGCGGGGAAGCGGGTCGATGAAAGGCAGCCAGCCTTTGAGTAGTTGTTCTTCTTTCGTCGGCTGCGGAATTTGAATCAGGCGGAGCGGCGCGCCGCTCTCCTCCGCGTAAGCTTCGCCGAAGCGAGAATCTTTGAACGGGAAACCGCCGTTGTTGTAGAGAGCCGCGCCCCAGAGCATCGCGCCGTGGCGCATCATGCTGCTGTCGTTGGCGGCCACTTCCGCGCTGTGGCATTCAGAGCAGGTTTTGGCGGCGACGCGCAAATCACCGGGGTTGATGAACCGAACAAATTCCCAACTTTCTCGATTGAGCAACGCGTTGGTGCGCTCCGGGTTGGCACTGGACGGTTTGCCGCCAATTTTCCAGTAGTCGGGGTTGCGCGGGCGCACATGCGCCTCGTCTTCGGTTTTCCCGACCGGGTTGCCGCCGTGACAGTAGGTGCAGGAGAGTCCCTGTCCATCTTTGCCGCCCGCTTCGAGTTTCCCCGTCGGCGTCACATGCATCGGTTCGATGTTGTTGTGACAGGTAACACAACCTTCAGGAGTCGCCGCCGTCGCGGTTTCCTGAGCAACAACCGGAGCGGCGGCGCTATGAGTTGCTTTGTGAGTTGCTTTGGAAGCGGCCTCGTTTGCTTTTTCGTTAGCGTTCGTTGGTGCCTCGGATTTCGGTTTTTCGGCGGAGGCGCGTGCGAGTTGCTGCCGCTCCTCTTTGTTCTGAGCGGATGAACGCGCGCCGTTAAGCACGACGAGGCCCATCGCGACGATGAAAAACAGGGAGACAGCAATCTTTATCCGATCAACTTTACCGACACCTGGCATTCTTGACTCTCCGTCTCGATAAATCTTTGCGTGATGATTGTATGCTCACCAGCGGAAATGAATTCTGACTTAACCATGAGCGCTCCGCGCGAGGTGGCGCTTAGAAAATGAACCTGAGCTGCGCGAATAAAGAGAACAAAGGCTTGCTCGGGTCGATGACCGTGTTGTCCGGCGTGCAGTAGTCGCGGACGTTCGGCGGACAGTTGCGGTTCGCGTCAGTATAGATGTCGCGGAAACCGCGTCCCGGTATGAGCGTGGAGACGCCGAAGTTCATGATGATGTTGTTGATGAGCAACGGGCGATAAACGACGCCGAGGCTGTAATCCTGTCCGATGCCGTGGCGGATGCGATTTTGGAACAGAACCTGTTCGAGCGGTTCGGTGCGATGGAAACGCAGGAAGTTGGCGTTGAAAACCGCTTTGATGCGTTGGGTCACTTCCACGTCTGCGCCCGCGTTCAAGATGAAGATGCCGGGGTTGACGAAATTGGCCTGACCCAGCGTCTTGCTGCTGCGCAAGCTGGGCAGCAAGCTGAGCGGTTCAACCAGCGCGACGCCCGTCTGCGTCAGGCGAATGCCCTGCCGATTCCAAAAAGAGAACTGCCCACCGACGAAGTTCGGATCGTCGAGGATGGAATCGAAGCCGCTGCCTCTGCCGTCCGTGGGGTCCTTATCGCCTTGCGCAAAGAAGCCGGAGGTTTTAAAGCGCACGAAGTCTTTGTCGTAACTGAGTTCGAGCGCGGCCATCTGGCTCCTGATGCTGACGGGACGCCCGGCAATCGGGTTTTGCGTGTCGCGCCCGAGCGCCAGATAGTAGGAGTTTGTGATATTGAAACGTCCGAGCGTGCCGTTACCGAAATGTCCGTCGCCGTTGAAGCCGATGTAGCCGACTTTGACGCTGTGAGGCCGCGCGTCGCCGATGACGGCGGGGCGCACCTGAAAACCGTTGCGGTCAAACTCGCGCGATGGACGGTCGTCGTTGAACAGGAAACTAACTTGCGCCGTGTAGCCTTTGCGGATGAAATCCTGCCGGTAGATGTTGGCGATGTAGACGTTTTGATGGCGCGTGTCGAAGCGATTGAGGCCGCTGTTGGTGTCTTTCTCAAGTTGCGAGAAATAGGCGACGTTGAATTGATACTGGTTGTTGGCGAAGCCGCCGAAGAGACGCGCGCCGAGGTTATTGTCGGAGTAGATGAAGCCGCGAAAATCCGAGACGAATGGTTGGATGCCGGCGCGCACCGAGACGAAATCGAAGTTAGAGTTCACGTCTTCGAGTTTCACTTCGGCGAAGGCCTCTTCGAACGAGATGTGGGTGTCGGTGCGGTTCGTGCCGCGACGCGGGTCTATGTTGATGACGCCGTTTTCACGCGCGTTGACATAATTGGGCACGCTGAATGTCGGAGAAATTTTCACCGCCCAGTTGCGCGGTTTGAAGGTGCTGTCACCGCTAAACATCTCGAAAGAGAGCTGGATGACGTGATTGGCGATCAGTGCTTCGGGCTGCCCGAAAAATTCCGCGCTGCCGGGTCGCGCGCTGCTCACGTCAGAAGGCTTTGGCGTCCGGTTGAGTTCGAGGGTCGTCGTGTCCACGCCTGACAAGATTAAGAAGATGCCGTTACCAAAGATAGGATAATCGCCCTTGATCAGGTTTTGATCGTAGGGGTTGTACCAGCGCCCGCGCCGGAAGGGGATATCGCGCCCCCGCGCGCCTTTATCACCATAGCGATCATATTCGGGAAAATTGACGCGCCAGCGGTCCCGGACCTCACGGCGGTCGGGCGGCGTCATCGGCGGCCCTTCGACATCGACGCCATTGCCCCCGGCGTAACCGGTGGGATGCTCGCCCGCCGTCGGGTCGATAAATGACTCCTTCTTTTCTTCTTTCCGCTCCTTCATCTCCACCTCGACGGCATTTTCTTTGCCGGGTTCGATGATGATGTTCTCTCTGTCAAAAGGCATCGAGCCGGGCGCTTCGACCATAATGCGATATGCGCCCGTCCGCAGTTTGAAAGAGAAGCCGCCGTCGCCGCCCGTTCGCGTCGTCGAGCGAGTGCTCGTGACTTGATTGACGGCGGTCACTTGCGCGCCGGAGACGGGGGTCTTCGCCGCACTGCGCACCACGCCTTTGATCCGACCATGCTGCTGTGCAAAAGCGGCAGGCGGGAAGACGGCGACGAGCGAGACAACTAAAAGAAGTCTCACGAAAAAGCTGAGATGAGTGGGGGTGTGAAACATGAAACCGTTTTATTTTGTGGACGAAGTCGCGGAAAGCGATTCCGTGCGGTTTAAAGGTAAAGTGAAAGTTTTCGCGAACTACAGAGAACTGACCGTTGGTATCTTGCGAAGGCGAAGTAACTCAACCATCAAAATCGCGTTGGGCTGTTTTTTTAGCACAGTCGTCGCTTGCTGGCAACGAAATTCTTTTTCGTCACACAGGATAGTAAATTTTTTGCATGATTTAACCTCATTTTTACTGCATTTAAGTTTGAGAAATAAAATTCATCTTGACTGAAAAAAGTTTAATGATAAATTGTAGCCGCTTCGATTTACGATCCTTCGGTCAACGCATCGCCGGTTTCAGTTCAAACAGCGATCAAGTTCAAACAGCGATTTAAATGTCCCCTGCATTCCCTATGACTAAAAATCATTCGTCAATCGCCAGACGCCTCTTGATACTAGCTTCCATCGGGTTCTTCGCTTTTGCGCTCTTGAGCCACAAAAAAGTTTCGACGGCTCAGACGACGCGCCCCGTGCTTATCAGCGAAGCCACCTCAACGCGCGCCGTCGCCCTCGAATCCGTGACGCGTTTGCACGAGCCTTTCGGTCTCACCGCGCCCCATGCCTTCGGCGCGGATCTTCGCACGCGCATTCAGCTCTACGTCTTGAATCTGGAGCGCGATGTGGACCTGTCCGCCGTCACGGTGGATGCGGAGGACGGCGCGCGTCGCGTCTATTCTTTGCCGGTCGAGCACATCGGCGTCGTGCCGGGGCAGGAGTGGCTGCACTCGTTGACGGTGCGCCTGAGTGATGACATGGGCGATGTGGGCGACGTGTTGGTGCGCATGAGCTATAAGAACGTGGCGAGCAATCGCGTCCGCGTCGGCATCGGCCATATCGGCGGCGGCCCGCCCAACGATGCCAACTCGATCCCGACGCCTGCTCCCGCCGCCACCGCTCCGACGCCGAACACCAACCCCATCACCGCCGGTAACCTGACCGCCGACGACGTGCGAACCGTCATCGCGCAAGCCGTCTCCGCCGCCGTCGCTCTGAGTCGTCCCGTGACCGTGGCTGTCACGGACAAAGAAGGAAACGTGCTCGGAGTCTTCACGATGACGGGCGCGCCAAACCGGACGCAGTTTCGCGGCAACGCCGGTTTCAACCAGGAGCCAAACGATCCCGCGACCGGATTGGTCGCACAGGGATTGGAAGGCACGAATCTGGTTCCGGCGTTGAATCCCGTGCGGCTCGCGGCGATCTCGAAGGCGGGCACGGCATCTTTCTTCAGTACGCAGGGCAATGCGTTTACGACGCGCACGGCGGGCTTCATCATTCAGGAGCATATTCCGCCCGGCGTGGATTTCCGACCCGGCGGGCCTCTCTACGGCGTGCAGTTTTCGCAACTGCCCTGCTCCGACATCAAAATGCCGGGGCTGCCCTTCGGCCTCTCCGCCGACCCCGGAGACGTGCCGCTCTATAAAAACGGCGTGCATGTTGGCGGCGTCGGCATCGAAGGTGACGGAGCCTACACGGTTGACCGGATTCCGACGGACTTTGATAAACCCTTTGAGGATTTGATCGCCGTCGCGGCGGGACGTGGCTACGAGCCACCACCCGGAATTCGCGGCGACACCATTCTCGTTGACGGTGTCCGTCTGCCTTACCTGAATGCGACGGACTCGGACGCGCCGCGCCCGGCGACGATCCCCTTCGCAAATTTGCCCGGCACAGTTGATGCGGATTTCCCGATTCGTTCGGCGCGTCCTTCGGCCTTCGTCCCGCTCTCGGTCGGCCCGCTCAATGGTACGGTCGATCTGCGCTTCTTCCCCTTTGTGGGCAGCATGTCCGGTTCGGCGAACGCTTTGACCGCCGCCGACGTAACGACGATTATCACGCAGGCCGCGATACAGGCTGACATCACCCGCGCCGCGATCCGGCAGCCGCTAGGAAGTCCGGCGCGCGTCAACATCACTGTGGTTGATTCGGAAGGGCGCGTGCTCGGCATCTTCCGCACGTTCGATGCGCCCGTCTTCGGGTTCGACGTGTCGGCACAGAAAGCGCGCACTGCGGCCCTATTCAGCCGCGCCAATGGCGGGGCTTTGCTGCGCGGGGCGGGGATGGGCAGTTATGTGGACCGCGCCACTGCCGACGGGGTGAACCTCAACGGTTCGGTGGCTTTTAGTGATCGCGCCGTCGGATTTTTGCACCGCCCCTTCTTTCCCGACGGCATCAACGGCACGCCGCCCGGCCCCTTCAGCAATGGGATTGGACAATGGAGTATCTTTAACGTCGGGCTACAACTGGATTTGGTCAAGGTCAATTTGGAACGGACGCTCGCCGGAGTTCCGAACTTGCCTTGCTCATCCATTCCCAATATCCCGAACGGCATACAGATTTTCGCGGGCAGCGTCCCCCTCTACAAAAATGGGGAACTGGTCGGGGCCATCGGCATCAGCGGGGACGGCATCGATCAGGACGACATCATCACTGCCGCCGGGAGTCGCGGCTACACTGCGCCCCCGGAGATGCGCGCCGATCAATTAATCATCCGCGGGACGCGTTTGCCCTTTACGAAATTCCCGCGCAGCCCGAATCTCTAAAACTAGATCGGTTTTCAATTGAACGTATGGCGTGGGACTAACCCAGATCCCTCTGGTTGCTTATCCAGCGGAAGCTGGCTGTTCTTCTATCCATTACACGCAATTGAAAACCAATCTAATGTCGCCTAAAATTAAGACGCTCGATGGAATGACCTGAGAGCGATGAGTGAATTACGAGCGTGAAGCGCGCCACGACCGCGCTTCTTGCAATGCGATCCTGAACGACCGCGCTTCTTGCAGCGCGGTCATTTGTTTGGAGCGGTGGTCCCGAAGAAAAGTGATGCAAATCAAAAACCCCCCGCTCGTTGCGCTCTTTCTTACAGCCTCTGCGTGATCTCCGCGCCCTCTGCATTGAGTCTGGTGCCCCATTGTGGTCTGTTCCGATTTAGAAACACGCGCGGCTTCGGGTTGATTGCCGAGTTTTGCCCGTTGCAGTATCAACTCGTGTGAAGGCTTGTCGAAAGTTTGCCTCAGAGTGATATTTTGATTTTGGAAGAATTGCGCCAATTGGCCTGCGTTTACTCTAATCAACTTTGCGAGGCTTGTAATCGTCCCCGTATTTGAGGAGTAATAGCGGACAATGAAGTGATTTAGCCTCGTCTCACTATCCCGAATTTTTCCGGTGAATTTTTGAGAGACATTATCGCTGACATAAACTTTGTGCGGTCGTTCTCCCGCCAACCCCGGCTCCTGCTTCCTCGCCGATATGGACAAAGAGTCGCGTGAACACGCGACTCTTTGTCCATATCGACGTTAGTAAAATTCACATTCCTGCCGGTGCATTATGCTTCCGGCGGCGTCTTTTTCGTGCGTGGTGTCGTAGCTTTCGACGCGGTCTTGCGGGCAGCGGGCTTCGACGTTTTCGTGGAGGTCGCGCTTGCGGGCTTCGCGTTTTGCTCTGGCGTTGAGTCTGATTCGTTGGACTTGCCGAGCAAATTGGAGACGGCGTTGGCCGCGTTTTCGACCAGATCGGTGACGCCCGCCGCGATGTCCGATGCCGTCTCGCGCATCGCTTCCGGGACAATTGAGGGCGCGGCCCCTTGGACGGCGGAGGCAACCGCCGACATGGCTTGTGCCGCCGTCTCAAGCGGACGCGGATTCAGCATCGCATCCCAACGATAGCGCGGCGCGGGTTGCGGTTCGGCGAGACGTTTGAAGACGAGTTCGATGAGGGCGTCCGTCACCCAGTTGTGATAAAACTCGCCGACCGACGCGAGTTCGGCATCGGGCGCGGGGTTCATGAAATCAATCGCGTAAGGGATGCCGTCTTTGATCGCGAATTCGACCGTGTTGAGATCATAACCGAGCGCGCGGCAGAGCGTGCGCACGTCGTTGCGGATGCGCTCCGCCAATTCGGGCGTCAGGTAATTGGGGTCTTGAATGTACTGCTCCCCGGAGAGGTAAGGTTTGCGCGGGTCGTAGGGCATGATCATCACTTCTTCCTGCCCGATGCAGTAGCAGCGCACAAACTGGTCGAAGGCGATAAACTCTTGAAGCGTCATGCAGAGCGTCCCGGTCGTGTCGTAGACGCGCCAGAGGTCTTCGAGCGAATCGACGCGCGAAACGTTTTTCCAGCCGCCGCCATCGAAGGGCTTGATGATAGCGGGCATCTGGACGTAATCGACGATGCCTTGCCAGTCGAGCGGAAATTCGAGATTGCGCAAGGACTCGTTCGTGATGCCTTCTATGTAATCCTTCTGCGGCAGCAGGACTGTGCGCGGGATGGCGACGCCCAGTTTCGTGGCGAGCGCATAGTTGAAAAATTTATCGTCCGCCGACCACCAAAAGGGATTGTTAATCAGGATCGTGCCTTCGAGGGCAGCACGTTTCAGGAAGCCCCGGTAGAAGGGAACTTCGTGCGAGATGCGGTCGATGATCAAATCATAGCGGCGACCCTCGTTGAGCCTGACGCCCCCAACTTCCACGTATTCGGCGACCACTTCGCCGCCGCCCCTCTCGTTAATTTTCTCGATCAATGCCTGTGGAAACGTCTTTTCGCGGCCTACTAAAATACCAACTTTCTTCACAACTTTAATATCCTTTCATTGAAATTAATGACAGACGAGAAGTGCGCGCGTCGAGCCGGAAAAAGTTTACCGTCCTGTAACTCGTCACCTGTCGCCGGTCAGTGGCTTTTGAAAACCGTGCACTCTACATGTCCGCCCGCATGATTGTCAATGAGCGGCGGGCATCCTCGCATCCCTGTGGCCGCATCAAGTAAGAAGCCCCGTCAATGCGGTTCGTCAGTGCTTCATGAGGTGGGCGACTATGTTACAATCCGCCAATTGAATTTGGCCGAATCTTCATTCCCGACATTCTTACAGTGAAAAATTTTAAGGAGATGTTACTAGTGTTGCGACGCTTTCAAATTCTCGCGTTAGCCGTCATGCTGCTTGGAGCGGCTGGCCTCTCTCCATCTTTTGCGCAAACGGCACAGCCGCCGCAGGCGCAGGCACAGCAGGCGCAGCCGCCTGCGCCGACTCCTACACCTACCCCGACGGAAGAGAAAAAGGCGCAGTTCGTTACCGGCAAGGACAGCAAACTGCCAACCGCCGAACAAGTGGCCGAGACGGTCATCCTCATTTACGGCGGCGGGGGTGGTCGCAACGTGCTCGCGCAAATCAGGCGCAACGGCGTCGAGCGCGGTCGGATCACCCGCACGGCGGAAGACGGGCGCGTCGAAGAAGTCAATTACGAGCAGCGTTTCGTGCGCGGCGAGACGGCGGGCAAGGATAAGATTCGCGTGGACCAAAAGATGCCCACGATGGAATTTGCGCTCATCTTCAACGAAGGACGCATCTGGGGCGTCATCAACGGGACGGTGTTTACGCCGAGACAGGAGGCGACCGCCGAGTTTCTCTCGCAAACGCAGCACGGCATCGACGCGCTCCTTCGTTACAAAGAGAACAATTCGACCATCACCTTTGTCGGCAAAGAGAAACTGAAAAATCTCGATCTTTGGGTGCTTGACCTGACTGACAAAGAGATGCGCCGCACGCGCTACTTTATCAGCGCGAACCCGGATGTGCGCAAAACGGCGCGCGTCCTCTGGCTCGAATACGAAGAGACGCCCGCCGAGGGGAGCCAACCCGTCAAGTACCGGCGGTCTTTTCACGACTATCGCTATTCGCAGAACACGCTCGTCCCTTTCCGCTCAGTTCTCTACAAGGATGATAAACAGGCGCAGGAAGCGCGTGTGTTGACCATCACCTACGGCATCAAGATGGACGACTCCTTCTTCAAAAACCCGGAGGCGGCAGCCAACCAGCGATGATGTTTGCGGCTCAGAGAGGGAGGCGGCGCTGACCTGCTGTCTCTTTGCGGCGAGCCGCTGCCGAGAGACGGCGATGTTCTCAAATTTGAAATTTAACGGGGGCTGAAACGACATGTGGTTTCAGCCCCTCTTAACTTTTTCGGGGAACAGTCGGATAGCGACAATTCCTCCTCGGAGAGTGCGCCAAACGTAACTATAGATTTAGCCGCGTCAGTGTGCTAGTATCCCGCCGTTTTCACCTATCCAGCGCCGCTTGACTTACGTCCGAAGTTCAATTTTAGCCCAATTTTCAAATTCGCAGGAACGACGCGCTTCGCGCCAGTAAATTATTTCCCAACCTCGCCCGTGAATTTATCCTGCATGAGTTGAGGTTAAGGAGGAGCATCTTGCCGGGTCTTCATAATGCTGAGGAGATGACGCTTCTCTCCGCGCTCGCGGAAAATTATCCGACCTCCGACATCGCGCTGGCTGAAACCTCCGCCCTGCGCGCCACGCTCTCGCTGCCGAAAGGCGTCGTCCATGTCGTCAGCGACGTGCATGGCGAGTACAAGAAACTCCGCCACATCATCAACAACGCTTCGGGCAGTTTACGCACGCTCGTCGGCGAATTATTCGCCGGGCGCTTGAGCGAAGCCGAGCAGCAGGAATTATTAACCGTACTCTACTACCCGCGCGAATTGTCGGAACATTTGCACGAGCGAATGAGCGACACAGCGGCGCGGCGCGAATGGGTGCGCGCAACGCTCCGGCGGCAGTTTGTCATTGTGCGCGAACTGGCGCGCGGCTATCGTCACCGGCAAGTTACTTCCCTGATGCCCGCCGAGTACGCCGAACTTTTTGAGGAACTGCACGACGAGCCGGTGACGGGACGCGGGCATGCTTACATCGACACGATGATCGACGCGCTTGCGGCGCACAACAAAGATTTAGCGGTGGTGCGCGCCGCTTCGCGTCTGGTGCGCGATTTGTCCGTCTCTGAACTCGTCGTGGCCGGCGACCTCGGAGATCGCGGGGCGCGTATCGATAAGGTGATCGATTATCTGCTGGCGCAACCGAACGTCTCTTTCACCTGGGGCAACCACGACGTATCGTGGATGGGGGCGTGCGTGGGCCAGGAAGCCTTGATCGCCACGGTGCTGCGCGTCTCGCTGCGCTATCGCCGTCTCTCGCAACTCGAAGAGGGCTACGGCCTGATCATCACGCCGCTCGAAAAACTCGCGCGCACAATTTACGCCGACGACCCGGCGGAGCGTTTCAAGACGAAGGGCACCGGCCTGCGCGACGATTTGCTGATGGCGCGGATGCAGAAGGCCATCGCCATCATCCAGTTCAAACTCGAAGGGCAGACGATCCGTCGTCACCCGAAATGGGACATGGAACGGCGCAACCTCCTGCACCGCATCGACCAGCAGAACGGGACCATCGAGATCGACGGGCGCACGCATCCCTTGCTCGACACCTTCCTGCCGACCATCGACCCGGCAGACCCTTACGCTCTCTCGCCGGAAGAGCGCGTCTGCATGGATCGCTTGCGGCAGTCGTTTGTCTCCAGTTCGCGCCTATGGCAGCACATGTCTTACGTCACGCGGCGCGGCGCGATGTGGTTGAGGCGCGACCACGCTTTGATCTTCCATGGCTGCCTGCCGGTGGACGAGAGCGGCGCGTTTCTCTCGTTAAACGTGGACGGGCGCGAGTGCGCCGGGCGAGAATTGTTCGACGCTTTCGACACGATGGTGCGGCGCACGATGAACGGCGGCGTGGAGCGGGCGGGCGAGGAGGCCGACTGGTTGTGGTATCTCTGGACGGGCGAGCGTTCGCCGCTTTTCGGCAAAGACCGGATGTCCACGTTTGAAAATTATTTAGTCGAAGACAAAGAGGCGCGCAAAGAGCACAAGAATCCCTATTTCAAATTAATTCATGAAGCGGACTTTTGCCGGAGGGTGATGGCGGATTTCGGGATGCCGGAAGACGCCTTGATCGTGAACGGCCACGTTCCCGTCAAAGTGGAGAAGGGCGAGGAGCCGGTGAAGCGGGGCGGCAACGCCGTCACCATCGACGGCGCGTTTTCGGAAGCCTACGGCGACCGTGGTTACACGCTGATCATCGCACCGGAGCGGATGGCCCTGGCCGAGCATCATCACTTCGAGTCCATCTCCGACGCCATCACCACGGGCGCGGACATCGTGCCGAAGGTGATGAACATCCGCGCGCACGAGCGATTGCGCCTCGTCGCCGATACGGAAGAGGGGCAGATGATTCGCCTGCGCGTCGCTGCCCTCGAACGACTCATCCTCGCTTATGAACGCGGAGAATTGCTGGAAAAGCAAAGGTGAGTGTGGCGCTGCGGAAGATTAGCAGCAGGTGAAGAAGATCGTAGACGTTTCTTCCCGAACTGTGTTAGTATCCCGCCGCTTCTTCAACGGACGACACCAAGTCTTTTCCAACGTCCGGTATTTCATCCTAAGTTTAGGTTGGGCTGTCTGCCCTTACGAACCTGCGGTTTTCCAATTTTGATCTCTGATAGGAATCTTCGCTGATAGCAATTTTCGGTAATGCTGTAGCTTGTTTTCTCGATCATGCATGGGTAAGCGCTCTTTCCGCTCATCACCGCTACGACACTGTGCGATTACACGACCGCGCCCGCCACAATGGCTGGACGGCAAACATATCTCCCAAGGAGCCAGCAACACATGGAAGCGACTGCCGTAAGCAATGCCCCCTCGCAACTCGACTCGCTCTGCGTCAACACGATCCGCACCCTCTCGATGGATGCGGTGCAGGCGGCCAACTCCGGCCACCCCGGCACGCCGATGGCGATGGCTCCGGTGGCCTACCTGCTCTGGAACGAAATCATGCGCTTCGACCCGGAAGACCCCATCTGGCCGAACCGCGACCGCTTCGTCCTCTCGATGGGGCACGCCTCAATGCTACTCTACTCGATGCTGCATCTGACAGGCGTCAAAGCCGTCAATGGGAAGTATGAGACGACGGGCAAGCCATCGGTTGAACTCGAAGACATCAAGAATTTCCGTCAACTCGACAGCCGTTGCCCCGGCCACCCCGAATATCGCTGGACTTCCGGTATTGAGACGACGACGGGGCCGCTTGGTCAGGGCATCGCGACGAGCGTCGGCATGGCAATCGCCTCAAAGTGGCAAGCTGCATATTTCAACCGCCCCAACTTCGAGATGTTCGACTACAACGTCTATGCCATGTGCGGCGACGGTTGCATGATGGAAGGCATCTCGCACGAAGCCGCCTCGCTCGCCGCCCACCTCAAACTCGACAACCTCTGTTGGATTTACGACAACAATAAGATCACGATTGAGGGCAACACTTCGTGGGCGTTTTCCGAAGACGTGGCAACGCGCTTCATCGGCTACGGCTGGAACGTCACGCGCGTGGGCGACGCCAACGATCTCGAAACTTTAAAGCGCGCCTTCAACGTCGCCCGTAAAGAGACGGGCCGCCCGACTCTCGTCATCGTTGACAGCCACATCGCGTGGGGGGCGCCCAACAAACAGGACACGCACGCCGCACACGGCGAGCCGCTCGGCGAAGAAGAGATTCGCCTGACAAAGCGCAACTACGGCTGGCCGGAAGACGAGAAGTTTTTAGTGCCTGATGAAGTGCGCCAGCATTTCAAAGACAATATCGGCGCACGCGGCAAACAGGCGCGCGACGAGTGGTTTGCCAAAGTCGAAGCTTATGGCAAGGAATACCCGGAGTTGGCCGAGCAGTTAATCAAGATGCAGAAACGTGAATTGCCTGATGGTTGGGACAAGGACATTCCCGTCTTCCCGGCGGACGCGAAAGGCATGGCCGGGCGCGACGCTTCGGGCAAAGTCTTGAACGCCATCGCGAAGAACGTGCCGTGGTTCATCGGCGGCGCGGCTGACCTCGCGCCTTCCACGAAGACGCGTCTGACGTTTGAAGGCGCGGGCGATTTCACTGCTGAAAACGATCAGGAGAAGGGGCGTTGGTATGGCGGCAAGAACTTCCATTTCGGCATCCGCGAACATGGCATGTCGGCTATCCTCAACGGCCTCTCGCTCTCGAAGATTCGCCCCTATGGTTCGGGCTTTATGATCTTCTCGGACTATTCGCGTCCCTCGATTCGCCTCTCGGCGATCATGGAAATCCCAACCATCCACATCTTCACGCACGACTCCATCGGCGTCGGCGAAGACGGCCCCACGCACCAGCCCATCGAACAACTTGCGAGCATGCGCGCTATCCCCGGCCTCATCGTGATGCGACCGGGCGACGCCAACGAAGTTGCGGAGGCGTGGCGTGTCGTGATGCAACTGAAGCACGAACCAGTCGTGATGATCATGAGCCGCCAGGCGATGGCGACGCTTGATCGCACGAAGTACGCGAGCGCGGAAGGCGTGAAACGCGGCGCCTATGTGCTCGCCGACTCCAGTGGGGATGGCGGGCAGCCGGAGGTGATCCTGATGGGCACGGGCACGGAAGTCGGGTTGTGCGTTGAGGCTTACGAGAAACTCGTGGCCGATGGCGTCAAAGCGCGCGTCGTGAGCATGCCATCGTGGGAAATTTTCGAGCATCAGGACGAGTCGTATAAAGACGAAGTTCTGCCGCCCTCGGTCAAGGCGCGTGTGGCCGTCGAACAGGCGGGCACGTTCGGCTGGCGTCGTTATGTGAACAGCAACGATGCCATCATCGCCATGAAGACCTTTGGGGCGAGCGCGCCGCTCAAAGAGTTGACCAAGAAATTTGGCTTCACCTTAGAGAACGTGGTGGACACGGCCAAGCGCGAGATCGAAAAGTTTCGTTCCGAGAAATAATAACTTGAGGAAAAAACTGTTCACCTTCGCGAACAGCCGAGGAGTAATGCAATGAGTAATCCCCTTGTTGAAATCATGAAGACAGGCCAGTCCATCTGGTATGACAACATCCGCCGGGCGATGCTGGTGAGCGGTGACTTGGCGAAGAAGATCGAAGAAGACGATCTGCGCGGCGTCACCTCCAACCCGACCATTTTCGAGAAAGCCATCACCGGCTCGAACGATTACGACGAGCAAATGCGCACGCTCGTGCAGGCCGGTAAAAACGTCTCGGAAATTTACGAAGATCTCGTCGTTCAGGACATCGGCAACGCGGCAGACATCCTGAAGCCCGTCTATGATAAGACCGACGGCATCGACGGCTACATCAGTCTTGAAGTCAATCCCGGCTTCGCCTACAAGACGCAGGAGACGATTGACGAAGCGGATCGTTTGTTTAAACGACTCGGACGCAAGAACGTGATGATCAAGATTCCGGCTGCGCAGGAAGGCTTGCCCGCCATCGAGGAGTGCATCTATCGCGGCATCAACGTCAACGTCACGATGATCTTCTCGGTGGAGAACTACGAGCAGGTGGCCGAAGCTTTCATCAAAGGCCTCGAACGCCGCGACGCCGAAGGAAAGCCCGTGGATCACATCGCCTCGGTCGCCAGCTTCTTCGTCTCGCGCGTGGACTCGGCCATCGACACCGACCTCGACTATAAAGCGCGCCACGCCGATTCGCCGGAAGAGAAAGCGCGGCTTGAAGGCTTGCTCGGACGCGCGGCGGTGGCGAACGCCAAGATCGCCTATGCTAAGTATAAAGAGATTTTCCACGGCGAGCGTTTCGCGAAACTCAAAGCCAAAGGCGCGCAGGTGCAGCGTCAATTGTGGGCTTCTACGGGAGCGAAGAATCCCAAGTATTCCGACGTGCTCTACGTGGACAACTTGATCGGGCCGGAGACAGTCAACACCGTGCCGCCCGCGACCTACACTGCCATCCGCGACCACGGCGTGCCTAAAGTCACGCTTGAAGAAGGCTTGGATGAATGCCGCCAACTCGTCAAAGACCTCAGTGCGGTCGGAATTGATTTGAAGGCCGTCACTGAGAAGTTGCAGAAGGACGGTTTGAGTTCGTTCGTCAACTCCTTCGACACTTTGGCCGAGTCCATCGAGTCGAAGCGCGACGCGATTTTGTCGGGTATCAACGAACGGTTGACCTCTTCGCTCGGTAAATACGGCGATGCCGTGAACGCTGCGATCAAGGAGGCCGACAAGGGTGACGTGATGCGCCGCATCTGGCGCAAGGACGCCGCGCTGTGGAAAGGGGAAGAAGCGCATCAGAAGATCATCAAGAACGCCCTGGGCTGGCTGACCGTGCCCGACATGATGATCGGCGTCGAAGACGACCTTGTGCAGTTCGCGGATCGCATCCGCAACGTGCGCGAATTCAAACATGTCATGGTCTGCGGGATGGGCGGTTCATCGCTCTGTCCCGAAGTTTTGCGCCAGACTTTCGGCAAGCAGGAAGGCTACCCCGAACTGCTCGTGCTCGATTCGACCGACCCGGATGCCTTCTCCGACATCGCCGATCAAATCGATATCACGCACTGCCTCTTCGTCATCTCGTCTAAATCAGGCACGACGACCGAGCCGCTCGTCTTCTACAAGTACTGGTACGATCAAGTCGGCAAGCGCAAAGAGAACCCCGGCGAGTGCTTCGTGGCCGTCACTGACCCCGGCACGCTCATGGAGCAGATGGCGACGGACGACAAGTTCAAGCGCATCTTCCTCAACCCGGCGGACATCGGCGGACGCTATTCCGCCCTCTCTTATTTCGGCATGGTTCCCGCCGCCTTGATGGGACTCGACGTGAAGAAATTGCTCGACCGCGCCGAGCGCGTCGTGCATGCCTGCGCTTCGGTCGTCCCGGCGGCGGAAAATCCGGGCGCGCGGCTCGGCGCGATCATGGGCGAATGCGCGAAGGCCGGGCGCGACAAGTTGACCATTATCACCGATCCAAAGATTTCCTCTTTTGGCCTCTGGGTCGAGCAGTTGCTCGCGGAGAGCACAGGCAAGGACGGCAAAGGCATCGTGCCCGTCGCGGGCGAAACGCTCGGCTCGCCCTCCGTCTACGGCGATGATCGCTTGTTCGTCTACGTTGCGGTCGAAAAACCCGACAGCGAAACTGACGCGAAACTGAAGGCGCTCGAAGCCGCCGGTCATCCGGTCGTCTATCGCACGCTGACGGACCTCTACGACCTCGGCGAAGAATTTTTTCTCTGGGAGATCGCGACGGCCTTCGCCGGCTGGCGACTCGGCATCAATCCTTTCGACCAGCCGAATGTGCAGGAGTCGAAAGACGCCACGAAAGAACTGCTTGAGTCCTTCACGCGCGACGGCAAGTTGCCCGCACAAGAAGTGCTCGCCACCGACGGCATGTTGACGCTCTACGCCGACGAGAAGACGCGCGCGGAACTTCCCGGCACGTCCGTCGGCGAGGCTCTCAAAGCTCATCTGGCGCGTGCCGGGGCGGGCGACTACATCGCCATGCTCAATTATTTTGAAGAATCGCCCGAACACGAAGCTGTCATTCAACATATTCGCGGACATTTGCGCGGTGCCACGCATTGCGCCACGACGACCGGCTATGGCCCGCGCTTCCTGCACTCGACGGGTCAGTTGCATAAAGGCGGTTCGGCGGCGGGCGTCTTCATGCAACTCACCGCCCCGGACATCAAAGATTTACCGATCCCGGGGCAGCCCTACACTTTCAGCACTTTGAAACAGGCGCAAGCGCTCGGAGATTTTCGTTCGCTTTCGTCGCGCGGACGCCGCGCCATTCGTGTCGATCTCGACGCCGACGTGCCAGCCGGACTCAAACGGCTGCATGAGTTGATCGGCGAGGCCATTCCACGCTCCGGCGCAACAGGAGCCTAATAGACAAGGATGAGCGATGAGGGATGTGGGATAAATCAGAGAAGCATTCAAGCTCTTTGAATCATTCCTTTATATCTCTTATCCCTCATCCCTTAGTTCAGTGAGGAAATCTTATGTCAACACCAGAACAGAGCACTAAGACTGCGAAGATCGGCATGATCGGTTTGGGCGTGATGGGCGAGAATTTGGCACGCAACATCGCACGCAATGGCTATTCCATCGCCGTCTGGAATCGCGAGCCACAGAAGGTTGACGAGTTTGTGGAACGCCTCGCAGGCCACGAAGTC
>JBPCIP010000181.1:0-33626 GCA_051006195.1 Pyrinomonadaceae bacterium
TCACGCGCGCCATCGCCGACCAGGCGCGCACCATCCGCATCCCCGTCCACATGATCGAGACGATCAATAAACTCGTGCGCACTTCGCGTGCGCTCGTGCAGGAGTTGGGGCGCGAACCGACGAGCGAGGAGATCGCGCGCCGGATGGATATTCCCGTCTCGAAGGTGCGCAAGGTGTTGAAGATCGCGCAGGAGCCGATCTCTCTGGAGACGCCGATTGGCGAAGAGGAAGATTCGCACCTCGGCGATTTCATCGAAGACCGGTCGCTGTTGAATCCGGCGGACGCCGTGGTGGCGGCGAATCTGCGCACCATCACGGACGAAGTGCTCTCGACGCTCACGCCGCGCGAAGAGAAAGTGATCAAGATGCGTTTCGGACTGGGCACAACCGGCTCCGAACACACGCTCGAAGAAGTCGGCCAGCACTTCGCCGTCACGCGCGAACGCATCCGCCAGATCGAGGCCAAAGCCCTGCGCAAGTTGCGTCATCCCTCGCGCTCGCGCAAACTAAAGGTGTTTCTCGAAGACACGGGACAATAGGGAGTGGTCAGTTGTCCGTTGTGTGTGGCTATGACGCAAGTTACATAAGACTACGTTGAACAACTGACCACGGACAAAGTTACGATGGACATTTGATGAAAAGAATTATCGAAAGCTATCAGCGGAAACTCTCGACAGAGGAGGGCTACGTATTGAAGCGCGGGGCGCGGTTGCGCATCGCGTTGTGCTACCCGAATGTATACGGCATCGGGATGGCGAATCTGGGGTTTCAGGCGGTCTACGAGATTTTCAACAATATTGAGGAAGTCTCCTGCGAGCGCGTCTTTCTGCCGGACGAGGCGGAAATGCGCGAGTATGAGAAGACGAACACGCCGCTCCTCTCCTTTGAATCGCAGATGCCTGTGCGCGATTTCGATGTGGTCGCGTTCTCCATTTCGTTTGAGACGGATTATTTGAACATGGCGCGCATGCTGCGTTTGAGCGGCGTGCCTTTGTGGGCGCGCGAACGCACGCATCATGATCCGCTCGTCTTGATGGGCGGCGCGGCCTCGTTCCTCAACCCGGAACCGATTGCCGATTTCACCGATGTCGTCGGCGTCGGCGAAGGCGAAGTGCTCGTGCCGCAGTTGGTCGATACGCTGCTTGAGCACGAAGGCACGAAAGAAGATTTACTGCTCGCGCTCGCGCGACGCGGGCGTGGCTTCTACGTGCCGTCGCTCTACGATGTGAACTATCAGGCGGACGGCGCGATTGAGTCATACACGCCGAAGCAACCGGGCGTTCCCCTGCGCGTCGGGCGCGCGGTATCGGCACAGAATCCGAAGGAAGGAAGTTTGCGCCGCGCGATGCGGCGCGGCGACACCGAGATCGCCCAATCCTTGCGCGCGGGTGAAGTGTTCGCGCCTGCAACGGTCATCTGGGCACCGGAGGCCGAGATGGGCGAACGTTTCCTGATCGAGATTTCGCGCGGTTGCTCGCAAGGGTGTCGTTTCTGCTGGGCCGGATTCAACTACTGGCCGCCGCGCGTCGTGCCCGCGCGCGACGTGCTGGCGAAGGCCGCCGCGTGGCGCGGGCGAACCGATAAGATCGGCCTGGTGTCCACCGCCGTCTGTGATCATCCGGAGATCAGCGAAATCCTACAGGGCCTGCGCGAAATGAATTTCCGCATCTCTGTCTCCAGCTTGCGTCTTGATCAGATCGAGGACGAACTGCTGGACGCCCTCGTCGAATCGCGCGATCAACAGATCGCGGTTGCGCCGGAGACGGGTTCGGATCGCCTGCGCAAAGTTATCAACAAAAATTTAACGAACGACGAGATCGTCGATATTTGCGGCGCGGTCTTCGACCGTGGGATGCTGACGATCAAGCTCTACCTGATGGTCGGCTTGCCGACGGAAACCGACGAAGATTTGGCGGAGATGGTCCACCTCGTCGAACGCATCAAAGACCGCATGATCGAAGCGGGCCGACGCTTCGGGCGCGTAGGCCGCATCATCCCCGCCCTGAACGGATTCGTGCCCAAGCCGAACACGCCTTTTCAGTGGGAGCCGATCTGCGAAGAAAAAGAATTGAAGCGGCGGCTGAAGTGGGTGAGCAAACAACTCGCGCGGATTCCGAATGTGGAAGTGCGTGCGATGTCGGCGCGCATCGCTCATGAACAGGCGCTTTTTTCCTCAGGCGACCGCTCGCTCAGTCGTGTCATCGAAGCGCTGGTGCGACACGGGGGCGACTTGGGCGCGGCGCTGCGTGAAACCAAAATCGATCCGGCTTTTCACACGAGCCGCGCCCGCACTTACGAAGAATTTCTGCCCTGGGAAATAGTGGATGCCGGGCTGGGGCGCGAGTTCATGCAACGCGAACACGAACGTGCTCAGATCGCTAAATCCACCGCGCCCTGCCCTTCGGTCAGCACCTGTGAACGTTGCGGCGTCTGCCCGACCACATGGCTCGCCAGCGCCCCCCCCGCGCTCGTGCAACTGCAAGGCTCACTCGGCGCCAAAGTCGCCGCACTATAACTGTCAGGGGAAAGGGTAAAAGGGGAAGGGTAAAAGAAGCATTCACCAAGTTGAGCCTTTACCCCTTTTTCCTGATTTCCCCTCACCCTCCGCCCGCGAAGAAATTGCTACTGCGCGCGGTGTGGTCGAACTTGTACTCGTAAGTTGTCACGAGGAGCGGGATGGGGACGGTGTATTGCACATGCGCTTCGAGGCGCGACTGCCGGTTGGCGACGGTGACGAGCGCATTTGCCGGTACGCCGTAGTCCGGGAGGTTCTTGCGCAATTGCTCTTGCGCCCACTGCGCGTTTTTGTCCGTGATAACCGCGCTGTTCACCGTGTCCTGCATGAAGACTTTCAGTTGGGAAGCTTGAAATGCAACCGGCACGTACTGATAACCGGCATAACCGACCGCCGCGATGACGGCAATTACGATGAGAAAATTAAGGCGCGAGCCTCCGCGCTCGCCAGCCCACCGCGTTCTGAAATTCTCGTCTCGCACCTGACTCATTTCAGTTTACCCTCACTGTTCTTTTCCAAGTGTTCATTTAAGGCGGCGCGGAGCGAGGCGCGCACGATACGAGGCGGAATCTCCAGACCACTGACAATCCGCGCCCGCCCGATTCCCTCCAGCAATATCCAGCGGACATGGCCGCCGACGCTTTTTTTGTCTAAAGCAATTGCGCGCAAAATCGCATGCTCGTCGAGATTGTCCGCGCGTGGCAGGTGTCCGGCGAGCCAAACGCAGGCGCGTAAAGATTCTAACTCCGATGCCGCAAGCATGCCTAGCCGGTGCGAGATTTCACCGGCCACGAGCATGCCGTAACCGACCGCTTCGCCGTGCCGAAACCGCCGGTAATGTGTCACGGCTTCGAGCGCGTGTGCAGCGGTGTGGCCGAAGTTGAGGATGCGCCGCGAGAGCGCGTCCGTGCGCTCCACGTCCTCGCGTTCATCGTGGGCCACGATCTTCGCCTTGAAGACGCACTGCGCAGCGATCAAGGCGGCGAGTTCCTCCTCGCGCGATTCCCTGTGCGTTGACTCCGGCGAATTTGCCTCCATGTTTTCCGCGATGAGGAAGCGGCGCGTCTGTGCGAACAAGCGACGACTGCCGACCGCGCCCTGCTTGATCGCTTCGCACCACCCAGCGGCCATTTCACGCGGCGGGAGCGTGCGCAAAGTCGCCGTTGAGATGACGACGGCGCGCGGTTGGTGAAACGCTCCGATCAAATTTTTCCCTGCCCGCGTGTTGACGCCGGTCTTGCCGCCGACGGAAGCGTCGATTTGCGCGAGCAGCGTCGTGGGCACTTGCAGGAAAGCAATGCCGCGCAGGTAGACAGCGGCGGCGAAGCCCGCAAGATCGCCGACGACGCCGCCGCCGAGCGCGACGACCGCATCGGTTCGCTCAAGGTTGCTCTCGGATAAAAATCGCAGAGATCTCTCCGCGCTTCCGAGGTTCTTGTGACGCTCGCCCTCGCCCATCAGCCAGTGCGAGACGGTGAAGCCACGGGCGCGCAGGTTTTTGCTGAGGCCCGCGCCGTAGAGACCGAAGACGCGCGCGTTGGAGATTATGACGAGGCGGCGCGCGTTCGGCGAGAGCGTGCGACGGGCGATGTCGCCCAGATTCGCGAGGGCGTCCGCGCCGATCTCAATGTCGTAATGTTCACGCGCCGAAAGGCGCACGCGTACTTGTTGCATCGGTTTCATTCGCGGCGGAGCGCAGCCTGCATCGAGTCGGCCAGCAAGTCAAAGGTCAATGCGCCAAAGCCGTTAAGTGAGGCCAATTCCTCAACCGTGTAGCGCGAGCCGGTATTCCACATATCGATCAATTCATCGGCGACTTTACGCATCGCCCACCAGCGATGGCCGTACCGCGTGCGGAAGCCTTCGCCGAGCGCGGCGGCGAAAAGATGTGCGCGCAGATAAGCGTCGGGAGACAGGTGTCGCTGCTCACCCGTGTCGTGTGCGCGGTCGGGATACAAGTCGCGGAGATAGAGCGCCGGATGCTGGCGAAAGCCGGTGGCTTCTTCGAGAGCGGTCGCATAATCCCCGGCGAGATGCTCTGAGCGCAGGTCAATTGCTTGATCCGGCGCGTACTGTTGTTGCAGTTGAGCGCAGGCGCGGCGTGTTTGGTGCAATTCGACCAGTGCGAGAGAGCGGGTGATCTCGCTCGCCTCAGATGGGCGGATGTGCCTGTGTGCGCCGAGCCAGGCGGCGTTTGCGAGCAGGTCGCTGAAGAGAAAGGCGAAGCCCGCGCGGGTCGTCTCATCGGGTGCATGAACGAGTTCGGGGTAACGCTCGGCGAGATCGCGCGAAACCCACGCGAACCCCTGCGCGCGTCCCGCTGCCTCGAAAAATGTCCGGTAATAACTTGCGCCGCTTTCCGTCCGGTAGACGAGACGGACATCATCCGGCGGGTTCGCGGCGAAGCAGGCAGAGCGCGTTCGTCCATGTTGGCTTGCAGTCGTTTCAATTCGCACGTTGCCCTGCCGCCCGACATGTACTCCCAAGTCGCTCATGGTCGCATCGTAAGTTGCGCGCAGGTCACTTACGGGGAAATATGGATCGAATTGAGAGAGTCGCGCGAGAAAGAGACTGTCGGCATAGACCAACTCTCGCACGAAAGCGACAGGCAAATGGCGCGCTGCCCACTCGGATAAATTTCTCGCGTGGACGGTCGCAGTGCGGGCGAGAAAATCTTTCGCCCCCGCGCTTAAACTTTCCTCTGGCGTGCCCGCATGATTATTCTCGCCCGTGTTCTCTGCGCGGAATCTGAAATGAGACGTGAAACCCAAGTCGCGTGCGGCTTCGCCGAGGGCGGCCAGGCGGGCGGCGCGCAGGTCGTTCGAGGCGCGATATGCGTCAAACCAGTGGGCGGAGAGTTCACGGCGGCGCGCAGCATCGTGTTCGGCGGCGAGAGCCTCCGGCACCTCGTCGATTGCGAGCGACGCGCCGTTCCAATCTAAGCGTATAGACGCTGTGCAACGCGCCAGTTCGTCCGTCACATCTGTGGCGTGTGCTTCCGCGTAGCCGAGTTGAGCCGCGCGAATGAGGGCGGAGAGAGCGGTGTGTTCGGTCTCAAACTGCCGGGGCGTTTCCTCGTGGGCGTGTATGAGTTCGTCAATCGACCGGCGCGACCACAAATCCGCATAGCGGTCCCGGATCGGCGCAAGACACAGTTCCGGCGCAAAACCCATATGGTAATTATATCGGGTGCGCTCCAGCGCAGAGTGGTAGGCTGCGTAGTCGCGCCGGTAATCGCCCGTCTTCATAGCAGCGGCAACGGCCTCGCGCTTTTCAGGAAGATAAGAAAAACTGCCGAAAAGAAAGTAGGAGAACGATTTTCGATATTACCACGGGTGTCTGAAAGAGGTGTATGAGCAGGGAGCGGCAGGATCGAGGTGTCGCTAAATGCAGAACAGGCGCAGCGAACTTGGGGAACGCTGCGCCCGTCCTAATTCGTGGTCACTGTCCTCACCCCAGCAACCACTGAGACGGAGGATTCACCAACCGTCTCTCTTGCCCCACAATATACATCGCAACGTCCATGCCATGCAAGCGGATTTTTGTTTTTTTCACCATATCACCCATTTTCCTGAGAGTTTTCGCGTTTCAACTTGAGAATACTAGTCGAACAAACTTAACGAAACTTCGCGACAGGTAATAATTACATCTGCCACCGCGTAAAGTTTTCCCGGCTATGAGTGTAGCCCGTCTCCAAGCGTTCCCTTGATAACTGTGGCTAGGTTGCTTGCCAGACGTTCGATCTCATCCTGATGCCGCCCCTCGATCATCACGCGCGCCAGCGGCTCGGTCCCCGAATAGCGCAGCAGGAGACGCCCCTGTCCGGCGAGCGTCTCTTGCGTCCGCAGCGCGGCTTCGGCGATCTCCGGGACTTCCTCAAACAATCGCTTCTCATGCACGCGCACGTTGACGAGCACTTGCGGGTAGCGCGTGAAACCCGCGTTCAGCTCTGCCAGCGACTCTCCCGACTCCTGCATCGCGCGCAGGAGGAAGAGGGTCGTCATCATCCCGTCTCCGGCCAGGCTGACGCGCGGGAAGATGATATGCCCGGATTGTTCGCCGCCGAGCGTTGCATTCGTGCGGAGCAATTCTTCGAGCACGTATTTGTCGCCGACATCGACGCGCCGCAATTCGATGCCGCGTGATTTGAGCGCTAACTCCAAACCGATGTTGCTCATCACGGTGGCGACGACCTGCTCGCCCGCGAGTTCGCCGCGCGCCTGAAAATTTTTCGCCATGACCCACAAGGTCGCGTCGCCGTCGATCACCTCTCCGCGCGCGTCCACGAAGAGAGCACGATCCGCATCGCCGTCGAACGCGACACCCAAATCCGCCTTCTCCGCCACGACTTTGTCGCAGAGTCGTCGGACGAAGAGCGACCCGCACTCATGGTTGATGTTTCTTCCATCGGGCGTGTTCCCGACCGCGAGAACCTGTGCGCCCAGACGCGTGAAAAGCGCGGGCGCGAGTTGCGAGGCCGCGCCGTGGGCACAGTCCACGACGAGCCGCAGATTATCGAGACGCAAATTCGCGCCGATCTCTTCACACAGGTAATCAAGATAGCGAGCCTGCAAAGCCGCCGCGCGTCGGGGCACCTCTCCCGAACCGTAGAATTCTCCGGCTGAGATTCCCTCGCGGCTGTCAGTGGCTCGTCGTGTCTCGCCCTCGCCTCGTGCCTGATAAATGTCGGCTTCGATTTGTCGTTCGGTCGCGTCGTCGAGTTTGCGCCCCGAAGGAGAGAAAATTTTGATCCCGTTGTCACGGTAAGGATTGTGCGACGCGCTGATGACGACCCCTGCATCAGCCGGCATCGTGCGTGTGAGAAAAGCCACGCCCGGCGTCGTGATGACGCCCGCCGGTTCGCAGACGGCCCCCGCCGCAGTTGCGCCGTCGATAAACGCCCGCTCGATCCATTCGCCGGATTCACGTGTATCACGTCCGATGAGGAGGCGCGGCGAGCTTCCGGTTCGCTCCGCCAGCAGACGCGCCAGCGCGCGGCCAGCGATGAACAAGGTCTGTGCGTCGAGCGGGAAGCGTCCGGCTTCCCCGCGCATGCCGTCCGTGCCGAAAAGTTTTTTCATAAACAATAGCCAGCAGTCAGCAGTCAGTAGTCAGTAGTTTATATGCTGGCTACTGACTACTGGCTACTTTCAATTTGCAGGATTAGTGGAGATTAATTCAACGCGCCCTTGTAAATGCGGCGGCAACACGAGGCGCGGACTGGTCGTGCCATCGCCTGCCGCGTCGAGCGTGATTGAGAGGTCCGGGGCGCGCAGATTCTCGATGACGGAGCGTGCGCCTCGTACTTCAATCGTGCGCGGCGCGCTCAACAGATCGCCATTGGCTGAACGCAACACAACGCCGGTTAAACGTTTCGTCGCCTGCGTCTCGGAGATTTTGACGAACACATTGACGACCGCCTCAAGCGGAGTGATCCTTTGGTCTTGAATGTCGATGGCGATCTGTGCGGCCATAAAGCTCTCCGCGCGGTCTTCGAGCAGAATGGTCTCGGTCGGCGCTTTTTCGAGTGCTTTGACGTGGCTTTCAGGGCCGCGGACGCGAATCATAGCGGGCTGGGCTTGCGCTCCGAGCACCTCGTAACCGGCGGCCACTTTGCCTTCCAGCATTGGTTCGACCGGAACCTCGCGTTCGATACGCCGCTCCAACCTGAGCGGGAGGCTCCCCGGCTCGACCCGCTCGATGGTGACGCCTTCGCGACTGACGCCTTCGGGCAGTTGGAGGGTGATGTTATTTGGAGAGAGTTGCAGGACGCGCTCGCCCGGCTTGTAGATGCTGGCGTCGTAGCTCAAGGCCACATCGCTCGACTTGATGGTATCGAGCGCGCGTTTGCTGCCGCGCAACGTCACGTCAACTTCCTCACGGGGTTCGTTGCTGATCTCCATGTCGGGAGGCAGCACGAAGAAGAGCGGCACTTTACGCAGGCGTGCCGTCGTGGGCACACGCTGACCCGTCACCGCAAACCACAACCCGAACGTGATCGCCAGCGCGAGCAACTTCAATCCCCAGTCGGCGAACAGGAGATCATGCACCCACCGCCGCCCCATCAGAACGGCATCTCTTTCCACTTCGCGTAAAGTCATAAAGACAGAGGTCAGAGGTCAGGGGTCAGTAAAAATCAGTCTGCCTGCAACTGATCTTTAATCTCTGACCTCTGACCTCTGCAAGGTGGAGACGGCTTCGCTCCTCTCGTTTTCAGTTTGTGCGAGTTGCTGGTTGTTCTGTTCGGCGCGGGCAGGCGCTCTGAGAGCCTCAAAGATCGCAGCGCGCAACTTGGTCGCATCGAGGCCGCGTCGAATTTGGCCGCCTTGCACGAAGGAGATGAGTCCGGTCTCTTCGGAGACGACGACGGCCACGGCGTCCGTGTCTTCGGTGATGCCGATGGCGGCGCGATGGCGCGTGCCGAGGTCTTTGGAGAGACGCGGGTTGAGCGTGAGCGGCAGGAAGCAGGCCGCCGCCGCGACCCGGTGGCGGCGCACGATGACCGCGCCGTCGTGGAGCGGAGTCGTCGGGTTGAAGATCGTGACGAGCAGGTCATAGCTGAGTTCGGCGTCCAACTTCAAGCCGCCGTCGGTGACGTTCTTCAAGCCGACGCCGCGTTCGATGATAATGAGCGCGCCCGTCTTGGTTGAGGCGAGCGTCGTCGCCGCCAGCACGATCTCGTCATAGACGCCTTCGCCGAATTGCCCGCGATGGCGGGCGAGGCTCGGCAGGCGAATTTGATTGCCAAGCGAAATCAGCGCCTGCCTGATCTCCGATTGAAAGAGGACGATGATGGCGACGCCGAGATAGAGCAGTGCGCCGCGCAGCACGAATTCCAGCGTCGCCAGATCGCGTTTGTATGCGACCCAGTAGAGGATGGCGAAGGCTGCGATGCCTGCGGCCATCGGCACGGCGCGCGTCCCGCGCAGCAACTTCAACACCGTGTACACGATGAGGAAGACCAGCACGATGTCCACGATGCTGCGTGGTTCGCGGAGCCGGTCCAGATATTCGATGTACGTCGGCATGAGAAACATAAAAGCTGTTTGGTTGTTCGTGGTCAGATGATCTTTATCCGTGACCAGTTTTTCAATTGAATCTTCAGTAGCTTACTCAATCAGTCACAGGCAACGGACAACTGATGGCTGACCGCAGGCATTATCATCCAATGTGCTGCGGGATCGGCGTGGTCTGTCCGGTCTTACTTTCCCGCGCGGTCTCTAAAAAGATCATGTCAACTTTCGGTTCGGCCTTCTTGATCAAGTCTTCGACTTCGTGGATCGCCTGCTCGATGTCGTTCGTGCCCAGTTCGTCGCGGAAGTTGACGTGGGCGTTGATCAAAATCTGTTTCGGCGCGAGGTGCATAGTCAACAGTTCAACGACTCCGCAGACGGACGGGTGGCCGAGGATCGCCTGCCGGATGCGTTCGACCGATTTTGGCGTCGCTGCTTCGCCGAGCAGCAGGCCGCGCGCCGAACGCGCCAGCACAAACGCGACGATGGCGAGGACGACGCCGATCACCATCGAAGCCAGCCCGTCCCAGAACGCTCCGGGCGCTTGCCCCTCAAAGAGCGACGGGCCGACCTGATGATCCGTCAGGTAGATACCGATGCCCGCAATGATGATGCCGAGCAGCGCGGCGCTGTCTTCAAAGATCACGGTCTTGGCCGTCGGGTCTTTCGATTCGCGCAGATATTCGGCAAAACTCAATCCCTCATGATGCGCTTCTTTGATCTCCTGATAGAGAGCCAGCGCGATTGACCCGGCTTCGAGCACGAGCGAGATGCCGAGCACCCAGTAAGCCCATTCCAGTTGTTCGGGCGGGTGCGGGTGCGCCAGTTTCTGATAGCCTTCGTAAAGCGCGTAGCTCGCGCCGACGCCGAAGATGAAAATGGCCGCGATAAACGACCAGAAGAAACGCTCTTTGCCGTAGCCGAACGGGTGTTTTTCCGAAGCCGGACGTTTGTAGAAACGCAGCCCCAACAGCAAAAAAACCTGATTCGTAGTGTCGGCGAAAGAGTGCAGCGATTCGGCCATCATCCCCGATGAACCCGTGATCAAAGCAGCGATAAACTTCAACACTGTGATCAACCCGTTCGCGACGAGCGCGCCGATAACAGCCAGCATCTACAGTCTCCTCTGCTGAGTTAAAGTCGCACGCATCCGCATCGATTATGCGGAAAAGATCGACACAACGCAACAAGGGGTTGCGGCGCGTTGCGGCGCGTTCGCCGATTGGCAGCGAAAATTTCGGGGAACTTATTTGGTTACGCGGCGGCGTTTGAGTCGCCCGAGTTGGAGGAAACCGACGAGTTCGCCCGCGCCGTTGACGACGGCGAGCGCGCCCGCGCCGTTTTGCTTCATCAAGGCATCGGCGCGCTCAAGCGACATTGAAGGATCGACGAAGAACTGCGGCTCGACGGCGCGCATCACTTGGGAGATGTGTGTGCGCGGCCAGTTTTCGCGCGCCAGTTTTTTCAGATCGGGAAGCGTCAGGATGCCGTGCAGACGCCCGTCGCGCGCGACGAGAAAAGTTTCCTGACGATAAAGCGGTAAGATCATGTCAACGAAATGGCTGACGAGCGTCTCCGGTTCGACGGCGAAGGGGGCGGTCATGGCCTCGCTCACGGTCTGTAATTTTACGTTTCCTCTGCCGACACTGACCGCCGCGCTGTGTAGGAACAGCGCGACGAGCACCGACCACAGGGCCATAAACAGATCGCCCGTTCGGAAATAGAGAAAGAGCGCGAAGACGAAGAGCACCCACGCGATCAACTGCCCGCCGAGGCTGGCGACGCGCGTCGCATCATCGAGCCGCCCGTGCCGGTGCCAGAGGAAAGCGCGCAGCACGCGCCCGCCGTCGAGCGGATAGCCCGGCAGCAGATTGAACACGGCCAACATCAGGTTCCAGAACCCGATGATGAAGAAGACCGCACCCGCCAGTCGTTGCTCGAAGGCGGCGGCGATGACCATCGCGACGAAGGCCGACGCGGAAAAAATAAAGCTGGAGGCGGGGCCGGCCACGGCGATGCGAAACTCCGCGCGGGCATTGTCCGGCTCGCGACTGAGCCGCGCCATGCCGCCAAAAGGGTGCAGCACGATCTCTTCGGTCTCGATGCCTTCCAGCCGCCCGACCAGCGCGTGCGACAGTTCATGCCCGAAGATGGAGAGAAACAGGCCGAGCGTCGTGATGAGGCCGACGACCCACGCGGTCGAAGCCGGGACGTTGACGTAGCGGACGAGCGGCGTGCCCTGCTCGAAGTTGCTGGCGATGAGCCATGTGCTCAGGGCGAAGACGATGAACCAGCGATAATCGATCTGCACCGGGATGCCGAAGACCCGCGCCACGCGCACTTGCCGGTGGAGAATGTGAGCAAATTTCATAGCAGTGAGCAGTGAGCAGTGAGCAGTAAGAAAACAGTTTTGACTGCTTACTGCTTACCGCTCACATTCCTTCAAACGCGCTCGCTTCGGCGTCGAGCAGGAGCGAGGGTTCGTTGCGCGTGACGCGGCGCAGGAGCAGCGGGTCGTCGAAGAGTTGGGAGAGGCCGCGCACGATGGCGTGGCGCGGGTCTTCGGCCATGCGCGTCGTGAGTTGCGTCTCGCTTTGCAGAAACTCCGCCATCCCTTCGAGCAGCGCGCCGCCGCCCGTCAGGATCAGGCCGCGATCATAAATGTCCGCCGCCACTTCCGGCTGCAAATCGGCCAGCGCGCGTTGCACGACCCGCGCGCTGCGTTGCACGACTGCTTGCGCCGCGCTGCATACTTCCTCGCTTGTCACCTCCGCCGCGCGGGGCGTGCCGCTCTGCACGTCGCGGCCTTTGACGGTTAAAGTGCGCGACGGGTCTTTCGGCTCGATGGCCGAGGCCAATTCGAGTTTGAGTCGTTCGGCGGTCGGCGGGCCGATGATGAGGCCGTGATGACGCCGCAACCGATCCATAATCGCTTCGTCGATGTCGGTGCTGCCGACGCGTTCGGCCTGCGCGTAGACGATCATGCCGAGCGCGACGACGGCCACGTTGATCGTCGCGCCGCCGATATCCACCACCGCCGAAGCCTTCGGGTCTGTGACCGGGACGCCCGCGCCGAGGGCCGCCGCCAATCCTTCCTCGACCATATAGACGCGCCCGATGTGCGCCGCTTCCGCCGCCCCCAGCAGCGCGCGCTGCTCGACGTGCGTCACGCCCGCGAGCACGCTCATCACGGCGCGGCGGCTGAAATGCGAGAAGCCGCTGCGCGCCGCACCGACGAAATGTTCTAGCATCTTCTGCGTCCGCTCGAAGTCCGCGACGACGCCATCCACGAGCGGCATCACCAGCGTCACGTCGCGCGCCTCGCGCCCCTGCATCGTGTGGGCTTCGCGCCCGATGGCGACGATCTCGCCCGTCGCCTTGCTGACCGCCACCACCGACGGCTCGTCCACGACGATGCCGCGCCCGCGCACGGAAATGAGCGTGCTGGCCGATCCCAGATCAATCGCCATCGAATCGGACACCAGATTGCGCAGCGCGTCGAAGCCCATCAACGCCCGCGTCTTTCGCATGAAGGAGCCTGATCTCATAAACACTTGGAGCCAGCAAAAACGTCACAGCACGAATTGAAATAGGGACACACGCATCATATCACAAGCCCCCGACCCCCCGCCGCACGCCCCCGGAGAAACCGTGATTCAGGGGCAGCGTTCAAGCCAACTTTACTCACTGCCATCTTCTCCCACGAACCCGACGCAAACCAATTTACGCTCCGCTAGATTCATCTTCGGACGATTCGCTCTCTACCCGCTCCAAATCTTGACGCGCCGTTTCAGCATAAGGTGAGCCAAGTTTCTCAAACATGCTCAACGCCTCACGATATAAACGCGCGGCTTCTGCTTTATTTCCTTCCTTTTCCGCAAGCGAACCCATGTTTAGACGAAGTAGGGCGATGTTACTCTTATCACCAAGTTTCTCAGTGCTCTCTAGGCTTTCATTGTAGAGACGCCGCGCCTCTGTCAATTCTCCTTGATCGCGCACCAAGTTAGCCAATGCGTGCAACGTGATGGCGATGCCGCTCTGGTCGCCGAGTCTCTTCTCGATGTCCAAACTCTCGCTGTAGAGTCGCCGCGCTTCCTCTATCTCCCCTTGAACTTGCGCAAGCATTGCCAACTGGTGCAACGAGCTGGCGATGCCGCTCTGGTGGCCGAGCCTCTTTTTAATCTCCAAACTCTCGCCGTAGAGTCGCCGCGCTTCCTCTATCTCCCCTTGTCCTTGCGCAAGCCAACCCAACTGGTGCAACGTGCTGGCGATGCCGCGCTGGTTGCCGAGCCTCTTGTTAATCTCCAAACTCTCGCTGTAGAGTCGCTGCGCTTCCTCTATCTCCCCTTGCTGTTGATGTAGCACGGCAACATTATGGGTAAAAGCCGCAATCGTTTCCTCGTCTGTTGAAGCACGCGCCGCCGCTAATCCCTGTTTGTTACACCGTTTGGCCTCGTCCCAGTATCCGCGCACGCCCAGTACGCCGGTTACGGGATTAGCCATAACAGATGCGAGGCTCTGGACGCTTCCCCGATCTTCCATCTCGAACGCCGTATCCATCGCGCTCAGGATGTTGTCTTTCTCCGCTTCCAGCACGTCCCACTCTTCTGGCGTTGGCTGCTCGTGCGCCTCCGTATAGCTGCGGAAGTAGGCGGCGAATCGCCGCCGGAACTCGTCGGCGCGTGCATCATTTAATAGCCGTGATTTGGTTAAACTCCGCGTTAAGCCTTCGATGGTGAAGCGACTGTTTTCAAGAATCCCTTTGATCAGCCACAACGCACGGAGATTCCTGATTGCTTCGTTTATGCGCCTTTCGTCGTCGCCGAATCCGGCCACTTCCGCCAGCGCAAGGCGGGAAGCACTCGGCGCGAACAGCGAGAGGGCGAGCAACGTCGCGCGCCCGTCGTCGCCCAACTGTGGGAGGTTGAAAGAGCGTTTGAAAACGCGCTGCGCGACTTCGCCTTCGCCCTGCGCCAACTCTTTCAGTACGGTGCGCGGTTCCTGCGCCGCGTCAATCTGCGCCACGATCCACCCGATGAGAAAAGGATTGGCTTCCGCCGTTTCGTAGATGCTGAGGCGAACCTCCTCAGAGAACATCTGCGGCTCCTGCGTCTGCGCGATCAGCTTCGTCAAAAGTTCCTGCGCCTCGTCGGGGCGCATGGCCGCGATGGAGATGTTGCATGTCTTATCGATCTTCGGGCGTGAAGTGAGCAAAGCGGGACATGGCGTGTGCTCGAACCACGACGCGATGCGTTGCTGTTCAGTGTCGGCAATCGTCTCGCAATTGTCCAACACGATGAGGCACGGCGGATCGGCCACGAGAGCGCGCACCTGTTGCTCTTTGTCATCGGGCGCGAGTTTGCGCAATTCAGGCGCTCCCAACTGTGTCGCCACATCGTCAAGCAGCGTCGAGAGCGTATAGCCCGCACGAGTCACCTCACTCCAAACGATGCGGCCTCCAAAAACCTCTTTCAACTCACGCGCCGCCTGCGCCGCCAGCGTCGTCTTCCCTATGCCGCCGCTGCCCGACAAAGTAACCAACTGATCGCGCTGCGGCGCGAGTTCTTCCTTCAAACGCTCCACGACATTGCGGCCTCCGGCATCATGTCGCGCGACGAAGCCGACGACCGGCGGGCGGGGAATGGGTGAAACGGCGGCGGGCGAGGCGCTATCTCCGG
This sequence comes from Pyrinomonadaceae bacterium, assembly GCA_051006195.1. GTDB lineage: Bacteria > Acidobacteriota > Blastocatellia > Pyrinomonadales > Pyrinomonadaceae > JAIVJZ01. The sequence continues at coordinate 15,207 of JBPCIP010000181.1, forward strand.
TTTTCGGCGGCGGCGCAGGAAGCGCGGGCGGCTGAGAAGATTCGACCTTGATAACCAGAGGTGGCGGCGCGGGTGGGAGAGTCGGCGCGGGTGGCTGCTCGCCGCGAAGTATGCGCCTCGCCCCCGCACGCAGCACTCTTCGCGTTCCTGCAAAAAGCGAGATGCCCAACACTTTGCAAACACCAACGACGCTCGTTGCTGCGACCCCGCTAATCAGCCCGCCGATAATGCCGTCGCGAACTCCCGGTGTGAGGCTGTTCCAGTATTGCCAAAAGGCGTCCATCCCATCGCTCCTCTTGGCGATCATTATAGTTCGTTCGACTTAAGACTTCATATCATTTCTCACTTTATCCGGCATCGCCTTCGACGGGTGCGCCGGATTCTTTCCATGCCTTCCAGCCGCCGTCCATTGAATAGACGTTCCGGTAGCCGAGGCGTTGGAGGTTGTCGGCGGCGAGGGCGGAGCGGTAGCCGCCGCCGCAGTAGAGGATGAGTTCCGTTCCTTTGTCGGGGACGGCCCCTTCGATGTCGCGCTCGATGATGCCGCGCCCCATGTGTTCGGCGCGGGCGGCGTGCCCGGCTTGCCATTCGTGGTCTTCGCGCACGTCGATGAGACGGGCGTCGGGGTTGGCCGCGAGATGCCCGCGTGCTTCATCGACGTTGAGTTCGCGGATGCGTGTTTTGGCGTCGTGGACTAAGTGTAGGAATCCGGCGGAGTGTTGCATGTGGTCTGGTTCTCCCGTCGCTGGATGAAAAACGTGGGAGGCATTATAATCCGCGTTTGCGAAGGCAATCCACTAAATCAGCTTTTTATTTCGGGGCAGCGACACGGCAGGAGTAGTGTGCGACGTGTGCGCCGTCTCCACGAGGAGAGTACGTTTTGGCCGCAGAACAATACGACGTGACGATTATCGGCGCGGGGCCGGGCGGCTATGTGGCCGCGATCAGGGGCGCGCAACTCGGTTTGAAAGTGGCGCTTGTGGAGAAAGATAAACGGCTCGGCGGGACGTGCGGTTTGCGCGGGTGCATCCCGACGAAAGCTCTGTTGATGTCGGCGCACAACTACGAACTCGCGCAGCACCTCGGCGATTACGGCGTGCAGGTCGCGGACATCAAACTCGCCTTCGCCGACGTGCAGAAGCGCAAAGACAAGATTGTGTTGAAGAACGCGAAGGGCGTCGAGTTTTTGATGAAGAAGAACAAGGTGACGGTCTTCAACGGAACGGGCAAACTACAGCTTCCCGGCAAAGTCGAAGTCGCGGGCGCGGACGGCCAGACGCAGGTGATCGAGTCGAAGAACATCATCATCGCGACGGGTTCGGTCGTGCGCCCCATTCCGGGCTTCGAGACGGACGGCGAGCGCGTCGTCAACAGCGACCACATCCTCGAACTCAAGGAAGTGCCGAAGTCTCTGATCGTGATGGGCGCGGGCGCAGTCGGCGTCGAGTTCGCAAGCGTCTATTCGCGCTTCGGGACGGAGACGACCATCGTCGAACTGCTGCCCCACCTGCTGCCGCTCGAAGACGAGGAAGTTTCCGTCGAACTGGAGAAATCCTTTCGCAAACGCGGCATCAAGCAGCAACTCGGCACGCGGCTTGAAAAAATGGAGAAGACCGATCAGGGCGTCGTCGTCACGGGCAAGGACGCGAAGGGCGCGGAGGTCAGGCTCGAAGCGGAGATGTTCCTCGTCGCCGTCGGGCGCATGCCCTATCTGCAAGGTCTGGGGCTGGAAGGCACGAAGATCGTGGTCGAGCGCGGGAACGTGCAGGTTGACGAGTTCTGCCGCACCGGAGAGCCGGGAGTCTACGCCATCGGCGATGTCATCCCGACGCCGTGGCTCGCGCACCTCGCGTCAAAAGAGGGCATTCTCGTCGTCGAGCAGATCGCGGGGCACAAGGCGCAGCCGATCAACATGCGGCATGTGCCGTCGTGTACTTACTGCGACCCGGAAGTTGCTTCAGTCGGTTTGACGGAAGCGGCGGCGAAGAAGGAAGGCTACGACGTGAAGGCGGCGAAGTTCCCCTTCTCCGCTTCGGGCAAGGCGCGCATCCTCGGCGAAGAAGAAGGCTTCATCAAGATCGTCAGCGAGAAGAAGTATGACGAACTCTTGGGCGTCCACATCATCGGCCCGCACGCGACCGAACTCATCGCCGAAGCGGGCGTCGCCCTCCAACTCGAATCGACGGCGGAAGAACTGGGGCGCACCATCTTCGCGCACCCGACCATCTCCGAAGCCATGATGGAAGCCGCCGAAGGCATCCACGGATTGACGATACATTTCTAGGGGCTTGTCCGTGGTCAGTTGTCCGTTGTTTTGTGGCGCACACGCGACGGGCTAAAGATGAAGTCCGCAAGTTAAGCGGCTCGAAAACAACTGACCACGGACAACTGACCACGGACAACTTTTTATGAAGACAGAGACAAAGCGTAAAGGCGCGGCGAAGAACAAAAGGGACGCGAACGGCGACGGCGGGCTCGGCGCGCAAGCTACAACAGCGGCGGCGGCGGCGGCGGACGGGCAATTGATCTGCACGACGGAGACGACGCTGAAGCGCGAGCAGTTGCTTGAGTTGTATCGCTATTTGATGCTGACGCGCCTCGTCGAGGAGCGTCTGGTTAATCTGTACCGGCAGACCAAAGTTGTCGGCGGCGTCTTTCGTTCACTGGGGCAGGAGGCGACGGCGGTCGGGACGTGCTACGCGTTAGACTCGCAGGATTTCATCTCGCCGCTGATTCGCGACCTCGGCGCGGTCCTGGTGAAAGGCATCCGCCCGCGCGAGATTTTCGCGCAGTACATGGCGAAGGCGTGGGGACCGTCGGGAGGCCGCGACCTCAACATCCACTTCGGCGACATGGAGAAGGGTTTCGTCGGCCCCATCTCGCATCTCGGCGATATGATCCCGGTGATGACCGGCATCGCCCTCGGCGCGCGGATGCAGGGAAAGAACCTCGTCGCGATGGCCTACATCGGCGACGGCGGGATGAGCACGGGCGCATTTCACGAGGGGCTGAATTTCGCCGCCGTGCAGCGTCTCCCCGTCATCATCATCGCCGAACACAACTGGTACGCTTACTCGACGCCGACCTCGAAACAGACCGCCGTGGAGAACCTCGCGGACAAGGCCGCAGGCTACGGTATCCCCGGCCACATCGTTGACGGCAACGACATCATCGCCTGCTACGAAGTAACAAAGAAAGCGGCGGAATATGCGCGCGGTGGCGGCGGCGCGGCGCTGATCGAAGCCAAGACCTACCGGCGCAAAGGCCACGCCGAACACGACGATCAACGCTACATCGCGCCCGCCGAACTGGAAATGTGGGAGAAGCGCGACCCCGTGGATCGCTTCACGCGCCACTTGCTGACGCTGGAATTAGCCACGCAAGACGAGCTTGATGAGATCGTGGCTGGCGTCAATCGCGAGATCGATGAAGACGTGGCGTGGGCGGAAGAGTCGCCGATGCCCGATGCAGAGCAGGCCGCTTACGGCGTCTTCGACAACTCAATCGTCGCGCCCGCGTTGCGCCCGAAAGTTTTGGAGAGATAAATGCTCTTGCCGGTCAATAGACATTTGCGAAAGATGCGGGCGAGTTCCGAGCATGCCTCACCCGACGGAGAAAAGCAGATGGGCTTAGTCTATGCTGAAATCGAATTGATCAGCGGCGACGACCTTGCGCTCAATCGGCGGGGCTTTCTGCCCGCAGATAAGATCAAACGCTTGCACGTAAACGCGCTCGTCGATAGCGGCGCATATATGCTGGTGATCAATCAACATGTTAAAGAGCAACTCGATTTGCCCGTGCTGGAGGAACAAACGGCGCGGCTGGCAGATGAGAGCGAGATCAGGGTTGAAGTTGTCGGGCCGGTCGAAGTGCGTTTTGAAAACCGAACGACGACGGTGAGGGCGATGGTATTTTCGGGCGAGGCGCAGGTGCTGCTCGGCGCGATCCCGATAGAAGATATGGACGTGCTGATCGATCCGAGGCAACAGCGTTTGGTCGTCAACCCGGAGAATCCATACATCGCAAGAAAATCGGTGAAGTAAGGATGATGAAACACCTGAATTCGCCGCGACATAGCTCTGCGGAAATAGAAGGTTAATCAATGCAGGAAGAAGTGAATCTCGTCAGGCGCGGTGCGGGCGGCTCATTAAAAGAGATCGCGCCCGGCGTGGCTTACATGACAGTCGTGTTCGCAAACGTGTATGCGGTCGGCGAACCGGATGGTGGTCGCTGGGTGCTGGTGGACAGCGGTTTGCCGAAGTTCTCCGGCCACCTCCGCCGCGCGCTTGCGGAGCGTTACGGCGAGGGCGCGAGGCCGGAGGCGATTGTCTTGACGCACGGGCATTTCGACCACGCCGGCTCGGCGCTCGAACTAGCGGAGCGGTGGGATGTTCCGGTCTATGCGCACCGCCTGGAATTACCTTACCTGACGGGCAAGTCGGACTATCCGCCGCAAGACCCGACGGTCGGCGGCACGCTGGCGCAGATGTCGCGCCTCTTCCCGCATTCGGGCTACGATTTCGGCAGCCGCGTGCAGCCGCTCCCGGCGAACGGGCATCTTCCAGACATGCCGGAGTGGCGTGTCCATCACACGCCGGGTCACACCGCCGGGCACGCCGCCCTTTTTCGCGAGCGCGACCGCGTGCTGCTGGCGGGCGACGCACTGGCGACCGTGGACCAGGATTCGCCGTTCGGGATGGTGGTGCAGAAGCCGGAGTTTCGCCGCCCGCCCGCGCCGTTCACGACCGATTGGGGCGCGGCGCGCGAGTCGATTGCGTTGCTGGCGAGTTTGCGGCCTGAGACGGTCGGGGCCGGCCACGGCCTGCCGATGACGGGCGCGGGCGTGGCGGCGAAACTGGAAGAGTTCTCCGCCCGCTTCACGCCGCCGCGACGCGGGCGATATGTCGCGCGACCGGCACGCGCCGACGAGACGGGCGTCATCGAACTGCCGCCGCCCGTCCCCGACCCGTTGCCGAAGATCGTGGCGGGCGTGGCGTTGGCGGCAATTGGCGGTGCGGCTTTTGTCGCGCTCACGCGCCGTCGGCGGTGAGTTCGTCAATCAGTTAGAAAAATGATAGCGCGGGGCGTCGGCGCATTCGCAAGCGATGGTCTCGCCTCGCAACTAACATAAAGGGTAATGATTTTGCCCGTCTTAGTTTCGTTGCCGGTCCAACTTTTATTCGATTGTTGCAATTTTCAAACGCATGACGACAGCCATTAAAAAAGAGCACAAACAAAATCGCCCGGCGCGCGGAGGCGTGGCGACTTTCGTCGAAGCGATTCGGCAGGGCATCTGGGAAGAGATGGAACGCGATTCTTCCGTCTTCTGTATCGGCGAGGACGTGGGAGCCTACGGCGGCGCGTTCAAGGTGACGGACGGCTTGCTCGATGAGTTCGGCGAAGAGAGGGTGATCGACACTCCGATCTCGGAAGCGGCGATTGTGGGCGCGGCGTGCGGGGCGGCGCTGATGGGGATGCGACCCGTCGCAGAGTTTCAGTTCATCGACTTTATCTCGCCCGGTTTCGACATGCTCACGAACTACGCTGCGAAGTGCCGGTATCGTTGGGGCGCTGGCCTCCCGACCGTCTTTCGCGGGCCGTGCGGCGCGGGCGTGCATTCGGGGCCGTTCCACTCGGTCAACGCCGAAGCGTTCTTTTTGAACACGCCGGGCTTGAAGATCGTCGAGCCATCGACGGCCTACGACGCGAAGGGTTTGATCAAAGCCGCCATCCGCGACCCCGACCCGGTGCTCTACTTCGAGCACAAGAAACTTTATCGCCTGCCGCGACTGCGGGAGGAATTGCCGGAGGACGACTACATCGTTGAGATCGGCAAGGCACGCACGGCGCGTGAGGGGCGTGATCTGTCGATCATCACGTTCGGCGCGCAAGTCTTGAACGCGCTCGATGCGGCTGAAGAGTTGGAGAAGGAAGGTCTCGATGTTGAAGTCATCGATTTGCGCACGCTCGCACCGCTGGACAAAGCGGCGATCCTCGCATCGGTGAAAAAGACGAGCCGGGTTTTGATCCTGCACGAAGCGGCGCGCACGGGCGGCATCGGCGGCGAGATCGCGGCGACGATAGCGGAAGAAGCGTTCGAGTGGCTGGATGCGCCCGTCGTGCGCGTCGCGGCGATTGACACGCCCGTGCCTTATTCGCCGCCGCTCGAAGAGTATCACCTGCCGCAACTCAGAGACGTGCTGGAGGCGGCGCGCAAATTGGCAGCATATTAAATAAGGAGAATGCAGAACGCAGAACGCAGAACGCAGAATAAAAGCAGATTGCTTCTCTTCTGATTTCTGTGTTCTGCATTCTGATCACTAAAGTTATGAGCACTGAAGTTGTGATGCCGCAAATGGGCGAGTCCATTGCCGAGGGAACGATCACGCGCTGGATGAAGCAGGTGGGCGAGCGCGTCGAGCGCGACGAGCCTTTGTTCGAGATTTCGACCGACAAGGTAGACGCGGAGATACCATCGCCCGCCGCCGGGACGCTCATCGAGATCAAGTTCAAAGAGGGCGAGACGGTCGAGGTGAATAAGGTCGTCGGGTATATCGGCGCGGAGGGCGAACAAGCCGCGCCGACGGCGAGCGAACAAGCCGCCCCCCCTGCGCCCGCCGCGCAAGCCGCCGTTGAATCCGCGCCTCCGCCTTCTCCCCCTTCTTCGCCCGCCGCGCCGCCTGTGGTCCAGCCCGCTACGGCTACTGCTTCGGTGCAAGCCCCGCCCCCGCCCCCGCCGCCCGTCGCGGAAGTCGCAGGGCGTAGTTATGACTCACAGCATCCCGGCGCAACGGCGCAAGGCCAGTCGCTCGCAGCGGCGGACGGCGGCAACGGCGGCGCGCAGTCGGTTGACGCTTCGACGGGCGCAAACGGCGGCGCGCAATCAATCGAAGACTTGCGCCGCACGAAGTCCAGCCCGCTCGTGCGCAATATCGCGCGCGAGCACGACATCGACATCACGCAACTCGAAGGCACGGGGATGAGCGGGCGCGTCACGAAAAACGACATCCTCAGCTTCATCGAATCGGGCGCGACCGCCGCCGCGCCGCCCGCCGCCGCGCCGCAGATGTCACTGGCACAAGCGCGTGCGCCGCTATCTCCGACCATGCCGGCCCCGCCCGTGCAACCCGGCGCGGGCGACCGCGTCGAGCCGATGTCGGTGATGCGCAGGAAGATCGCCGAGCACATGATCATGTCGCAGAACACGTCGGCGCACGTCGCCACCGTCTATGAGATCGACATGACGCGCATCGCCAAACTGCGCGACCGGCACAAGCCGGAGTTCGGGCAACGCACGGGCACGAAGTTGACCTTCATGCCGTTCATCTTCCAAGCCATCACGAACGCATTGCGTAAGTTTCCCGTCTTCAACTCGCAGGTCAGCGGCGAGCAGATCATCTACAAGCAGGACATCAATCTGGGTATGGCCGTCGCGCTCGACTGGGGCTTGATCGTCCCCGTCATCAAACGCGCCGACGATCTCTCCATCTCCGGCCTCGCCCGCGCCGCCAACGATTTGGCCGACCGCGCCCGCTCTAAGCAACTCAAACCCGATGATGTGGCGGGCGGCACGTTTACCATCACCAACCCCGGCGTCTTCGGCGGACTGTTCGGCACGCCGATCATCAACCAGCCGCAGGTCGCCATCCTCGGCATCGGCGCGATTGAAAAACGCGCGAAGGTCTTGACCACGCCTGAAGGCGACGACTACATCGCCATTCGCCATATGGCCTACTTCGCTCTCAGTTTCGACCATCGCATCATTGACGGCGCGGACGCCGAGAAGTTCCTCGCCTATGTCAAGGAATTGCTCGAAGCCGGACAGTTCACGGTATAAACGTGAGCGAAAAGCAACAGAGCCGTTGGACGAAATATCCAACGGCTCTGTTGCTTTTCAAGCGAGCGAAAAAGCAGCACAACAGGCAAAAGCCGGACAACTCCGATGACCGCTGAAACCTGTCCATCCCGCCCCCGTGTTATCCATTTCACGAACAACTTCACGAGCTGTGCGGCCTGACAGTTTATTGCGATCAGGTGGCGATCAAATTCTAAATCGCTATGGCACAACTGATCCGCGCCTTTTTCACATCTACGTGCTTGACTCCTCTACATGGTTTGAAGAGAATCACTGACGATTCAGGGAAACCAAAAACAATACCTCGTGTGGATTTGGTCGAGAGGTTCGTGGGGCGCACCCGGCTTAATTAAGCGTCCGGTGCGCCGCAGTCTGTGGCTGTGGGCGCGTTTTTTTGTTCGTGATCAATGACCAGAAATCGCAAACCGGCAGTTTGAGAGACAGGCTTAAATTTTATCATTCAACTAAGTTGGGAGAAAGAAAAACAATGAGCGTAAACAAGTCGAACGGACTACACATGTCAACCTTAGTCTTGACCGTGATCGTGGCTTTGGCATCAGCCGCCTTCGCACAAGACAACACGGGTGGCAACACCAGTACCACCACCACGGCGAACAGCAGCGCCAACTCACGCAGCGTCGCCAACGGCCAGAAGATGACTGTCAAAGGCGTGGTTACTTATCGCGACATCGACGCCAATACTTTCGTCGTGCAGGACAGCAACGGCGTCAACACGACGGTGCGCCTGACCGACGCCACCAGCGTTAAATCGAAGGGCGGCTTCTTCGGCGGCGGTTCGACCTACGGCGCGACTAACATCCTGCGTGGTCTGAACCTTGAAGTCGAAGGGCGCGGCGACGCATCGGGCAATCTCGTGGCGCAGAAGGTGCGCTTCGGGAGCACGGACCTGAGAGTCGCCCAGTCGATTCAAGCGCGCGTCGATCCGGTCGAAAACCGCGTCGGCACGGCGGAGAATCGCATCGGCCAGGTCGAGCAGAATTCACAGCGTCTCTCAGGACAGTTGGATGAATTGGCTGCCGTCGCGAACGCGGCGGGCGGCGGCGCGAAGGCCGCGCAAGAGACCGCCGACGCTGCCGTCTCCGGCGTCAACATGACCAACGACCGTATCTCGGCGCTCGACGACTATGTGTCGCAGCAGACCGTGAACGTTAACTTCCGCACCGGCAGCACAGTGCTCTCACCCGAATCCAAAGCGACGCTCGACCAGATCGCGCAGCAGGCTTTGAAGGCCAAAGGATACGTCCTCGAAGTGCGTGGCTTCGCCAGCGCCGACGGCGCGGAAGAGAAGAACCGCGCGCTCAGCCAGCGTCGCGCCGATGCGGTCGTGCGATATCTGGCCTACACGCACAACATCCCGTTGCGTCGCATCGTGACGCCGTTCGGCTACGGCGAACAGCAGGCCGTGGCCGACAACACGACGCGCGAAGGCCGCCAGCAGAATCGCCGTGTGGAAGTCAGCGTGCTCGTCAATCGCGGTCTTATACAGTCCGCCCCGAACATGAGCACGGCGAAACCCGATCAGGCGACGCCGCCCGAACAGACCACGCCGGAGCAGTAAGCGATTCGGTCAGCGCCGGACCATCGGGAACAGGGCGAGGGGCAAAGGAGAAGGAAGAATAAGGAAGCCTGCTTTTGGTCTTCCCCTTTTCCCTTTGCCCCTTTTCCCTTTGCCCCCTTAATTTCTTTCACGGACGGATGCGATGAACTCAGCTAACAACAAATTGCGTGCGCTTCTTATGCTGGCGGTCCTGCCCACAGGAATGCTGCTCGCTATCTTCTCCAGGTCAGGCGTGAACGGGCAGACAACGCGCCGGAAATCCACCACGACGGTGCGCAAAGCAACGCGCGGAATAAACACGCCGGCACGCTCTCAGAGCGCATCGCCGGAACCTGTGCGCGTCCCGTCGCTGACCCAAACTCAGCAACCGTCGCCCACCCCCGCGAGACCTTTGACGACCGCACAAACGACGACAACACCGCAACCGGCTTCTGAGTCGATGCAGAAAGCCACCGAAGAGACGATTGACGACGATGAAGTCATCCGCGTCACATCGAATCTGGTGGTCGTGCCAGTGTCGGCGACGAACGAGCACGGCGAGCCGGTGCAGGGGTTGAAAGCAGCGGATTTCCGCCTCGAAGAGGAGGGGCGCACACAGGAAGTGGCGCAGGTCGGCGACGCCGATCAAGTGCCGCTCGACATCGCCATTCTCTTCGACGTGTCGAGTAGCATCAGCCAGCGTTTCGAGTTTGAGCAGCAGGCCGCCGCGCGTTTTCTCAAGCAGGTCTTAAAACCCATCGACCGTGCCGCCGTTTTCGCCATCGGGCAGACGCCGCGACTCGAACAACAACTTGCTTCGGCGGAAATCGCGTCGGCCAAACTGCTCGGCATCCCCGCCCCGCAAAAATCAACGCCGACCGCCTTTTATGACACGACCATCAGCGCGGCGCGCTATCTTGCCGCCAACGCTCCGGGACGGCATCGTCGCGTCATCATCGTCATCTCCGACGGCGACGACAATTACAGTGTGCGGATTAAGGAAGGCGAAACGGCGGATGCGCGTGCCCTCAATCGTGGCGAGAAGCTGCCCGCCAATGCCCGCACACGCCAACAGGAAACACACCGCAAAGCTCTCCTCGAAGTGCAACGCGAAGTGCAGCGCGCCGACGCGGTCTTCTATTCCATCAATCCGAGCGGCGGCGGTTTGAGCCTCAACCAACGCGGCACGCGCGCGCAAACCGGCATGCAGCAACTCGCCGATTCAACCGGCGGCACTTCTTTCAAACCCGAACAACTAGCGGAACTCGATAACATCTTTCGCCAGATCGCCAACGAACTCCGCGCCCAGTATCTCCTGCAATACTATTCAACCAGCGACGCGCCCAACGGCAAATTTCTCACTATCAAAGTCCGCGCCCCCACGCGCCCCGACGCCCGCGTCCGCGCCCGGCAAGGCTACTACGTCAAGAAATGACGAATGCGGACGCGAAATGCGGATTGGAAGACAAGTTGCTTCAAATCCGCATTCCGCGGTCCGAAATCCGCATTCGGTTCAGTTCATCTCTTGCAGCACGTCGGTCAGGCGATTGACGACTTCGAGAAGAGAACGCCCGGCGGCATCGAGTTGGTTGGCGGTGGCTTTCTGCTCGGCGCTGGCGGCTCCGGCGGCGACGCCCGCCAGTCGCAGGTAGAAGCGTTCGAGTTCGGGGGTGGTGCGAAAGTGTAGTTCCAGTTCGTCCAGGCCTTCGCGGATGTTTTGGAGGCTGCTGACGAGCCGGGTCTTCAAAGTGTTCGCCGCCGCATCGGGTTGTCCGCCCGGCCCCACCGCGTTCTCAAAATCCTTCGAGAAGCGTCCGTAGAGATAGACGAAATTCGTGATCGTCTTGATCTTTTCGGCGACGCGCCCGCGCCCGTCTTGCAGTGCGGCAACGGCGGTGTTGCCCGCCGGTTTTTTGCCGCGCGTCGCCGTCGTCGCGGGGGGACGCCTCGCGCTCGATCTACGTTGGCGCGACTGTGCCGAAAGTTCGGCGGGCAGCAGGAGCAGCAGGCAGGCAAGGCTCAGTACACTGGCAATTTTCAAAACAGTTCCTCCTTAGCGTGTTGACGACAAACTATGCCCCCGTGCGGCACGGCGTCAAGTTGCTAAGCGAGTATCTAAGATTTAACCTGCGGCAAACCGGCCAGCGCACGCGCGCGCAGAGCCGTGCGGTAAGGTTTGGCGCGTTCGCCGCCAGCATTGGCCGACCATTTAAGCCGCACCGCTTTAGCTTCGCGCCCATCCATCCCGACGCGCATGCTGTAGGATTGGCGCGTGCGCGGGACGTAGATGACGAGGCGGCGGCTGAAAGGATCGTCGCGCGAATCCGAGCCGGTGCAAATAACTTCGTCGTAACCGTCGCCGTCCGCATCGATCACTTCTGTCGTCCATTTCGCGCCGCGAAAGCCCTCTTTATCGAGCGGCGTGCGCCCGGCCACACGAAAGCCGCCCATCGCGCCGCGCGTCTCCAGCAAAAGAAGTTGCGACGTGCCGCGGCGGCGTTCGTCGCGGACGGCGGCGATGTTCGTGCCGCGCGCGGTGCGCAGGACGCGCGCCTCACTCACATTGCCATCAATTGAGACGGTCGCCGCGATCTGGCGCGCCGCATCGCTTGAGAGCGACGCCGTGATGACGCGTGGCGCACTGCCCTCATCATTATCATCTGTGAAAGTAGATTGGAGGGCGGCGGGCACTTTTTGAGCGCGCAGCGAACTGGCGTTTGCCCGCGCGCCCGCGTTGCTGCTGTTGGCCCAGAGGAAGAGCACGCCGCCGAGCACGGCGAACACCGTCGCGGCGGCAATTAACCGGGAGGCGTTGGACGTGCGCGTGTTGATAGTGGCGAGGGTCGAAGCGAAAGGCGCAACTTCCGGCATGACCAGTGGCGCGGTGTTGCTGAGGCTTCGCTCAAGCAGCGCGCGGGCTTCGCGCGCGGACTTCGGACGAGCATCAGGATTTTTGGCGAGGAGCGTGTGCGTCGCCAGAGTCAGACGGCGCGGTGCTTCGGGGCAATATGCGGGGAGCGGCGGCGGCGCGGCGGTCGCCTGCCGGACAAGCACGGCTGATTGCAGTTGGTCCGTGAAAGGCGGTTGCCCGGCGAGCATCTCGTAGACGAGCACGCCGACGCTGTAGAGATCGCTGGCCGGGCCGACGCGCTGCCCCATGCACTGTTCCGGCGACATGTAGCGGGGCGTGCCGATGATCAAACCGGACTCGGTCGTGGCGTGCGTCTTGGTCACGTCCGCCGAGGTCGCGAGCACTTTGGCGATGCCGAAGTCGAGCACCGAGACGCCGCGCTCGTTGAGCATGATGTTCGATGGCTTGAGATCGCGATGGACGATGCCGAGCGTGTGGGCTTCGGCGAGCACGTCGCAGATTTCACAGGCGATGCGCACGGCGCGCTCCGGCGAGAAGCGACCTTCGCGCGCCAGTGCGTCGGCCAGCGTCTCGCCTTCGACGTGTTCCATCACGATGAAGGGACGCCCGTCCGGGAGACTGCCCGCGTCGAAGATCATCGCGGCGCGGGCGTGGCGCAGACGTGCCATCGTGCGCGCCTCGCGCATGAAGCGGTCGGCCACTTCGGGGTCGGCGGCGATCTCGGCTTTGAGAACTTTGATGGCGACAGGGCGTTGCAGCCCGAGATGTGTGGCGAGATAGACCGTGCCCATTCCGCCCCTGCCGATCTCACACTCGATGCGGAAGCGATTGGCGATCACCCGGGGGATGTCCATGATCGAAACTCTCTTTCGAGAACAAAAGGTCGCGTGCTGGCCGTGAACTTCTCAATGCAGCGAAGGGGCAGCGGAGGGAAGTGACGCGGTCAAAGGGCGAGAGGAGATGGTTAATTGACTCTGACTTAATAGCGACGGGGAAAGTTGTCGGATTGTAACGGCTGAAACGGCTACCGGACAGTCACGGAGTTTAGCACTGGCGAAGCGGAAAGGTAAAAGCAAAAATCGCGCCCCTCCCGCACCGCAGATTTGCTCTTCCGACGCTAACAGCAAAGCCGCTCACCGTTCGCGCTACCGCCACGCGATTTCGCCGAGCCAGTGAGCGAAGAGGACGGCCAGCAGGAAACTCCCGTAAACGCTCGTGCCGATGCGGATGCGGCGATGCACCGCTCCGCTGGCGAAACTCGCGCCGCGTGATTGAGAGAACATCAGGAAGAGCATCGCGAGGCTGAAGAGAATCAGCCCCAACACGAGCAGCGGCCCCGCCGGATTCAATTCCATCGCTTCGGCGAATTGACCGCGCAATGAGAGCAGGACGCCGCGCGTCATGCCGCAGGTCGGGCACGGAATGCCGAGTCGCTGTTTGAACCAGCAATCCCAGTGCAACTCCCGCCCGAAGACGAACACGCGCTCGGCGTTGGCCGTGGCGAACGCGCCGACGACGGCGAGTTGCAAAAGCAACAGCGCGCCCACCGCGCCCGGAGCCGCGCCTGCCCGGTTCGCCAGTCTCGTTAAAAATTCGCTCATCCGGTTTTGACGACAAACGTTCCGGCGGCCTTGTCGTGCAACGTCTGCTTCTTCTCATCCCACAGAGGCCAGAGCACATCGAGCACTACTAAGACGATACTGATCATCGGGACGGCAGCCAGACCGAGTTGGACCAGCAAGCGGATGATCAGCGTCCCGATGGGAGGGATGTTGCCCGCCGCATCGACGACTTTTAAATTCATCACACCCTGCCCGATAGACGCGCCGCGTTTATGAACCAGCCACACTTTGTTGAAAAGACCCAAAGCGAACGCAGACCCAAGAGTGATCGGTATCCCGATGCAGAAGATGACGGCGGGCAGTGGATTATCCTCGCCTCCGACGCCCGCGCCCGCAGCGGTCAGCGCGAAGATGACAAAGAACAGAATGAAGATCAGCGCGGAGGTCAGCGCGCCGTCGATCAAGGCGGCGATCACGCGTTCAAACCACTCTGCATAGCGCGTCTGGCCGAAGCCCACCGGCAGGCCGCCCGCCGGCGGCGCGTACAGCGCACCGTACTGTGGGGGCGTCGTCGTCGAGTACATCGGGGGCGTCGCGGAGGGGTTGGGATCGTAACTGCTCGCGGGAGGCGCGTTCGGGGTGGGCGCGCTCGTCTCGCCGCCGGGCGACGGCTGCGCTCGCAGTTCGTCAGTTCCGGTGCGCCAGGAACCGGGTGAGGGCGCGATGGCCGCGCCGCAGCTTACGCAAAATTTTGTGCCTTCGACGTTCTTCGTGCCGCAAGAGGCGCAGAATGCCATGTTCTTCTCCTTGGGAATTTAAGCTGGTTCACATTTATTGCCGGTCGAGATTCGGCAGCCAGAAAACTTGCCCGTGCTCCTCGACGCGCTTCAGGCCGTGGGCGCGCAACTGTTTCTCACGAACGCCGAGAAAAGTAAAGTGCGGCAGATCGTAGAGCACCGTCTGAAACCAACCGTGTCGCGCTAGTATCTCGCGCGCGGCGGGTTCGCGAAACTCCACCATGTCAAAGGCGAGCAATGAGAGATGCTGCGATGCTCCCGGCGCGGCCACCGAAGACAAAATCGTCCGCGAAAAATCCTTGCTGAAAAAGTTGCCGCGCGCCTCCTCGGCCAGTACCGCCGCGATCTGCTCGGTTGCCGCGAGCGTGCGGATGCGCTGCGCCTCAACGGGCGTGAGCGCGCCTTGCGCCACCCAATGATCAAGCGCGGGGACGACGCGCGATTCCCATAACCGGAGCGTGTCGGCGTAACTGCGCCGCGCCGCCTCCGTCCCTCCGCGCGGCGTGATCTCTAACGCACGCGCCCGCGCTTCTTCGCGCGCCGCCAGCAACGACTCCAACGCTGCCCCTTGCAACTCTATGCCCGCATCCCCGATTGAGGCGGCGCGCGGTTTCGCTTCCCGTTGAAACTCCGCGACCTCTTCTTCACGACGAAACAGGCAGCGCGGCGGCACGCGCACGCTCTCTGCCGCGATGAACATCGCCCCGTATTCCGCGAGCAAACGTCGCTCAACCGGATCGTTCGCGTCGCACACGGTTTCCGATTTTTTGCCGCGCCGCTTGAGCGCGTCCGCAAGCGCGGCGTAAAACAGCGATGCTTGAAAATCGTCGGTCATCGCTCTCGCCGTGTGGTCGGTTGACGCCGCGTTTTCGTTGTGGTGCATGAAGAAGTCGTCGGGCGCGTCGGTGATTTCCTTGATCTCTCTTTTCGCGGCGGGCGCGAGCGTGAGGTATGCTACCAAGAGTCGGGGCTGAACGAAAGAAGCAGCGCAAGCGACGGGGAAAATTTGATGGCTCAACTCGACCAGTTTCGCACGACGCTTGCCGCCTACCACAAACACGGCTGGCAACTCGCGCGTGTCCTCATGCGCGCCGTGACGCTCGCCGAACTGCGCGCCGCCACCGCGACTGACGGCGGCGATGAATTTGAAAGCATCTCGGCGCGCGAGGCTCCCATCGACGCTTTGTGGTTCATGCGCCCCGCTCAGGGCGGGCGCGAGGCATGGGAATTGCGCCTCATCAGCGAGTCGCCCTACGCCCTCTTTGAATTGTTTGAACCGGATGAACCGGAGGAAGACCGCGAAGACGTGCGCCGCGAAATGGAAGCGAAGATGCGGGAGAGAATGAATGTGGAGTGAAGAAGCGGTCTTTGTCCGTTGTCAGTAGTCAGCCGTCCGTTGCATGTGGCAATCACGCAAGTTGCTAAAGATTTGCTCGGACAACTGACCACGGACAAGGGACATTTTTAATTTCGCCGACCCATCTTCACGGGGATGACGATGCGTTGACCGTCGCGGTGAACAGCGATGGGAATCGTGTCGCCGGGTTTGGCAGCGTTAATGTAACCGCCTAGTCCTTCAGTGGTGCGAACGGGTTTGTCGTTAAACTCCACGATGATGTCGCCCTCTTTGAGACCGGCCAGATCGGCGGGGCGATTGTCGTAGATGTCGCCCAACCGCACGCCATGAATTTTCGTGCCTGCCACCGGCACGCGCTCCGTGTCATCGATCTGAATACCCAACAGCCCCCTTTCGCGCGAGCTGAAAGCGTCGGCGTCGTAGTCTCGCGTCGAGATGGTCGTCAGCATGGTGCTCTGTGTCTCGCCGTCGCGCAGGTAGACGACCTCGATCGTCTTGCCGATGGGAGTTTGGCGTAACAGATCACTCATCACGTCTTCGCCGGTAACGGGCGTTCCGTCAAACTTCGTGATGATATCGCCGTCAATCAGCCCGGCGCGTTCGGCTGGGCCGCCCGGCAGAGCGGCTTCGAGGAGCGCGCCCGCCGTCCCTTCGACATCGCCAAATTCTTCTGCGCCGAAAAATGAGCGAGGCGGTGAGGGGGCTTGCAGCCGGCTTACTCTCTGGCGCGCCGCATCCCGGATTGCGCCAAACAAAAACTTACTGCCGACCGCCCCGACCGGGATCAATAGGATTAAGAGAAACAGCGCCATCCATTTGATGATTTTTCTGCGCCCACGTTTTGACTTCCGCCGCAAGGGTTGCGCCGGAGCACCCGGCGAGATCATCGTCGTCGGTGCCCCCCCCGGCGCGGTCATCGTCTGGTTGCCCGGCGCGAAAGTGGGCATCGTCGCGGCGTGACTGCCGTCGAAACGAACGGTCTCCACATACTCGGCCATCCCTTCGCCGTGCCGATACCCGCACATGCGGCAAAAGCGCATTCCGCGCACGAGCGCGGCATGACAACTCGGGCAAGCATCGGTATCCGTGGTGCCGCCCTTCTCTTGGTGCGCGCGTTCTGTTTCGGTTTCCATAATAATCTTTACCTGTCCTGAGCCTGGATATTGGTCGCTCGAACTGAGTCAAGGTGAACTTTTCGCGACACGAATTATACGACAAGGCGTGCGACCCGGTTGCACATTCGACGATGGCGGCATAAACTTTTCCGTGCCGTGAGTCGCCTAACCGGTGCGCGGCGAACCGTAGCGAATGGAAACTGATAGACGAAAGAATGAGGCTCCCAAGTGGAAGTAGTTAAAGCCCTCGCTGCTTTGCAGCCGCTCTACAACAAAGATAACATCGAGATCGTGACCGAGGACGGCGCCCGCGTGCGCGGCATCGTCAAAAGCATGAAGACCACGCAGGCGCTCACCAAACCCAGTGTCAAGATTCAACGCGGCGACGGTGAGATCGTCAAAATCACCTTCGACACCATCACCGAGATCGTTGACCACAACATCTGAAAGAGACAGGAAACAGGGCAGGAGGCAGAAAGCAGAAGGTACTTCCAGACGCCACGCATTAGCAGGCGGACGTTTGAACTGCCCTCTATTTCCTGCCTCTTGCCTCCTACTTCCTGCCTCCTGCTTTCTAGGGTATGATATTTCACGCGCGGATGGTCTCTGCGGAGCATCCTTTGTGCAAGGCATTATGCAGAAAACTTCCAACATGACGATTCAGGAATTTGGCGGGCGCGTGGCGAGCGTCTGGGAGGGGTTGCGCCCATCGACGCGAAGCCGCGTCGAACGCGCGCTGGCCTCAGCCGCGCCCGTCTCCCTGCGCGGCGCGAGTGCCCCTTATGATGCCCGCTCCGAATGGGAACTGAGCCGTTTGCTCTCCGCCCTCGATGAACGCGCGAAGGAGGCCGACGCCCGCGCCTTGAGCCGGGATGAAGAGCGCGAACTGCTGCGCCTCACCGAAACCTGCGCCCTCGTCCTGCACGGCGAGGCGCGTTCAGCCGAGGTGTTCGCGCAGCTTTTGGAGCGCGCCCTCGGTGCCCGCGATTACGCGCGCGTGGACGTGCTCGCCGACACTTTTACGACGCGGCTGGCGTCGAGCGAAATCTGCGAACTCGCGCGCCATCAGAATCCGTCCGTGCGCGCCCTCGCACATGAAGCCCTCGCGCAATCGCCGACCGCCGTCCTCGTCGAATTGCTCGGCGACCCGGTCGATTCGGATGTGGCGCGCGACGCGCTCGAATTGCAAGCCGATGATTACGGTTCGGACGAAGCCCGCTGGGTCGTCGGCGTACTCGAACGCGCCGACGCCGCCAAAGACGAAGGATGAGAAAAGCCGGTCTGGTTGGAGCGGCTTTTCCCTT
>JBPCIP010000182.1:0-4815 GCA_051006195.1 Pyrinomonadaceae bacterium
ATTGATGGCAGCATTATGGTCACGATGAAGCACAAGTCCACACTGAATACAACGATGCTCGCGCACGGCGAGAGACTTGCGGACTCTGTTGCCACAACGACTGCAATCTTGAGACGTGAACGCCGCAAGGACGAGTCCAACCACCCGTCCAGCATTTTCAGCTTTGGCGGTGTGGATGTTCAGGAACGCGTTCCAGGCGGCGTCCGCGATACTTTTGGCGAGATGATGATTCTTCACCATCCCCGCGATGTTCAACGATTCAAACGCAAAGCCATCGAACTCGCGCAGCAAATCAAGCGAGCGTTTGTGAAAGAAATCATGCCGTTGACGCTTTACTTTCAAGTGTTGTTTGGCAAGAAGTTTGCTGGCTTTCCGACGATTGCCGCCACGAAGTTTCTTGCGCGAGACGCAACGCCCGGCGGTCTTCAAACGCCTTTCAGCTTGTCGCAGATACTTCGGATTCTCAATCTTTGCGCCCGTCGAAAGAGTAGCGAAGGATTCAATGCCAACATCTACGCCAACACTCTTTCCAGTTTTCGGAATGTAGCGGCAACTGTTTTCTTCGACGGCAAAGATGACGTACCACCCATCGGCTTCGCGCTTGATGGTGCAGGTCTTAATCGTGCCTGCAACGGGGCGCGAGAGGCGGAGGCGGCAACTGCCGATCTTGGCGAGCGTCAACTTGTCGCCCTTGAGGCTAAAACCTTGCTGCGGATAGGTGAAGGAATCATAGCGAGACTTGGAACGAAAGCGCGGATAGCCGGGCGTCTCTCCAGATTTAGCGCGACGGAAGAAAGCGAGAAACGCTTTGTTGAGGCGACGCAAAGCATCTTGTCCAACTTGGCTATAAACCGCCGCCACATCTGTGTCTACCTCCCGCACGTCAGTCAGTTCGCGGCATTGTTCGGCGTAGCTGACGCACTCGCCTGCCACGCGGTAGGCATCTCGTCTGTGCTGCAAACCGGCGTTATACAAATCGCAGCAGACTCCAAGCGTTCGCTCAAAGATTTGAGTTATATGCTTGGATGTCCGTATCTTGTATTTATACGCCTGCATCGCGCTAAACATACCTTACATCAGGCGTTTAGGGCAAGTTAATTATCGCCCTTGCGGGCGATGCGCCTTATATCCCCATTGATAAATCAAGGGGCTTTACGGCGCGATTGGTAAGAACTGATTTGGTTCGATTGCGGAAGATTAAGGAATAGCCATGACTGCTGAAGAACAAAGATTACAGGAAGCGCGCGAGCGCAAAGTGAATTGGAAGCACTGGGGGCCGTACCTGAGCGAACGCGCGTGGGGCACGGTGCGCGAGGATTACAGTGCGGCCGGCTCGGCGTGGAATCACTTGCCGCACGACCACGCGCGCAGCCGCGCCTATCGCTGGAACGAAGACGGCCTGGGCGGCATCTCCGACCGCCACGGCATGGTCTGCTTCGCGCTCGCGCTCTGGAACGATCACGACCCGATTTTGAAAGAGCGTCTGTTCGGACTGACGGGCACCGAAGGCAACCACGGCGAAGATGTCAAAGAGTATTACTTCTATCTCGATTCGACGCCGACGCACTCGTACATGAAGTACCTGTACAAGTACCCGCACAGCGAATTCCCTTACGCCCAACTCGTCGCGGAGAATCGTCGCCGCTCTCAGCACGAAGCCGAGTACGAACTACTCGATACCGGAATTTTTGCTGAAGACCGTTACTTCGATGTCTTCATCGAATATGCGAAGGCCGCCGCCGAAGACATCCTCATCCGCATCAGCGTCGTTAATCGAGGACCGGAAGCGGCGCAGTTGCATCTCCTGCCGACCCTGTGGTGTCGCAACACATGGGCATGGAATGGCGACGAGCAACGACCACTGTTGCAGCGCGCCGGGGGACAGACGAGAAGCATCGTCGAACTCACACATCAACAGCACGGCAGACGCTATTTGCACTGCGAGGGCACGCCGGAGTTGCTCTTCACCGAAAACGACACGAACAATCAGCGGCTTTACGGCAGCGACAATCTTTCGCCTTACGTCAAAGACGGCTTCAACGATTACCTTGTGCATGGCCTGAAGGAAGCGGTCAACCCGGAACAACGAGGCACGAAAGCCGCCGCGCATTATTCGCTGACAATCGGCGCGGGCGAGACGGCGACTCTACGTCTGCGCCTGACGGATCAAGACGTATGCAGCCCGCCGCAGGATTACTTAACCGCCGACTTCGAGCGAGTCTTTGACGCCAGACAGCGCGAAGCCGATGAGTTTTATGCGCAGATCATCCCGCCCGAACTTTCGCCGGATGCGCAGAACGTGATGCGGCAGTCGTTCGGCGGGCTGATGTGGTCGAAGCAGTTTTATCATTACGTCGTGCGCGACTGGCTCAGGGGCGACCCGCAACAGCCTGCGCCGCCCAATGCGCGCCAGAGCGGGCGCAATCATGAGTGGGCGCATCTGTTCAATTCCGATGTCATCTCGATGCCGGACAAATGGGAGTACCCGTGGTACGCCGCATGGGATTTGGCGTTTCACTGTGTGCCGCTTGCTCTCGTAGATTCCGACTTCGCCAAAGAGCAGTTGATCCTGATGCTGCGGGAGTGGTACATGCACCCGAACGGCCAGTTGCCCGCTTACGAGTGGGCGCTCGGCGATGTGAATCCGCCGGTGCATGCGTGGGCGGCGTTGCGCGTCTATCAGATCGAGGAGAAGCGGCGCGGGGTGGGCGACCGTCAATTTTTGGAGCGCGTCTTTCATAAACTGCTGCTCAATTTCACCTGGTGGGTGAACCGCAAGGACGCGGACGGGAATAATATTTTTCAGGGCGGCTTCCTCGGCATGGACAACGTCGGCCTCTTCGACCGCAGCGCGGAACTGCCCACCGGCGGCCATCTCGCACAGGCCGACGGCACGAGTTGGATGGCAATGTACACTTTGAATCTGCTCGCCATCGCTCTCGAACTCGCGAGCGAGGATGCGACGTATGAAGATGTCGCCAGCAAGTTCTGGGAGCACTTCGTCTACATCGCCGATGCCATGAACAAGATCGGCGAGGATGACATCGAACTGTGGGATGAAGAGGACGGTTTTTATTACGACGCGCTGCACTTGCCCGACGAAAGTAAATTTCCGCTCAAAGTGCGCTCAATGGTCGGCTTGGTTCCGCTCTTCGCCGTCGAGACACTGGAACCGGAGTTGCTCGAACGGATGCCGGGCTTCAAGAAACGGCTCGAATGGTTCATAAATAATCGTCCCGATCTGACGCTGAACGTCGCGTGCATGAGAACTCCCGGAAACGGCGAACGGCGTCTGCTGGCGATCCTCAACCAGGATCGCCTGCGCCGCGTCCTCAGCGTGATGCTCGACGAGCGCGAGTTCCTTTCGCCTTACGGCATCCGCGCGCTTTCCCGTTTTCATCAGGAAAACCCGTATGCGCTCAGAGTCTGCGGCACGCAGCACCGCATCGCTTACGAACCCGCCGAATCAACCGACGGAGTTTTCGGCGGCAACTCGAACTGGCGTGGCCCCATCTGGTTCCCCGTCAACTACCTGCTCATCGAGTCGTTGCAAAAATTTCATCACTACCTCGGCGATGATTTTCGCGTCGAGTGTCCGACCGGATCAGGCCGGATGTTGACGCTCTGGGAAGTGGCGGCAGACATCTCGCGCCGTTTATCGTCCATCTTCCTCGCCGGTCAAGACGGACGAAGACCCGTCTACAATTATTTCGAGCACACGGAGAGATTTCAGAGCGACCCGCATTGGCGCGACCTCTTGCTCTTTCATGAATACTTTCACGGCGACAACGGCGCAGGACTCGGCGCGAGCCATCAAACAGGCTGGACGGGTCTGGTCGCCAAATTGATGCAACAAAACGGCGTGTGAAGCCCGGAACAGACATGTTCGGGTGGCTCAAGGAAGCCTGTCAACTGAGACAAGACGGCAATTTCAAACTCTAACCGGAGACGCTTTTGTTTCCGCACTTATCATCACCATCGCTTATGTCAGTTCACAGCCGCTCGCATCATCTTATCGCAGCCCTGACCATCGTGACCTTCCTCATCGGAGCCGCTTCGGTCGGAATCCGCACGGTCTTCTTCCCTCCGCATTTTCGCGGTTGGTGTGAACTGACCGCTCAACGCAGTGTTGCCGGTTGGGCGATCAACGAAGCCGCGCCTTTTGCACGCATGGAAGTGCAGCTATTCATCGACGGTCAATTCGCGTCCGGCACAATCGCGAATCTCTCCCGTCCCGATGTCGTCGCGGCTGGATACGCCGCCGATGAGTGGTGCGGCTACAGTTTCGCGCTCCCGCCGCTTCCGGCGGGCGCTCATGAAGCGCGGGTCTACGCGCTGCACAAAGTCGGCAAAGGCGCATACCGGACGCTGCAATTGATGGGCGACCCGTTGAGTTTTACCGTTGCAGCGTCCGGTCAGTAACCTTACCCCATCAATAAATTGAGGGGCTTTTCCCTGCTAATCACACGTACTCGGTAGCTTTGCAGGCTGACCTTAAAACGACGGATGACGCGAGAATTTGACCATCGCCGAGCCGGGTTATTTCCGCTAAACCCGGAGGTCGTTGGGGCGGGTTACGAAGGTTGCGAGCCTTATTTGCGCCCCTGCGGACTCGCACAGCGCCTACGCTACTTCGCGGTGTCCGTCCCTTGCGGAACTTTAGACGAGTCTCTGCGGAATGTTCGGGCACACACTGTCTCGCGACGGGGTTGCTTAATATAAACGACGAAGCGCACATGATTTCCACTATCCGCGCTTCCTCCCCATGAATAAATTCAGGGGCATCCGCTCCCTTTAACGAAAGGTTAATGTGGT
>JBPCIP010000183.1:0-10710 GCA_051006195.1 Pyrinomonadaceae bacterium
TGGGAGTACGAGGCTCGCCACCGGCTCGTACAGCTTCTTACGTCACTCATGCCCACTCACGATACTCAAGGCTCGTGTCAATCCGTTCAGCGCAGTAGCTTGAGATTTCGGCTTGGATTATACCCCAAGTTGAGGCGCACAGTTGAAAACCTGTGCGCGGTTGATACGTTTTCCTCCCTTGCATGAATGCAAGGGTCTCCAACGAGGTTTTGATGAACAGGCGGCGTTTCGCCAATCCCTTCATGTGGTCGCTGATCGGCGTGGGAACGCTGGTCTGTCTCTACGCCGCTTACAGTCTGCCCGTCGCGCAACTCGATCTGCTGTTCGGGTTGCTTGGCGTCGCCACCGTCATCACTTCGCACATCACCGTGCCCCTGCCCGGCGTCAACGGGCGCATCACTGTCTCCGAAACTTTCATCTTCCTCACGATGCTGCTCTACGGCGGCGAAGCGGCGATTCTGCTCGCGGCGGTGGACGGTTTCTGTTCCTCGCGCCTGATCAGCCGCAAACCCATTACGCTCGCTTACAACGCCGCTCAACTCTCTTTCTCCACCTTCGTCACCGTCTGCGTGCTGCGCCTCTTCTTCGGCGATGTCGTCGATCTGGCGCACGGCAGCTTCGGCATGAACTTCATCTTCGCCGTCTGCATCATGGGCTTCGTCCAGCACATCTGCAATTCGCTGCTCGCCTCCGCGGCGCAGGCCCTCAAACACGACCAATCGATCTGGGGCGTCTGGGGCAAGTATTGTTTGTGGCCTTCGATCACTTACTTCGCGGGCGCGTCCGTCGCCGTCATCTCGGCGAAAGTCGTCGGATTGTTCGGCCCCTACGCCATCATCGCAACGACGCCCATCATCGGCAGCATCTACCTGACCTATCGCACCTATCTCAAAAACATTCAGGTGATGGCGGAGGCAGCGAAGGCGGAAGCGGAAGCGGCGGCGCGGGCGGAGGCGGCCAAAGCGCAGGCCGAACAGGCCGAACGCCATGTGGCGGAACTGTCGCACTACATCGCCGAACAGGATCGCATCCGCGAGCAGTATTCACAAATCGAGAAATTGTCCGCGCTCGGCGAACTGGCTTCGGGCGTGGCGCACGATTTCAACAACACGCTGGCGGGCATCCTCGGTCGCGCGCAGTTGCTCTTGAGCACCAACGATCAGGCGAAGATTCAAAGCGGCTTGAATATCATCGTCAAGACGGCGAAAGACGGCGCGCAGACCATCAAGCGCATTCAGGACTTCGCGCGCCAAAGACGCGATCACGCCTTCTCGCCCGTCGCCGTCGATCAACTGCTGCTGGACATCAGCGAGATCACGCGCCCGCGCTGGAAGGATCATGCCGAGGCGGCCAGCGTGCAGATCGGCCTCGAACTCAAGATCAGTGCCAACACGATGATTCTGGGCGACGAATCGGACTTGCGCGAGGTGCTGGTCAATATGGTCTTCAATGCCGTCGATGCGATGCCCGCAGGCGGCACGTTGACGCTCGCCACCCGCGAGGCGAACGGCGCGGTCGAAATCTCCGTCTCGGACACTGGTCTGGGGATGAGCGATGAAGTGCGCTCGCGCATCTTCGACCCGTTCTTCACGACGAAGGGCAAAGCCGGGATGGGCCTGGGGCTGGCCGTCAGCTACGGCATCATCCGGCGGCATGAAGGCACGATTGAAGTCGAATCCGAGGCGGGGCGCGGCACGAGTTTTCGCATCAGGCTGCCGCTCGCGAAAAAATTGGCGAAGCCGCAAGCGACGGAAAATCCGACGCCGGACGCAGTTCCTGCGCCGTCCTTCAAAACGAAATTTCTGGTCGTCGATGATGAAGCGTCCGTGCGCGAACTCGTGCGCGACATTCTGGAGCGGGAAGGCCACGAGGTGACGATTGCGGGCAGCGGGCGCGAGGCGCTCACGTTCTTCGAGCGAGAGAAGTTTGCCGCCATCCTCATGGATGTGGGGCTGCCGGGCATGAGCGGGTGGGAACTGGCGCGCGCCATTCGCGAGCGCGATGCGCACGTTCCGCTGGCGATCATCACAGGCTGGGGCGAGGCCGTCGGAGCAAACGCGCAGAAGGCAGCGGGGGTTGATTGGGTTGTGGCGAAGCCTTTCACGATGGAACAGATCATGGGCATCGCGCAGGAAGCTTCCCGCAAGCAGGAGGGGAGCCTTGAGCGCGACTCAACCACCGTGGCGGCGTGAACAACAATCAGACCCTGAACCACGCCGCGCCACCCGACATGAGGCGCAACTCGACGCACGCCTGCTCTTTCAGGTGTCAATCGTAAACGAACAGACTGATGCTGCCCCGCCGCGCACCCTGAAACTCGTCGGCCACACGCGCAACATCAGCGAGACGGGTCTCGCTTTCATCGTGCCTTCCCTTCGCATCGGCGAACAGTTCATCCATATTCTCGGCAGCCATTTGCTGATCACCCTCTACTTGCCCTCCGGCCATGTTGAGATTCACGCCACGCCCGTGCGCTACGAACAACTCCCCAGGCAAGACCGCGAGCGCGGCTATCTGATCGGCGTGCGGATCACCGAAATGGCTGATGAGGAATGGGTGCGAATGGTGGAATATGTGCGCCTGATTCATTAGCAAGCCGCTCGCAAAACTCTTTTACTCGCAGTCGGTGTCAACTTTAACTTTGTCCAGATTGTGCCGTTTGATCATGCGTTGGAGCGTGCTGCGGTCGATGCCGAGGATGCGCGCGGCGGCCTGTTTGTTACCCTGCGTGCGTTCGAGTACCCGGTGGATATGGCGGCATTCGAGTTCCGAGAGCGAAAGCAGCAGCGACTCTCCTTCGTCTTCGTTCCTGTCTGCCTGAACCGTCTCTTTTTTACCCCGCGCCGATTCATTGACTGAGTTGCTGATGCGTTCGGGCAAGTCTTCGGGACGCACGATTTGATCTGAGAGCGCCGTCGCACGCACAATGGCGTTTTCCAATTCGCGAATGTTCCCCGGCCAGTGATAATTTTCGAGCACCTCAATGGTGTCGCGCGCGAAACTGAGCGGGCGCTCGCCCACCTCCGATGCGCGGGTCGCGAAGCGACGCGCCAGCGGCATGATGTCTTCGCGCCGTTCTCTGAGCGGCGGCAGGTGCAACGTCACGGCATTCAGCCGGTAGAGCAAATCCTGACGAAAACTCCCTTCGCGCATCTCGCTCTCAACGTCGCGGTTGGTGGCGGCGATGATGCGCGCGTCAACCTGCAAAATGTGATTTGAACCGACGCGGCGAATCTCGCCCTCCTGCAAAGCGCGCAGCAGTTTCACTTGAAAGGCGGGCGTGGTCTCCGTGATCTCGTCGAGCAAGATCGTGCCCAGATGCGCCTCCTGCCACAGCCCCCGCCGGTCCATCGTCGCGCCCGTGAACGAGCCGCGCACATGGCCGAACAGTTCCGACTCGATCAACTCCGCCGGAATCGCGCCGCAGTTGACGGCGATGAAAGCATTTTCCCCCCGTTGGCTGCGCCGGTGAATCGCCCGCGCCACCACCTCTTTGCCCGTCCCCGATTCGCCCGTGATAAGCACCGGCAAATTCGTCCCCGCCACGCGCCCGACGAGTTTCATCATCTCGACGAATGCCGCGCTCTGTCCGATGAGATCAATATCCGATGTGTAGACGGGCGGCAACAGATCGCCGGTCGTGTTCTGGCGCGCACGCTTCTCGATGCCGTTCCTGACCGCCTGCGCGATGGCCGTCACCTCGTCGTTGTCGAACGGCTTCATGAGGTAGTCGTACGCGCCGGAAGCGACGGCGTCGAGCGCGCCGACGGCTGAGCCGTGCCCGGTCATCAGGATGATCTGCGCCTGCGGTTGCTCTTCGATGAAGCGACGCATGACGGCGAACCCGTCGTGTTTGTCGTCGCTGCTGAGTTTGACATCGCAGAAGACGAGCGCCCAGGTTTCACGGTCGAGCAGCGCGAAAGCGTGCTCGGCTGATCCGGCTTCGCTCACCGCCCAACCGTCGAGGCGCAGCACCTCGGCCACGTTGTCGCGAATCAATTCCTCGTCGTCGATGACGAGAGCTTTCAGGTGTTCATTGAATGTTGCAGACATAATATCTAGATGAGGGCGAAGGGATGAGGGATGAAAGGGAAGGAGTGATTCAATGATTCATCTCTTCATCGAATCATTGAAACAATGAATCAATTCTAATTCATCCTTCATCCCTTCTACCCGGTGCTGCCGAAGCCGCCCGCACCGCGCGCAGTCTCTTCGAGCGTCTCAGCCCATTGCGGTTCGGGCGTGATGATTGCCTCGACGATTAACTGGGACATCCGCTGTCCGGCTTTTAACTCAAACGCCGCCACGCCATGATTGACAAGCGCACAGACGATCTCGCCGCGATAGTCGCTGTCAATCACTCCGGCTAAAACGTCGAGGCCGTGATTGACGGCCAGACCCGAACGCGGGGCGACGCGCCCGTAAAAGCCACGCGGGATGACCACTGCCAGACCCGTCCGCACCATTGCCCGCTCGCCCGCCCGAAGCGTCACGTCTTCGATTGCATAGAGGTCGAGGCCGGCGGCATGACGGCTGCCTCTCGTCGGCAACTGAGCCGCCGCATGCAGCTTCAGAAATTTCAATGCGTCTGCCATGTTCAGGTAATTACAGAAGGCAAATTATGCTGAATTTCAATCCTGGATTTCAAGTTGACTAACTTACGCGCGAGCCTCGTTGATCCAGATCGGTTTCGAGTTGCAGCCCGTGCCGTTGCTGCGCCACGCGGGGCACGACCAGAAGTAACTGCCCGCGCTCGACGGGCCGCGCTTGACCGTGGGCGTGTTGCACAGCGGGCAGGGCGGCCCCGTCTCGCTGGGCGCGGCGGCGACGGCAATCGTGCCCGCCGCCTTTTCATTGATCCAGACGGGCGCGGCGTTGCAGCCGCTCTTGTCGCTTTTCCAGCGCGTGCAACCCCAGAAGTAACTATCGTTTTTGAACGGGCCGCGCTTGACGGTCGGCGTGCCGCACTCTCTGCACGGCTCGCCGCTTTCGGCGACAGCTTTCGCTTCTTCCAGCGTACTCTTCTCGTCGAACCAGCGCACGCCCCGGCATTCGGGATAACGCACACACGACAGCGATGCGTTCTTGCCTTTCTCCTTCGGCAGACGCAGACGCATCGCGCCGCTGCATTCGGCACACCGCGTCTGCAAGAGAGCCTTGCGTTGCTTCGCGTTCTTCGGCGCATCGCTGATGAAGCCGCACAGGTCGCGCCCCTCGGAGCAGACGAGAAATTTTCCGTTCGCGCCCGTTCGCTCGACGAGAAAGCCAGCGCGTCCCTCGGTCGCGCACTTCGGGCAATCCGTCGCATCATCGGGGCGCGGCGCTTCCGGTCGCTGCGCTCCGTTCTCGCCCGTCGCCCGCTCCATCTCGGCGGCGGCGATTTGCGAGACGAGTTCCGTCACCATCTCCTTCACTTCGCCCATGAAAGCATCGCAGGCGTATTCGCCGCGTGCCATCAGCGCCAACTTCCGCTCCCAACTCCCGGTGAGTTCGGCGGACTTCAAGAGCCGCGACGGCAGCATCCTGATGAGCGCGATTCCTTTGGGCGTCGCCGCCAGAGATTTTTTGTCGCGCCGGAGGATGTACTCGCGCTTGAGCAGCGTCTCGATGGTGGCGGCGCGCGTGGCAGGCGTGCCGAGTCCCGCATCCTTCATCGCGAGGCGCAGTTCTTCGTCTTCAACTTTCTTCCCCGCCGTCTCCATCGCGCCGAGCAGGCTCGCCTCTGAATAGCGCGGCGGCGCTTTCGTCTGCTTGGCAACGGCTTCCGCGTTCACCGTCTCGACTGCCTCTTTCGCTTTCACGGGCGGCAACTCCCCGTCTTCCCCTTCGTCGTCTCCGTCTGCCTTTTTCTTCTCCTCCCGCCCCGGCGGGTCAACTTCGCGCCAGCCCGCCACCAGCACCACCGTCCCGCGTGTGATGAACCGCTCGCCTTCAACCACAGTTGTAATGCTCGTGCGTTCGAGTTCCGCGTCCGGGTAGAAGGCCGCGAGAAAGCGACGCGCGACCAGGTCGTAGATGCGCTTCGCGTCGGGTTCGAGCGCATTCGGCTCGACGCGCTGCTTGGTCGGGATGATGGCGTGGTGGTCCGTCACCTTCTTATCGTCAACGTGGCGGCTCCCCAATTTCGGCGTGCCCTTCGCTAAAATCGCTTCGATAAACTTCACGTAAGGCCCAACATTCGCCGCTTCGACATGGCCCTTGAGTTCCCCATTGACGCTCGAAGAGAGATGCCGCGAAGAAGTGCGCGGGTAGGTAAGAAACTTTTTTTCGTAGAGCGTCTGCGCGAGTTCGAGCGTGCGCGCGGCGGAGAAACTGTAACGCGCGTTCGCGGCGCGTTGCAAAGCCGTCAGGTCGTAGAGCAGCGGCGCGCGTTCCCTCGTCGCCTTTCGCTCAACCTTCTCGATTGTTCCCGGCTTGCCATTGACTTTGAGGGCGACAGTCTCAGCCGCGTCTTTGCGGTCGAAGCGGCTGCCCGCTTTGTTGAACCATG
Source organism: Pyrinomonadaceae bacterium (assembly GCA_051006195.1). Lineage (GTDB taxonomy): Bacteria > Acidobacteriota > Blastocatellia > Pyrinomonadales > Pyrinomonadaceae > JAIVJZ01. The sequence continues at coordinate 6,491 of JBPCIP010000183.1, forward strand.
CGCCGCGATACGCGCCCGAAGGCGACTGAAAATCCGCGACGACTTCGTAGTAGTTAACGGGGACGAAGTTTGCGATCTCCCCGTCGCGCTCGACGATGAGGGCGAGCGTCGGCGTCTGCACGCGCCCCAGAGAATAGACTCCGTCGTGGCCTGCGCCGCGCGCCTTGATCGTCTGCGCGCGGGTGGCGTTTAAGCCCACGAGCCAGTCGGCCTGCTGGCGCGAGCGCGCCGAATCGCGCAAGCCCCGGTAATCCGAAGCGGGCTTGAGTTGGCGGAAGCCTGCGAGAATCGCGTCGCGCGTCAGAGAGGAAATCCAGAGGCGTTCGACGGGCTTGCGGCAGCGCGCGAGCGTGTAGACGAGATCGAATATCAACTCGCCCTCGCGCCCCGCATCCGCCGCGTTGACGATGCTCGTCACGTCGTCGCGCCTGAGGAGCGTCTTGATGGTTTTGAATTGATCCTGAGTTCTTTCCGAGGCGTGATACGTAAACTCTGCGGGAATGATCGGCAGCGTCTCCATCCGCCACGATTTCAACTTTGCATCGTAGGCTTCCGGGTCGTCGAGTTCGACGAGGTGTCCGATGCACCATGTGATGATGTCGTCCTTGCCTTCGAGATAGCCCTCGCCGCGCCGCGTCGCGCCCAAAGCCGCCGCCACGTCGCGCCCCATCGAAGGTTTTTCCGTGATGATGAGTCTCATAGAAGAGTAGTCAGTAGTCAGTAGTTCAATTCAATCTTTAGCAACTTGTGTGATGATCAGACACAACGGACAGCTAATCACTGACAACAGACAATTCTTAAATCCGCAATCCAAAATCCGCATTCCGCAATTCTTCACAGTCCCGCCATGTCCCACTTGCGCACGACCTCGTTGACGAGGTTCGCCACCTTGTCCGTCACTTTCGAGAAATACTCGTCGGCCTTCTTCTGGTCGAATTTCGGATAACCCTGACCGGGTTGATAAAGTCCAATCGAGGAAGGAAAAGGCGTGGCCGCCCATGTGCCCGGCGCTGGGTAAGCGGTCGCGAGATCGTCCTTGTAGCGTTCGGGATGGACGAGCGTTGGGTCGATGGCCTGCACGAAAGCCGTCTCGTTCAAACCGGCGTGGCCGCCGTCTTCGCCGAAGACCTGCTTCGTCACATCGGAAGCGAATGACCACCAGTTGACGACAAGCGTGCGCACCTTGCGTTCGGCGGCAACTTCCGCCGCCACCGCCGTCAGCACGGCGGTCTGCCCGCCGCCGTGCCCGTTGACGATGATGATGTTGCGAAATCCGTTCTTCGCCAGTCCTTCCAAAACCTGTTTGATGAACGGTCGATAAGCAGCTTCAGTAATCTGAAACGCGCCGGGATAGGCTTCCATGCTGCCCGTCATCCCGTAGGGCAGGACGGGCGCGATCATGGCGTTGGTGCGGCGCGCGATGTGGCGCGCGATGGCGAGCGGCGCGGTGTTGTCCGCGCCGTTGTTGACGACGCCGTGCGGTTCGAGCGTGCCGGTCGGGAGCAGCACCGTCTGGATGCGCGCTGGAACTACTTCGCGAAACTCCATCCAGTTAATGCGGTCCATCTCGCGCGTCGAGACGATGTCGGGCGAGGGTTGCACTGCAACCTTCGCCGTCATCGTGGTCTGCGCGCCCGCCGCCAAAGCGGTCAGGGCAATCAGGAGGAACAGCAGGCATATCGCTCGCGCGGGTTTCATCATAATCCTCATCTCTTTTCACTCGGTTTCCTTGACTGTGTTCGCTCTCCACGCCATATTGCTTTCTGCATTAAAACAGCAGGTGGGCGCGGCGGACTGTTTGATTCAGCCACAAACTTTACCAGACTTCAACTGTCTCATCACTACTGCGCCAATCATATTTTTTGTGCCGCGCAAGGCGCAAAGCCCGGAACCGGCTGGCGACGCTATCTCCGGCAGTCTGTGCCTGGCCCGTCGCGCTCCAGCGCTCCACGAGCGATTGGGTTAACCATGCAGGGAGGAGATGGAGTTGAACCACAGCAGAGAAGATCGTCGTAGTTCGTTTATCGAGCGCAGGGAGTTTCTCGCAGCGAGTCTGGCGGCGGGCGTCGCCGCCGTGCTGGCGAGTCCGGCGCTGGCACGGACGGCGGAAGCCTCCGCGTTCGTGAGCATGCCGACCGCCGCGAAGTCTTTTGAACTCGAAGAAGCGACCATCGCGGATTTACAGGAAGGGATGCGCGCGGGGAAATATAGGGCGCGCGAAATCGCGGAAAAATATCTCGAACGCATTGAGAAGTTCGACCGTAAAGGTCCAGGCTTAAACTCCATCATCGAACTCAACCCTGACGCCCTCAACATCGCCGAGTCTCTTGATCGCGAGCGTAAGAGCAAAGGCGCATCGCGCGGCCCCCTGCACGGCATCCCCGTCCTTGTGAAGGACAACATCGACACCGCCGACCGGATGCACACCACCGCCGGATCGCTCGCCCTCGCCGAAACGTTTGCGCCGCGCGACGCTTTCATTGTGAAGCAATTACGCGAAGCAGGCGCTGTCATTCTCGGTAAGACGAATTTGAGCGAGTGGGCCAACTTTCGTTCCACCCATTCGTCGAGCGGTTGGAGCGGGCGCGGCGGGCAGACGCACAATCCTTACGCCACCGACCGCAATCCGTGCGGCTCTAGCTCGGGTTCTGGCGTGGCCGTCGCCGCCAATTTTGCCCCGGTCGCCGTCGGCACCGAGACGGACGGCTCCATCGTCTGTCCTTCGTCGGCCACTTGTCTCGTCGGCATCAAGCCCACGCTCGGCCTTGTCAGCCGCTCCGGCATCATCCCCATCGCGCACAGCCAAGACACCGCCGGCCCGATGGCGCGCACCGTGACGGACGCTTGCATCCTGCTCAATGCTCTCGCCGGCATCGACCCGCGCGACCGGGCGACGCACGGCAGCCGCGCGAAAACTCAAACAGACTACACGCGCTTCCTGAACGCAAACGGTTTGCGCGGCGCGCGCATCGGCGTGGCGCGTAAGTTCTTCGGCTTTAACGACCGGGTCGATAAGTTGATGAGCGACGCCATCGATGCGTTGAAGCGGGCGGGCGCAATCGTCATCGACCCGGCTGATCTACCGTCGCACGGTAAATACGACGACTCGGAATTTGAAGTATTGCTCTACGAGTTCAAGGCCGACCTGAACAAATACCTCGCGGAGCGCGGCGCGGGCGTGCCCCGTTCGCTCAAAGAAATTATCGATTTCAACGAGCGTCATCGCGACCGAGAGATGCCTTACTTCGGACAGGAGATCATGCTCAAGGCGCAGGCCAAAGGGCCGCTCACAAGCCGCGCCTACCTCGCCGCGCTCGCCAAAAATCACCGCCTCTCCAGAGCCGAAGGCATCGACGCCGTAATGACGAAACACCGACTCGACGCCATCATCGCCCCGACGGGCGGCCCGCCGTGGACCACTGATCTCGTCAACGGCGATCACTACTCAGGCGGCAGTTCCACCCCGGCGGCGGTCGCCGGATACCCGAACATCAGCGTCCCGGCGGGCTACGTCTACGGCCTCCCCGTCGGCCTCTCCTTCTTCGGCACTGCCTACAGCGAACCCGTGCTCATCCGGCTGGCTTACGCCTTCGAGCAACTCACCAAACACCGCCGCCCGCCGCAGTTCAACGACACCGCTCAACTACAGGGATGAGGGTGCAGGGATTAGGAACAACATGGCCTCAACACGCACTCCTTTAACTTCGATTGACTCGCCCCACGCCAATTCATCCACCCGATGGAAGCGGCGGACGAGATCGCCGTTGCCGCGCTGCACCACGGCGCGCGTGCGGCGCGGCAAGCGCGCGAGCGTCCCCAAATCGCAATGGTCCATGTGCGCGTGCGAGATGAGCACAGCATCGAGCGCGGGCAGTTCGCCCAGGCCGAGCGCGGGACGGACGAGACGACGCGGCCCGAAAGTGGCAACGCCCGGCACGCGCACACCGACGCGCTCGCCGAGCGCCGGGTCGGTCAACAGCCACGTTCCGTAAAAATTAATGAGCATCGTGGCGTGGCCGAGCCATGCCACTGTCAGCCGGTCATCCGGCCACTGGGCAGGGCGCGGGCGATGCGGCGCGGGCGCGATTGAGAAGCGCGATTCATTGACCCTCTCTGCCAAAAAACGCCGCCCGAATCGCCGCGCAAACCCGGCGTAGGCTCTTAAATTCGCAATGCTTGTTGTCATAAGTCACCTTACGCGAAAGTAGAAATTTCGGGCT
>JBPCIP010000184.1:0-53755 GCA_051006195.1 Pyrinomonadaceae bacterium
GTTCGTTTTTTAAACCAAAAAAGCAAAGGCGGTGGGCGAATTCACCGGGTTCCCCCACCCGCTTTGTACATGTAAGAATGACCGTTGCCGCTACGCGCGCCAGAAGAAGTCGGAAACGAGCAACCCGGTTAACCGCGCTTCGCCCTGAGCGTCTTGCTGCTCTTGGGCGTTTTAATAATACTGCGCCGGCGCGTTTTAGCAGGCGTCCTCGCCGCGAGGAGATTTTTATTTCTATTTTTAAGACGCCAGCTCAAAGATTCGTGGTGTCTGAAGCCGAGCAGCCGGGCTGCGGTTGACACTTTTCCTCCGGCGTCGCGCAGTGCCTTCTCGATCAGATGCTCTTCAAAACGCTGTACCTCTTCCTTGAATGAAAAGTTGGCCCACGGGTCTGCAAAGTCGGCCTTGCCGCTCAACCTGAGCGCCACCGTCTCGACCGCTCCGGCTTCGATGATGCTCTCGTCACGCGCCGCCAGCATCGTCCGTTCGATGAGGGAGCGCAATTCACGCGCGTTTCCCGGAAGCGGCAGCCGGCACATCGCCTCAATCGCCTCCGGCGCAAAGCGCACGCGCTTGTTCTCTTGCCGCATCGCCTCGCGGATGAAGTGCTCCGCGATGGCCGGTATATCTTCGACGCGCGCCCTGAGCGGCGTCAGTTCAAGCTGAAACTTCTGGAGGCGGTGGAAAAGGTCAGTGGGGAAACGACCCTCAGCGATTTCATCTTCGAGCACGCGATTCGTCGCCGCCATCACCCGCACGTCAATGCGTTCCGGCGTGCCCGCTCCCAACCAGTGAATCTCTCCATATTCGATGAAGCGCAATAGCTTGGCTTGATTGGCCGGACTCAATTCCGCAATCTCGTCGAGAAAAATTGTCCCCCCAGCCGCGAGTTGCGCCGCGCCGAGATGACCTTGGGCCGCATCCCTGGAACTGCCCTGTACCTGACCGAACAACTGCAACTCCAGCAGCGTGTCGCACAGCGTCGCACAGTTAATCGCCACGAACTGACCCGTGCGCCCGCTCCACTCGTGCATCAGACGCGCGAGCAACTCTTTGCCCGTGCCTGTCTCGCCTTTTAGCAGCACCGCCCCCGACGAGCGCGCGATGGAATGCGCTTCTCGCAACAATACCGCCGTCTGCTCCGAACCGTAAGCGACACCCGAAGTGTCAAATTCGACGTTACGCGTCCGCTCCGCCGCGATCACCCGCCGCGCACACGCCCGCAGTCGCTCAAAAATCCCCGGATGCTGCGTTCGCGCCAACAAGTGATCCGCCGATTCATAGCTAGTGCGTAACTCCGCAATCGTCAGATGCTCGCCCAATTCCTCAAGCAGCGTTAATTCCGCCATCCCCGCGCCCTCTAAGTCGCCAGCGTGCTCCGCCACCGCGAACGCGCGCTGCAACGTCGCCCGCGCCTCACGTTGTTTCCCCAAGCGCGCCAGAGCTGTTCCCTGCGTCGTCAACGCTTCGGCCAGCAAAGATTGTTCGTCGCTATTTTCCAGCGTGCGAACCGCCGCGCTAATAACTTTTTCCGCTTCCACGCCACGCCCTTCCGCCAACATGGCGCGCGCGCGCGTGTCGTCTACCTGGGCCACGCTGCCGCTATCGTTAAAGCTGGAGAATAACCGGCGGGCACACTCAAGATGTTCGTATGCTTGCGGAAATCTGGCTGCTTTGAAGTGTAGAAAACCCAGATTGTTTTCCACCCGGGCGCGGTAGCGCGTGTGTCCGGCTTGCTCGAAATGAACGCTGGCTGCGGTGTACTCGACGAGCGCGCGATCCGCATAGTCATCGCGATGCTCGCCGACGCTGAGCAGATCAAGCACAATCGCTAAAACCATGTGGAAATTGCCTTTTCTCGCGGCGCTCCCCTGGGCTGCGAACAACGGGGCCGCTTTGGTCAAAATCCACAGCGCGTCGTTGTTGCGAGTGGAAGCTGATTCGACGATTGCCAGTCGCAATAAGGTGATGGCTTTCTGGTCCTGATGCCCGTCAGTTAACTTTTCGAGGGCGTCATAAAGCGTAATCCGGGCTTCATCATAAGCGCCCTCTCTCCAATAGCAATAAGCCAGATCGGTTTGGGCTTCAGCAACTTTCTCTCTGTCTTGTAACGATTCAAAAAGGATGATGCTTTCGCTGATCAGGTCTTTGGCAATCTCTTGTGAGCCTTCAACTTGCCTGGCGCTCCCGAGAAATCCGGTCAAATCCCCGGCGCGCAGAAGCACAAGCGCGGCGGTGAATTTGTCTAAGTTGGCGACGTTGGGATGCTGTCCGACATTGCGCCACAATTCGCTCATAGCCTCGCAGGCAGTTTCATAATCGCCCGCCTCTTCAAACTCTTTGGCAATCCGGCACTGAGTTCGCACTCGTTCGGCATAAGTAAAAGTCGCTTGACCTGTTTGATAATGAAGTGTTTCCAGTAAACTCATGTAAAGATTACCTTTCCATGTCGCTGCAAATTAGCTTGCAAGGGTTTGGCCCTTTGCCTATGATTCCCTCGCAAGTTTTGTCTGGCCTTATTCACCCAACATGTGGGCATCACCACTAAACGCAGAATTCTTTTTGAGGAGAGACTATGAAATACCTTCGACAGCTATGCGCCACTCTCGTTTTGACTTTCGTGCTCGCCAACGCCGCTTTTGCCGGTGACGGCATTATGTATCCGGGAGATACTCCCCCGCCTCCCCCGCCTTCAACCACAGGAATTATGTACCCCGGTGTGGCATCCCCTAGCAAAGTACCTACGAGCAATGGTGCGATGTTGGATTCAACCACAGAGTTTGTGCTGAATCTCGTTCAAACAATCATCATATTGTTCTAAGTGATCTGTATCATCTCAGGCATTAAGTCGCTGCTGTGATTATCCTCAGGCGGCAGAGTATTCGTGTGTCCAGTGAAGACTTTGTTCAGGTCATGATGAATGCCGGGCAGAGGAGACATTGACAGCACGGTAAAGAGTACCTGCTTCAGGCCATTAAATGCAATTGTTTTCTGCGTTTGGGGCAGATAAAAAGTTTCCGTGCCGGGAGGAGGCAGCGCCGGCTTGACCCTCGGAAGCCGAGAGCAAGACTACTATATGCCGCGCACACCAAGATACCGACTCCTGTTTAGCTTTTCGCCATGTAGAAAGGCAGCCAGAAGCGATCAAGGAATCCGAATCTTGGTGTAGCTTCCATATAGGACTTACGCAGTTGAAACAGGTCGCTGTTGCAAATCAAGGACTTAACGAAATCACGACTTTCCCTAAGTTGTTGATTCTTCGTCCCGCTGCGTAAGTCCTAACTATTAAAGTGAGAGATAGTCGCGGTCTCGGCTTTCGTAGTAAGATGCGTGGCCGAAGGCTTCTCCCGCACATCAATCATCAGTAAAGGAAAGTTTCATAACAATGCTTTTACGCCGCTCGTCCCTGTTGTCGTTCATCTCGGTTCTGCTCTTGACGGCGGCGCAGGTGGCTGCTGCCCAACAGAAGAACGACCGTCCTGCGGCTTCAAATCCCGCGCCGGAAATCTCTTATACCGTCTCAATGCCCGAACCCCACACGCATTTGTTGCAGGTCGAGGTGCGCGTCGGGCGCGCCGGCGCAGCGAAACTTCCCGCGCAAATTGACCTGGTGATGCCCGTCTGGACGCCGGGGTCATATCTCGTGCGCGAGTATGCGCGGCATGTGCAGGATTTTGCGGCCACGGAAACGGGCGGCAAGGCGCTCGCGTGGCGGAAGGTTAATAAGAACACCTGGCGCGTGGAGACGGGCGGGGCGGCGCATGAGGTGCGCGTGAGCTACAGCGTCTATGCCAACGAGTTGACGGTGAGGACAAACGAACTGCATGACCGCCATGCCTTCTGGAACAACGCCGCGACGTTGATGTACGTGGACGGGCAATTGAGCGCGCCCGCGACGGTGCGCGTCGTGCCCTTCGGAGAGTGGAAGGTGGCGACCGGGCTGCCCGCCGTCGCGGGAGAGCGCAATACGTTTCGCGCGGAGAACTTCGATGTGCTCTACGATTCGCCGTTTCTTGCGAGCGATTTTAAAACGCTGTCCTTCGAGGTGCGCGGCGTTCCGCATCGCATCGTCATCGACGGCGAAGGCAACTACGACGCCGAACGCCTGCGGCGCGACGTGCAGCAAATCGTCGAGACGGCGGCGGCAATGATGGGGGATATCCCCTATCGCGATTACACTTTCCAGTTCATGCTCCACCCGACGGCGGGCGGCGGCCTCGAACACTTGAACTCGACGGCGATTATCTGGCGTCGTTTCAACTTTCGCCCCGAAGCCTCCTACGACGATTTCCTCTCGCTCGTCGCGCACGAATATTTTCACCTCTGGAACGTCAAGCGCATCCGCCCCGACGCGCTCGGCCCCTTCGATTACACGGGCGAGAACTACACGCGCCTGCTGTGGGTTGCCGAAGGCATCACCAGTTACTACGAAAACATTCTCTCGCGCCGCGCCGGTTTGATCACCGACAAGGAATATCTGACGACCATCGCCAACTCGATTCGCGCTTTGCAGAACACGCCCGGTCGATTGGAGCAGAGCATCGAAGAAGCCAGCTTCGATGCGTGGATCAAGTATTACCGCCCGGACGAAAACAGCATCAACTCGGCCATCTCTTACTACGACAAGGGAGCCATCGTCGGCCTTCTGCTCGATCTCGAAATCCGACGCCGCACCGCAGGCGCGAAATCGCTCGACGATGTGATTCGCCTGCTCTACAACGATTTCTCTAAACAGACCCGCAACTTCACGCCCGAAGATTTCCAGCGCGCGGCGGAGGCGGCGGCGGGTGCAAGTCTCGATGAATTCTTCCGCCGCTACGTGCGCGGGCGCGAAGAACTCGACTACAACACGGCTTTCGCGGGCGTCGGGCTGCAACTATTGACGACCGCTGCCGCCATCCCCCCCGCCGCTGCGTCGTCCGACCCGGCGAAACCCGCGCCCCTCAAACCGTACTTCGGCGCGACGCTGCGGCAAGACGGCGACCGCCTCATCATCGCCAATGTGCTCGCCGGCACGCCCGCTTACAATTCCGGCTTGAATTACAACGATCAGATCGTCGCGCTCGACGGCCTGCGCGTCACGCTCCCCGTCTTCAACACGCGGCTCGAAGAACGGCGTCCCGGCGACGAAGTGCGCCTCACCGTTTTTCGTCTCGACGAACTGCGCACGATCACGGTCAAACTCGGCGGGCGGGCGGAAGAAAGTTACCGCATCGTGCCTCTCGCGCAGCAGACGCCTGAACAGAAACGACTCTACGACAATTGGTTGTACACGCTGTCGCAAAAGAGCGCGACAACTGAGTCGAGTTTGACGGATGAAGCATTGATGCGCTGATGAACTTCGACGGTCAGGTAGCCATCGTGACAGGCGCGGCCTCCGGCATCGGGCGCGCGTGTGCGCTTGCATTGGCGCGCGACGGGGCGAGTGGCATCGTCATCGTCGATCTTGTGGGCGAGGATTTACTGACGGAGGCGGCGCGCCTCGTCCGCGACGAGGGCGCACGGGTCGCCATCTTTCACGCGAACGTCGCAGACTACGGCAAAGCCGAACGTATCGTCGCGGAGACGCGCGTGCGTCTGGGCGGCCTGCATATCCTCGTCAACGCCGCAGGCATCAACGAAGACGCGCCCATTTGGAAGATGACCGAGATGCAATGGGAGCGCGTCATGAATGTGAATCTGAAGGGGACGTTCAATTACATCCGCGCCGTCGCGCCAGTCTTTCGCGCGCAGGGCGCGGGAAAGATCGTCAACGTCGCTTCCATCGAAGCTTTGCGCGGACGCTTCGGCACGAGCAACTACGCGGCATCGAAAGCCGGAGTCGTCGCGCTGACGCGCGGGGCGGCGGCTGATCTGGGGCGCGCTTCCGTCAACGTCAACGCCGTCGCTCCCGGCTTCATCCGCACGCCGATGATCGAACGCCTGCCCGCGGAAGTCGTCGAGGAAGCGGTCCGCGAAACCGTCTTCGGGCGTATCGGCGAACCCGAAGAAGTCGCCTCCGTCGTCGCTTTCCTCTGCTCCGAAGCCGCTCGCCACATCACCGGCGAAGTGATCAGAGTTGACGGAGGACAAATGCTTTGAAAAGGTCAATTGTCCGTCGTCCGTCGTCCGTCGTCCGTCGTCCGTTGTTCTTTGCCTGTGGTTGATGCGTTACTTGCCATAGATGAGGGCATCTCGCTGATCACAAGCAACGGACGACAGACGACGGACAACTTTTATGGACAACTACCGGCATATTCGTTTTACGATTGAGGATCGCATCGGGCGCGTGACTTTGGCGCGTGCGCCGTTGAATGTCTTCAACATCGCGATGATGCGCGAGATCGGGGCGGCGTTGGAGGAGTGTGCGGGCGAACGCGAGATGGCGGCAATCGTGTTTGAGGCCGCGCCGGATATGCGCGCGTTCAGCGCGGGCGTGGCGGTTGAAGAGCACGCGGCGGAGACGATCTACCAGATGCTCGAATCCTTTCACAACATCTTTCGCGCGCTCGAAGCGATGGCAAAACCCGTCGCGGCCCTGGTTGACGGCGCGGCGCTCGGCGGCGGCTGCGAACTGGTGGCGGCATGCGATATCGTCATCGCGACGGAGCGGGCGCGCTTCGGGCAACCGGAGATCAAGTTGGGCGTCTTTCCGCCCGTCGCCGCGATTCTGCTGCCGCGCGTGATCGGAGAGAAGCGCGCCCGCGAACTAATTTTAACGGGCGAATTGATCGACGCGCCGGAGGCTCTGCGACTCGGTCTCGTCAACTACGTCGTCGCGCCCGCCGAACTCGAAGCGAAAGGCCAAGAGATACTGGCGCGGCTGCGCGAACTCTCCGTGCCCGTGTTGGAACTGACGCGCCGCGCGCTCGACATGTCGCGCGGCGAGAATTTGGAGGCGGCTCTCACGCGCGTCGAGAATCTTTACCTCAACGAGTTGATGAAAACAGACGACTCCAACGAAGGCATCAATGCTTTCATGGAGAAGCGCAAACCCCACTGGCGGCATCGTTGATCCGGCGACATTCCATGCGACAACCCATCACACCGCACCACAGTCGGGGTCAAGTTCGGCATTGGCTGACAGGGCTGCTCTGCGTCCTGCTCGTCTGTGCCGGTGCGCCTACAAATGTGTTCCGCGCGCGCGCACAGACCGGCGGCGGCGGTAGTAGTAGTAGGGGGGCGGGGCGCGGGGCGGCGGACAGTAGCTTGCGCCGTGCGGAGGCAACGCAGCAGCCAGTCGAGGCCGCGCGCGAACTTGACGAACTGGTGCGGCGCGCCACGGAGCAGGCATGTATGGAGCGGGCGCAAGACCCGCAGGGGAGCGAGCCGATTGACGAGATGCAGGCGAGGCCATCGCTGCCCTTGCGACATCCGGAAGTGCTGGCGGGCACAGAGCGCGCCGAACGTCTCCTGCCCGTCGCAAAAATTCTGGCGGCGGAGTCGTTGCGCCGGCTCCTGCACGAGCACGGCCTGACGGAAGCACCCGCGCGGGCGGCGTTCGCGCGCCTCGCGCAGGTGCGCGCCGTCAAGCCCGACATGGACCTGCGCGACAACGCTTCGGTGCTTTACAAAGAGCCGCGCACGATTCGCTTCGGCACGATCTTTCTCGCGGGCTTGCGCTCTGATGAAGGCATGATCAGCGTGCTCGCGCACGAGTTGACGCATGTAGCCGATGGAGCGCAGGGAACTTTCTCCGCGCTCTTTCGCGGCGTTGCGCGTCGGGCGAAGCGCGCGACGCCGTTGCGCCTCAACGCGCGGCGCAGCGAAGAGTTGACCTGCGACCTCGTCGGCGCGCTCGCCGTGCGCGCCTACATCGCTCGCACGGCGCGCGTGGAAACGCTCGCACGGCGCACGGCGCGCGCCCTCGAACATAACTGCGTCGCGCGCGACCACACGGACAGCGCGCACCTTTCGCCGCGCTCCACGATGCGCGCCCTGCTCGCGCTCGACCCACAACTGGCGCTCCAGATCACGGGCGACAGGTTGGAGGCGAGCGCGCCTCCTTCGGCGATGCCGGTCGTGCGCCGGGGCAGGCGTCGCGCCGCGCACAGAATGGCCCCGCGCACGCCGCCTCGTTGACAGAGCCGCGTTTGGCTTCCTATCATTCTCCGTTCAAGATGAGGAAAGAAATCAGGCAGGAGAAACGTCCGGCGCGTCCGCGCGCAGTCGCCGCGCCGCGTCAGCGTGCGGCGCGGCGCATCATCTGGTGCGCGCTGGTCATCTTTGTGTGCATGGTCGGAGGCTGTCGGCAGGTCGTCCAGAAACTGGGCATGAACGTGCAGCCGCGCGCCTTGCGCGACGTGCCCGCCGCGCGTCTCGCCTTTCGCCTGGAGACCGACATCGGCGAGGATAGGCTGCCGGAAAATTTGCGGACCGACGCGCCCGAAGAACTGTTCGCGACGATCAAGACGCAGTTTGAGACGAACCGCAAAGACGAGGCTCTCCTGCGCACGGTCGTCTCGCCCGACGGGCTACGCGCGCTCGCGCTCTATGATCCGGGCGGCACTGTGCCCATTGAAAATACGTTTCGCATCGACCTCTACGGTGCGGACGGCATGTTCGTGCGCAACCTCCTGCCGCCAAATCTCGAAGGCATCACGCTCGCCGCCGTCGCCTGGTCGCCCGACGCGCAATCGTTCGCCTTCATCGGGCGGGAGAAACCGCTGGCGGCGCAACCCTCTCCCACGCCCGACGACATTGCGCCCACCGCGCCGCCCGTCTTCGACCCGAACGCCGTGCCCACGCCAACTCCCAGCGTCGCGCCGTTTATCGCCCCCGTCCCAGTCTTCAAGACGGATCAGATTTATTTCTGCGACCGCGACGGCAACAATTTGCGCCCGCTCACCACGCGCGAAGGTCTCATCTATCTGAGCCTCGCGTGGTCGCCGGACAGCCACGCGCTCGCCGCGCTCGCCAGCAAACAGGATGAACTCGATGCGCGTTTGAACGAAGGGCGCGAACTCGCCGGTCGCCCGCGCATCATCGAACGCGACGGGCGCGAGCGTCTGCTCGACGATCAACTGATGGACGTAGTTCCCGTCTGGTCGCCCGACTCCACGAAAGTCGCCACTGCGTCGGAGACCGACGTAGCCATCTACGATGTCGCCGGCGACCCGCCCACGGGCGCACGCCTGCCCCTGCGCGATCCGCTGTTCAACGCCTCCGTCACCTACGACGCGACCCAACTGAAACGCGCCACCGTTCCCGGCAAAAGCGACAACAAAGCTCCGCCGGTTGATGCCGTTCCTGCTCCTGCTGTCACGACTGCAAGCAGCACCACCACGACGCCGCTGTCGTTCAACCCCGTCATCCGCCTCGAATGGGTGCAACCGGAAACGCTGCTCGTCCGCACCGGATTTCTGCGCTATTATCAAAACAGCCCCGAACCGACGCGCGGCTATCTGCGCTGGCACATCCTCCACCTCAGCCCGCAAGCCGCCGTGCTCAACTAAAGCGAAACAGCGGCGGCGGCAAAGGCTGAATTAAGCAAAACGAGTTGATTCCCTTGACTTATCAAAACATCGAAGACATCTACATCGCCATCGACGACACGCGCCGACGCCTCGCCGCGCGCGTCGAAACTTTAAGCGCAGCGCAACAAACATTCCGTCTCTCAGACGGCGCATGGTCAATCGCCGAACTCGTCGAACATGTCTCGATCATCGAAGGGCGAATGATCCAGTTGGTCGGGATGCTGCTCAAAAAGGCCGAGAGCATGGCGGCGGAGCGCGCGGACGCCGTCCCTCCCTCCTTTCAGCCTTTTTCTCTTGAGGAGATGGCGAAAGAGAACCGGGACAAAAAATTCGAGGCTCCTGTGGAAATGCGCCCGAGCGGCACGATTCCGCTCAGCGACTCGCTCGCCAAACTGCAAGACACGCGAGCCGCGCTCCACGACCTGCGCCCGCGCCTCGAAGCCGCCGACCTCAATGCCGTCTCTTACCCGCATCCCGTCCTCGGCGATCTCAATCTCGCCCAGTGGCTCGCCTTCATCGGCCTCCACGAAGAACGCCATCTCCGGCAAATCAAGGCAGTGATCAATGCCCCGGAATTTGCCGGTCAAGCCGGAGGCTGAAGGGCATCCGCTTGCGGCCTCCCGCATGCGTCTCTATAATCGCTCCCGCACTTCAGTTAATTTATGCCCCTGTAGCTCAATGGTTAGAGCAGCGGACTCAATTACTTTGATCGGTCTAAGTGGAAACATACGACCTTCAAAGTTGGGTTGCATGCGCGTCACACTCAAGTCTCCTCTAGTGCTCAGACTTGTTTCAGGTGCGCTTGTAGAATCTGTCAAATTCGGGGAAGCCTAAGCGGCGAAAGCGAGATGGTAATCCCGAGCCAAGCCCCGACACTTCAAGCAGCGGGGAAGGTGTAGAGACGAGACGGCAGACGCGTAAAGCGAAGAGAGAGTCCAGACCACAAACTCCGAATGTCCATCACTCGGAGCGCGGCGAAAGCCGTAGCGGTAAGCATAATCCGTTGGTTCCAAGTTCGAGTCTTGGCGGGGGCACATCACATTTACAATTCATTGGGCATTAGTTCCTCCTCCTTATCATTCATCCAACGGGCGTGAACTGCGCCCGCTCAAACTTTTGTCCGACTCTTCTGATGAAACAGGTGAGCGCATGTATATAACCGCCGTGTCGCCATCGGTCTTTGGAACGGAGATAGCGAAGATGCGAGAGATGAAAATATGGCTAAAGCGGATAGCAACGCTTACCGTGGCGCTCTGGCTATTCGGCGGGATACCAGAAACAATAAATGGGCAAGAAAATCCGCCAGCACCCGAAAATAAAACTGTTAGTGTAGATCAAATAAGTGAGCTAATCCGGCAAGCCAATGAGTCAGAAGCACAGGGTAATTATGACGCAGCTATACCGCTAAGGGCGCGCTTGGTGGCGATTGCTGAAAAAGAGTTTGGACCAGAACACCCAGACAACGCCGTGCATCTATACAATCTTGCATGGCTATACAAGGAGAAGGGAGATTACGGACGCGCAGAGCCGCTGTACGAGCGCGCACTTGCAATTGTAGAAAAAGCTCACGGGCCAGAACACCTTGATGTTGCTGCATCGCTCAATAATCTTGCGCTGTTCTACCAAGCCCAGGGCAACTACAGGCGAGCTGAGCCGCTGTTCCAACGTGCGCTAGCAATACGTGAAAGGCTGCTTGGGCCAGAGCACCGGGATGTTGGCACATCTATCAATAACCTCGCGGTGTTGTATCAATACCAAGATAATATCGTTGGCGCTGAGCCTCTTCTTCAACGCTCACTAGCAATTGCTGAAAAAACATTTGAACCGACCCATCCAGAAGTTGCGACGGCTCTCAGCAATCTTGCACTCTTGTATCGAGCAAAGGGTAACTACCAACAATCTGAAACCCTTTTCCAACGCGCCTTGGCAATACGGGAGAAGGCGCTAGGTCCAGAGCACCCTATGGTTATCTTTTCCCTCACCGATCTTGGTGAGTTGTATCGAATAAAAGGTGACTATGGGCGAGCAGAAGCACTCCTTCAGCGCGCCTTAGCGACGCGAGAAAAAGCACTTGGCCCTGAGCATCTTAATGTCGCCGAATCATTGGGCTACTTGGCAGGGATTTACTGGGCGAAGGGTGACTATAAGCAAGCTGAATCACTTTTGCGTCGAGTTCTTACAATTGAGGAGAAACTACTAGGATCAGAACATATCAATGTCGGTACGAACCTCAATAATCTTGCTCTTCTATTGAAGGAAATGGGCGATTATGCTAGGGCGGAGGCTCTTTATCGGCGCGCTCTCACAATTGCTGAAAAGGCGCTTGGCCCGGAGCATCCTTCTGCTGCCCTTACTCTTGGTAATCTTGCAAATCTTTATTGGGTTAGAGGTGACTACGCGCGAGCAGAGCCGCTGCAACTGCGCGCACTACTGATAGCAGAGAAGGCACTTGGATCGGAGCATCCTGATGTTCTCGTACCACTTAACAATATTGCGCTGTTCTACCAGACGAAGGGCGACTACCTGCGGGCGAAACCACTTTTCCAACGGGCAGTATTGATTGCGGAGAAAGCTTTAGGTCCTGAGCATCCTACTGTCGCTAAGACGCTTAGCAACCTTGCAACTCTGTATCAAGAGAAGGGCGACCACAAACAAGCGGAACCGCTGCTCCAACGTGCAGTGGCAATCCAAGAGAAGGCATTAGGTCTAGAACATCCCGATGTCGCTATCTCGCTCAACAATCTTGCGCAGGTATATCGCCTAAAGGGGGAATACGGTAAAGGTGAACCGCTTCTTCAGCGAGCAATAGCGATTGATGAGAAAGCATTAGGGCCAGAACACGCTAATGTCGCGCTGTTCTTAAACAATCTCGGTTTGCTATATGAAGAGAGGAACGACTATGTACGGGCAGAGCCGCTTTTTCGGCGTGCCTTAACCATTTATGAAAGGGCATTGGGGCCGGAACATCCAAACCTAGTCCAGCCACTTAACAATCTTGCGCTCATCTACAGTGAAAAGGGTGACTTTGTGCAAGCGCAGTCTCTTTACCAACGAGCATTAGTGATTAATGAAAAGGCGCTCGGATCGATGCACCCCACTACCGCTCAAGTAATAAACAACCTCGCAATACTGTACTTATCAAAGGATGAAAATGTTCAAGCTGTAGAGTTTCTAACGCGCGGCAACTATATTCGCGAGCATAACCTTGCGCTCATCCTCACCACAGGTTCGGAAGACCAGAAACGCCTTTACGTCAACACGCTCGTTGCGGAAACCAACCTCTCGGTATCTCTTCATACCATCTCGGCTCCGAACGATCTACAGGCTGCCCGACTTGCTCTCACTACTGTACTACGCCGCAAAGGGCGCGTGCTTGATGCAATGACAGACAGCATCGAAGCGTTACGCCGTCGCTCGAACCCTGATGACCGCGCACTACTTGAACAATTGTCCACTGCTCAAACGCCGCTTGCCGCACTGATGCTCAAGGGACCGGGCAAGACTGCTCCCGCACAGCACCAAGCAACCATTGCCAAACTTGAAGCCGAGGTGCAACGTCTCGAAGCAGCTATCAGCGCCAGAAGCGCAGAGTTTCGCGTGCAGTCGCAGCCAGTGACGTTGGAGCGCGTCCAAGAAGCAATTCCATCAGGCGCGGCTCTTATTGAGATAATGTTGTACCGACCCTTCAATGCGAAAGCAAAAACAACCGAAGAGAAGGTTGGTGCTGCGCGCTACGTTGTTTATGTCTTGCGGAGAGAAGGCGCGCCTTCGTGGGTTGATCTCGGAGATGCCTCGGCTGTTGATGGCGATGTTGCCAAACTGCGCGCGGCGTTGAGCAGATCACAGCACTCCGATGTGAACCTATTAGCTCGAACGTTGGATGAGAAAGTAATGCGCCCTGTGCGCAAGTTGCTCGGCGACATCAAGCATATCTTCATCTCACCGGACGGCGCGCTAAACCTCGTCCCCTTTGCTGCGCTGGTGGATGCGCGGGGGCGCTATCTCGTTGAGGACTACACGATCACTTACCTGACGAGCGGGCGCGACCTGCTGCGCTTGCAGGTGAGTGGCGAGAGCAAACAGCCTCCCCTTGTCATCGCCGATCCCTTCTTTGATTTACAGATGCAGCGCGCTAGCTCACAAACGGCGCGCACGGATGAAAGCGCGAACGCGCGGCGCTCAGGGAGCATGGAACAGATGTCTTTCAAGCCGCTGCCCGGCACGGCGCAAGAGGCGAAGGTGCTAGGCGGGATATTGCCCGAAGTGAAGGTGCTCACCGGGGAACAGGCTACTGAAGCAGCGTTGAAGCAGGTATCAGGACCGCGCGTCCTCCATGTCGCGACGCACGGCTTCTTTCTGCCCGATCAAAAACAAGAAGCGGCGGAGGGTACGCGCGGTTTGGGTCTCGCCGTCGGTGAAGGGCAACGGACAGCGCCGCGCATCGAGAACCCGCTATTGCGTTCGGGTCTGGCGCTGGCCGGGGCCAATGCACGGCAGAGCGCAGACGGCGAAGACGGTGTGTTGACTGCGCTCGAAGCCGCCGGGCTGAACTTGTGGGGCACGAAATTAGTTGTGCTCTCGGCGTGTGAGACGGGCGTGGGCAGAGTCAGTAACGGCAACGGCGTATATGGACTGCGGCGCGCATTGGTACTCGCGGGAAGTGAAAGCCAAATGATGAGTCTCTGGCAAGTTTCGGACGAGGCGACACGCGATCTGATGATCAGTTACTACAAGTGCTTGATGGCCGGTGAGGGGCGGACGGAAGCGCTCCGCCAAGTGCAGTTGGAGATGATCAAAAACAAGGGGCAAGTGACGAGTGGGCGGAGTCTCCAACTCGGAGAGAAAGCTTCCAGCGAAAGCGCAGACCACAGCCACCCGTACTTCTGGGCAGCGTTCATTCAGTCCGGTGATTGGCGAAGTATGGATGGCAAAACGACGAGTTCAAAATAACTTGCGAGAAGTGAGGAGACCGATTGACTGACAAGAGGGAAATCGGCATCGGCATCATCGGGTCGGGCTTCGCGCGGCGGACGCAGATTCCGGGCTTTCGTGCGTGTGAGGGTGCGCGGGTCGTGGCGATTGCGAGCGCGCAGCGGGAGCGGGCAGAGGCGGTGGCGCGGGAGTTTGAGATTCCGTTTGTGGGCGACGACTGGCGCGCGGTAGTAGAGAGTGCAGAGGTTGATCTCGTGAGCATCGCGACGCCGCCCGCGACGCACCTTGAGATGACGCTCGCCGCACTCGCACACGGCAAGGCCGTGCTCTGCGAAAAGCCGATGGCGATGAACGCGGGGGAGACAGACGCGATGCGTGAAGCGGCGAACGCGGCGGGCGCGTTCGCGCACCTCGACCACGAACTGCGTTTTCTCGCCGGGCGGCGACAATTGCGCGAGATGTTGCGCGCCGGGGAGATCGGGCGCGTCCGTCATGCGCAGGTCAACTTTCGCGCGGACTCGCGCGCGACCAATGAGCGCGCATGGGATTGGTGGTCGGAGGCCGGGATGGGCGGCGGCACGCTCGGCGCTATCGGCTCGCACATCATCGATGCCTTTCACTGGCTGTTTGAGACGAATATATCCGGCGTGTGCGGCCAACTTGCCACACATGTCGCCGCTCGGCCCGATAGAGGAAGCAGCGAGATGCGGCCTGTGACGACGGATGATGAAGTTAACCTGCTGCTCAAGTTCAGCGACGGAGAGTTGACGACTGAGGGCGCGACCGCCAACGTCTCGATGTCTTTCGTCGCGGCGGGTAGCCCTCTGCACCGTCTGGAAATTTTCGGCGAACGCGGCGCGCTCAGAATCGAAGACGACGGCGCGTTGTGGCGCGCTCACGTCGGCGCGGGCGAGTGGCAACGCGTCGAGGCGGAACGCGGCGAACTTGCCGCAGGCATGCGCGACAACGGCTGGTCGCGCGGCTTCACCACCTTCGCGCGTGAGATCGTCCGCGCCCTCAGCGAAGGGCGCAACACGGTCGAAGGCGCGGCCACTTTCGACGACGGCCACCGCACCCAACTCGTCCTCGACGCCGCCCGCCGCTCCCACACGAGCGGCAGTTGGATGACGCCGGGAGATAATCGAACGTGAATTGACATAAGGAATAAGAAGTGATGAGCATCGCGTGCGGCAGAGCCGTAACACAGACTCTCAAGTTATCAGGCCGCCGATGTCGCAACAACACGCCGCTCGCAAGTCTTCGCAGGTCAAAACACCCGTGCCTACTTCTAAATCATCAACACGACATTTGCGGCGCGTGCGCGTCGGCGTGGACACGGGCGGGACGTTTACGGATTTCGTCTATGAACTGCGCGGGCGATTGCGCATGTTCAAACTCGCTTCGACGCCTGATGATCCTTCGCGTGCGATGACGGAAGGTTTACAGCGCATCGCGGGGGAGGCGGGGGTCAATCTGCGCGGAATCGAGGTCGTGCATGGGACGACGGTCGGGACGAATGCATTGTTGCAAAGACGCGGAGCGCGCACAGCTTTGGTGACGACCGCCGGATTTGAAGACGTACTTGCCATCGGGCGACAGGCGCGTTCCGCGCTCTACGATCTCGACGCGGTGCGGCCTGAGCCGCTCGTGCCGCGCGGCTTGCGCTTCGGCGTGCGGGAGCGCGTGGCGGCGACGGGCGAGGTCTTAGAGGCGCTAGACGAAAGCGCGCTCGAAGAGTTGATCGAGAAATTGAAACGCGCGGGCGCGGAGTCAATCGCGATCTGTCTGCTCTTTTCGTTCGTGCGTCCTGAGCATGAGCAACGCATCGCGCGGGCGCTTCGGTCGCTCGGCGTGCCGCTCTCGGTGTCGCACGAAATTTTGCCGGAGTATCGGGAATACGAACGCACTTCCACCATCGCCATCAACGCTTACTTGCAGCCGCTGATGGGCGCGTATCTCAAACATCTGCGCACGTCTAACTTGCGTGTGATGCAATCTTCGGGCGGGAGCATTTCGGCGGCGGCAGCGGCGCGCGAACCCGTGCGGACGATTTTGTCCGGGCCGGCGGGCGGCGTCGTGGGCGCGCTTCGCGCCGCCGGCGCGGCGAAGTTTCCCGACATCATCACCTTCGACATGGGCGGCACTTCGACCGACGTATCGCTGTGCCCCGCAGGCCAACCGCGCACGACGAACGAGGCGACGGTGGCCGCGCTGCCCGTCGCCGTGCCCGTGCTCGACATCCACACGGTGGGCGCGGGCGGCGGTTCCATCGCGCGCTTAGACGCGGGCGGGAGTTTGCGCGTCGGGCCGGAATCGGCGGGAGCAGACCCCGGCCCGGCGGCCTACGGGCGCGGCATGCTTCCCACCGTGACGGATGCCAACCTTGTGCTCGGTCGCTTCGGCGGCGCAGGGCTGCTCGGCGGTGATTTCGAGTTGGACGAAGCGCGGGCGCACGCCTCGCTCGAACAACTCGCGCGCGGGATGAGCGCGGCGAGCAAGCGGAAGACGACGGCGCACGAGGCCGCGCTCGGCGTGGTGCGCGTGGTGAACGCGGGGATGGAGCGGGCGTTGCGCGTCGTGTCAATCGAGCGCGGGCACGATCCGCGCATGTTCGCGCTCGTGTCGTTCGGCGGCGCGGGCGGGTTGCACGCGGTCGCGCTCGCGCATAGTTTACGCATCCCGCGCGTCATCGTGCCGCGCCGTCCGGGGGCGTTGTCGGCTCTCGGCGCGCTCGCCTCCGATGTCGTCAAAGATTCAAGCCGCACCGTGATGCTCGACGCGGCGGGCAGCAAACTTGAAGAACTCGAACATGTCTTTCGGGAGATGGAGCGCGCGGCGCGTGTGGCTCTCAAGCGTGAGGGTTTCGACGCAGAACGACAACAGCAGCAGCATGAGCGCAGCGTGGCCGCGCGTTACCGGGGACAGTCGTTTGAGTTGGAGATAGGGTGGAAGTCGAACCGGACGCTTGCCGCGTTTCATCGGGAGCACCACACGCGCTACGGTTACGCGCGGGAGAGTGATGCAGTTGAGATCGTCAGTGCGCGTTTGCGCTCGCGCGGCCTCGTGGAAAAGATCAAGCGGGAGCGATTTGAACAAAGCGGCGACACCAACCGCATCGTCGCGCCGCCGCATGCCCACGCGCCGGTTTACTTCGCGGCGAAGCCCGAACGAATCGGCATCTACACGCGCGACGAACTCAAGCCGGGCGCAGGGCTGCGCACGCCCTGCATCGTCACGGAGTATTCATCGACGACGCTCATTCCCAAAGAAGCGCGCGGGGCGCACCTCGACCGGCACGGCAACTTGATCATCGAATTATGAAACGGCACACGCATTTTGATCCGGTCACGCTGGAAATCTATCGCGCGCTCTACACATCGGTGGCCGAAGAGATGGGCATCGCGCTCCGGCGCACGGCGCACTCGCCGAACATCAAGGAGCGGCGCGACTATTCGTGCGCCGTCTTCGACGCCGAAGGGCGCGTCATCGCGCAGGGCGACCACATGCCCGTCCATCTCGGCTCGATGCCGATGGCCGTGGCCGCCGCGCTCGCACACGCCCGCATCGCGCCGGGCGACGTGATTGCCTTAAACGATCCGTTCGCGGGCGGCACGCATCTGCCGGACGTGACGCTGGTGATGGGCGTATTTGCAAGCAAGGCGGAAGGCAAAAGGCCGAAGGCGGAAAACGGCAAGCGGAAAACGCCCGCGCCGCGCCCGCTCTTTTTCGTTGCAAACCGCGCGCACCATGCGGACATCGGCGGCGGCAACCCCGGCTCGATGGGGATGGCGAGGGACATTTACGGCGAAGGCTTGCGCCTCCCGCCCGTTCACCTCGCGCGCGGCGGGCGCATGAATGAAGACGTGTGGAGCATCCTGCTGGCGAACGTGCGCGGGGCCGAGGAGCGGCGCGCGGATTTCGCGGCGCAGCTGGGGTCGTTGCAGACGGGAGCAACGCGCCTGTTGGAGATCGTGGAGCGCGCGGGCGAGCGCGAAGCGCGTGAGTACGCGGCGCACTTGCTCACTTATTCGGCGCGGATGATGCGCTTGCAGATCGCTTCGATCCCCGATGGAGTTTATGAAGCGGAAGACGCGCTCGATGACGACGGCATCGGCGACGATTCGTGCGCGTTGCGGGTGCGCGTCACCGTCAAGGGCGACGGTGCGCGGGTCGATTTCGCGGGCAGCGCGCCGCAGGTCGCGGGGCCGCTCAACGCGGTCGAAGCGATCACGGTGTCGGCGGTCGCTTATGTGTTTCGCTGTTTGCTGGGCGCGGCGGATGTTCCGGCGAGCGCCGGTTTGATGGAGCCGCTTAAGGTCGTCGCGCCGCGCGGGACGATTGTCAATGCTCTGCCTCCCGCGCCGGTGGCGGGCGGAAACGTCGAAACTTCGCAGCGCATCGTCGATGTGTTGTTCAAAGCGTTGGCCGTCGCGTTGCCCGACCGCGTTCCGGCGGCGAGTCAGGGCACGATGAACAATTTGACCATCGGCGGCATCGACCCGCGCACAGGCCGCGAGTTCGCTTACTACGAAACCATCGCGGGCGGCATGGGCGCACGCCCCGCGCACGACGGGATGAGCGCGGTGCATACGCACATGACGAACAGTTTGAACACGCCCGTCGAAGCTCTCGAATACGCTTACCCGTTGCGCGTGCGCGCTTATGCGATTCGTCAGGGTTCGGGCGGGCGCGGCGCGCGGCGCGGGGGCGACGGCGTGGTGCGCGAGATCGAGACGCTCGCCCCCGCGCGCATGTCTCTGCTCGCCGACCGGCGCAAACGCGCGCCTTACGGTCTTGCGGGCGGCGCGGCTGGACAGACCGGGCGCGACTGTATTGTGCGCGAGGGACGCGCGCGGGCGATTACCGCAAAGGGTTCATGGGAATTGCGGGCGGGCGACAGAGTGCGTGTGGAAACGCCGGGCGGCGGCGGACACGGGAAATAAGGGATGAGGGCGAAGGGATGGACTAAGGGATGAGGGCGGAGGGATGAGGGATGAACCGGAAAGGAGCAAGCCGCTTTGACTTGAGCCTTGTCCTTATTCATCCCTCATCCCTCCGCCCTCATCCCTTAATTTGCTCTCGCCCGACGCCGAGCGCGTCGGCGACGCGGTTGATGTAGTTGAACCAGGAGGCGATGAGCGTGATCTGCAAACGCGCGCGGTCGTCGAAGCCAACGGCCAGCAGACGCTCGTGGTGCTCCGGCGTGATGCGCGTCGCGTCGCGCGTCAACTGCTCGACGTATTCGAGCATGACGCGTTCGCGTTCCGTGATCGGCGCAGTCCGGTAGTCTGCTTCGAGCGCCCGCACGAACGATTCGTCTAAAGTGATCCGACGCAGAAACTCTGCGTGAGACTCGATTCAATAATGACAGCGGTTAGTGACGGAGACGACCGTGGTGATCATCTCGTGCTCGCGCCGCGAGAGCGGGAGGTCGGGCGACATCAGCGCGCCGAAGGTGGCGAAAGCGTGGTGCAGGGCTTCGGGGATGAGGCTGTGCGAAGCGACGATGCCGGATGATTCGCCGTCTGCCGTCGGCGAAACCCCACACGGCAATCAGCGCGAGCAGTCCGAGTTTCAAAACGGCGAGCGTTTGCATCACGACGACGCCGACGCGCACGCCGACGATGTTGAGGGCGGCGAGACACAAAATCGAGCCGATGCCGACGAATTTGGTGGCGAGCGGCGTGAGCGACACGACGTAACCGGCGTAGCTGGAGAGTCCGACGGCGAATGCGGCGGTCAGTCCGGGGTCGAGCACGAGCAGCGCCATCCAGCCGTAGAGAAACGCGACGGACGCGCCGTAACTCTCGCGCAGGTAAACATAGCCGCCGCCCGCGAAGGGAAAGCGCGCGGCGAGTTCGCCGTAGCAGAGCGCACCGCACAAGGCCATCGCGCCCATTAAGAGCCAGACGACGAGCAGCCAGAAAGGCGAGCCGAGCGAACGCGTCATCCCGGCGGGCGTGAGAAAGATGCCGACGGCGATCACTTCGCCGACGACGAGCGCCGCCGCCGCCGGCAATCCGAGTTGCCGTTTGAGTTGATCGTTTTCTGTCGGCGGTGTCGTTTGAATGAAAGTTTCC
Organism: Pyrinomonadaceae bacterium; assembly: GCA_051006195.1. Lineage (GTDB taxonomy): Bacteria > Acidobacteriota > Blastocatellia > Pyrinomonadales > Pyrinomonadaceae > JAIVJZ01. Next base: position 20,465 of record JBPCIP010000184.1, read on the forward strand.
CCTGTCGCTTTCTTTCTAAAAGTGATGCGTTTGCCCTACGGGACGCGTGACAGTGGCGGGTCATCTCGGTGAAGATGTTCACCCGAAGACTTTGAAGAGTATTCTGACGCAAGCGGGTGTGAAGTAGAGAGGATGAATGAGATGCGTTATGCCATGATTATCGAATCGGGAGAGCGAAACTACTCGGCCTATCTGCCCGACTTGCCGGGCTGCATCGCCACCGGAAAAACCGTCGAGGAAGTCAAACGCCGGATGCGCGAAGCCGTCGAAATGCATCTGAACGGCCTGCGGGAGGACGGGTTGCCGATACCGGAACCAACCAGCATGGTCGGTTATGTGGAAGCGGCTTGAAAGATAGTTGCAGCAGCAAAGGATGAAACACTAATGCGCGTCACCATCGGGCAGATCAATACGACGAACGGCGATTATGAAGGCAACGTGGCGCGGTGCTTGCGCGCCATCGAGCAGGCGCGGAGGGACGGGAGCGATTTGGTCGTGCTGCCGGAAGTCGCCGTGCAGGGCTACATGTCTTTCGACTGGTTTCTGGACCGCGACGTGGCCGAGCACGCCCTCGAACCGCTCGATCACGTCATCGCGGCGAGCAAAGGTCTCACGGTCATCGTCGGCACGGTGCGCCCGACCGGACTGGCGCAGGGGCGCAAACTCTATAACTCCGCCGCCGTCATCACTGACGGCAAACTCGTCGGCTACGCTGACAAGACGCTCTTACCCGAATACGACGTGTTCGACGACCCGCGCTACTTCGAGCCGGCGAAGGAGCGGCGATTGTTCGACATCAAAGGCGTGCGCGTCGGCATCGCCGTCTGCGAGGATATGTGGAACGACAAGACCTACTGGCGCGAACGGCTCTACGCCAACGACCCGACCGATGAATTGATCGCGCTGGGCGCACAGGTGATCATCTCGATCAACGCCTCGCCCTTCAACAAAAACAAGATGGGGCAACGCTGCACGATGGTCTCGCACCGCTCGAAGGCGGCGGGGATTCCGGTCGTCTTCGTCAACCTCGTCGGCGCGAACGATGGCGTCATCTTCGACGGTGCGTCAATCATCACGGATCACAAGGGGCAGATCATTCTGCAAGCGCCGCCCTTCGAGGAGTTCTACGGCTCGGTCTCGCTCGACTGCGACGAATGCGATACGTATTGCCTCCCCGGCGACGACATCGAAACCATCCACGACGCGCTCGTGTTGGGCATCCGCGACTACGCGCGCAAGAACCGTTTCGAGCGCGCCGTGCTCGGCCTCTCCGGCGGCATCGACTCGGCGGTTGTTGCCGCCCTCGCTTGCCGTGCCATCGGCGCAGAGAACGTCCTGTCGGTGATGATGCCCTCGCCGTTTTCTTCGCAGGGGAGCGTGGATGATTCCGTCGCGCTCGGTCATAACCTGGGGATGCCGACGATTGAGCATCCGATCAGTGCGGCTTATGAAGTATTGGTGAAAGAATTAAATCTGGCGAACCCCGCGACGGCGAGCGAGGAACTCGCGCGGCAAAACACGCAATCGCGTCTGCGCGGCAACATGCTGATGGCGATCTCAAACGCGGAAGGCCGCCTGCTGCTCTCGACCGGCAACAAGTCGGAACTCGCGCTCGGCTATTGCACGCTCTACGGCGACACGAACGGCGGACTGGCCGTGATCGGCGACGTGTTGAAGACGGAAGTGTGGGCGCTGGCGCGCTACATCAACCGCGAGCGCGAGATCATCCCCGTGGCTATCATCGACAAACGCCCCAGCGCCGAACTCGCGCCCGATCAGTTTGATGATCAGTCGCTCCCGCCCTACGACCTGCTCGACCCGATCCTCAAACTCTACTTTGAACTCAAAGCCACGCCCGCAGAGATCATCGCCGGGGGGCACGACGCCGCGCTCGTCTACGACGTGTTGAACCGCGTCGAAGCCCCGGCCAATGAGTTCAAGCGGCGGCAACTGCCGCCCACACTCATTATCTCGCGCCACGCCATCGGCATCGGGCGGCGGCGACCTGTGACGCATCGTTATCGTCGGCAGGTGTTGAAGGCGGTAGAGAGGGCGGCGGAGGCGGGGGAGCGTGGGTGAGAGTACGCGAGAGAGTGTGAGGGGGCGTAGGTGAATGGGGCGTGAGGATATTTCACGCCGCAGGCGCGGAGATCGCGCAGAGGGCGCAGAGGGAAATGGGATGGGCGGTCATCTGAATCAGATCACGGAATCGATCATCGGCGCGGCGATGGAGGTTCATCGTTGTCTTGGGCCGGGTTTGTTGGAGTCGGTGTATCAGGAGTGTTTGTGTCGTGAGTTTCTGGTGCGGGGGATTCCGTTTGAGCGTGAGCGAGCATTGCCTTTAGAGTATAAGGGTGTGCGTCTGGAATGTGGTTATCGTTTGGATATAGTTAGTGGCGCATGCGGTGGTGGTTGAAGTGAAGGCAATTGAGGCCATCGCGCCGGTGCATGAGGCGCAAGTGTTGACTTACCTGCGGCTGGGCGGGTGGCAGGTCGGGTTGCTGATCAATTTCAACGTGGCGGCGTTAAGGCAGGGGATTCGGAGGAAGGTTTTGGGGTTTAATGGGTAGGGTCTTCTTTGGGGAAGATGATTTTAACGCAGAGGACGCAGAGATCGCGCAGAGATCGCGGAGGCTTGAATGGCATCCGAGCCTCTGCGTCCTCCGCGTGATCTCCGCGCCTGCGGCGTGAAATGACCTCTCTCAAAACTCAACATCACAAAAAATGCTAACTCAAAACACCTCACCACAAATCGAAACCTTCATCACCCGCTGGCAAGCCTCCGGCGCGGCGGAGCGCGCCAACTACGTCTCGTTCCTCAACGAACTATGCGACCTGCTCAATGTGCCGAAGCCGAACCCGACCGTGAAAGACGACGAGCGCGACGATTACGTTTATGAACGCGGCGTCACCTTTCACAACCCGGACGGGACGACGAGCGCGGGGCGCATCGATCTCTACAAACGCGGGTGCTTCGTGTTGGAGGCCAAGCAGCGCGCGATTCGCGGCACGCGCGGGTGGGATGTGATGATGCAGGCGGCGCGCGGGCAGGCCGAACAGTATGTGCGCGCCCTGCCTGCGACGGAAGGCAACCCGCCGTTTCTGGTCGTCGCGGATGTCGGCCACACCTTTGAACTCTATTCCGATTTCACGCGCGCGGGCAAAACTTACGTGCCCTTCCCCGATGCGCGCACGCACCGCATCCGGCTCGAAGACCTGCGGCGCGAAGAGACGAGGGCACGCCTGCGCGAGGTGTGGACTGACCCGCTCGCGCTCGACCCGAGTCGCCGCAGCGCGCGTGTGACGCGGGAGGTGGCGGGCAAACTGGCCGACCTCGCGCGCTCACTCGAAGAGTCGGGACACGGGGCGGAGCGCGTGGCGAATTTTCTGATGCGCGCCATCTTCACGATGTTCGCGGAGGACGTGCAGTTGATCCCGGCGGGCGCGTTCACGTCGCTGTTGGAAGACATCCGGCGCGATGGCGGCGCGGGGATTTTCAAGGGGATGATTGAGAGTTTGTGGGCGACGATGAATACGGGCGGCTTCTCGCCCGTCGTGCGCCGCGAGTTGCTCCAATTCAACGGCGGGCTGTTCGAGTCGCACGAAGCTTTGCCGCTCGACGCGCGCCAACTCGCACTGCTCATCGAAGCGAGCCGCGCGGACTGGCGCGACGTGGAACCGGCCATCTTCGGGACGCTGTTGGAGCGTGCGCTCGACCCCATCGAACGCCACCAACTCGGCGCGCACTACACGCCGCGCGCCTATGTCGAACGCCTCGTGATGCCCGCCGTCATCGAACCCTTGAGGGAAGAATGGGGCGACGTGCTGGCGGGCGCGATGCGGCAGGTGGAAGACGGCAAGGAGCGCGAGGCGGCGGAGACGGTCAAGGAGTTTCACCGGCGTCTATGTCGCGTGCGCGTGCTCGACCCGGCGTGCGGGAGCGGGAATTTTCTCTACGTCACGTTGGAGCATTTGAAGCGGCTCGAAGGCGAGGTGCTGGATGCCTTGCACGGCTTCGGCGAGCGGCAGGGGATACTGGAAGACACGGGGCTGACCGTTGACCCGCATCAACTGTTGGGCTTGGAAGTGAACCCGCGCGCGGCGGCGATTGCCGACCTCGTCCTGTGGATCGGCTATCTGCAATGGCACTTCCGCACGCGCGGCGAGGCGATGCCGCCGCAGCCCGTCCTCCAGAAGTTTCGCAACATCGAGCGGCGCGATGCGGTGCTCTCATACGACACGCGGGAAGAATTGCGCGACGAAGCGACGGGCGAAGCGGTCACACGTTGGGATGGGCGAACGATGAAGACGCATCCGGTGACGGGCGAGGACGTGCCCGACGAGACGGCGCGCACGGCGCAACTCCGCTACACGAACGCGCGCAAGGCTGACTGGCCGGAAGCGGATTACATCATCGGCAACCCGCCGTTCATCGGCGCGCGGCGTATCCGTCAATGGCTTGGTGACGATTACGTGAAAGCACTCAGGCAGACTTACGAGGATGTGCCCGAAACTGCCGACTACGTAATGTATTGGTGGCACAAAGCCGCGTTGACTGTGAAGCAGGGAAAAGCAAAGCGATTTGGATTTATCACAACAAATAGCATCGTTAGCTCATATTCAAGAGGGCTAATAGAACAACATCTCGCCGATAATGAAGGTATTTCAATCATCTTAGCTATTCCTGACCACCCGTGGGTTGAAGCAACTGATGGGGCTGCGGTACGAGTTGCAATGACAATTTGCGAAGCTGGAAAGCGTGAAGGCGTGCTCAATGAAGTTGTAGTAGAGCGCACGGATGAACAAGGTAGTGCGAGCGTTGAACTGAGACAAAAGCGCGGGATGATTTTTGCTGACTTGACTATCGGACTTGATGTATTAGGCGTGAAATCTCTCGAAGCGAATGAAAAGATTATTTCTGTTGGAATGCAAATCTCAGGGGCTGGCTTCGTTATAACTCGCGCACAGGCTATACAACTTGGCCTTGGACGTATAGCCGGTCTTGAAAATCACATCCGACCACTTCGCAACGGGCGCGACCTGATGCAAATGGCGCGAGATTCGATGGTTATTGATCTATTCGGTCTATCAGCTTCTGAAATTCAAGCAAAGTATCCAGAAGTATATCAATGGATACTTGAACGCGTGAAGCCAGAGCGAGAACACAACAAAGAACAAAGGTTCAGAGAGACGTGGTGGATATTTAGTCGAACTCGTCCTGAGTTTCGCATGGCTCTGAATGATATTAGCCGGTACATCGCCACCTCTCTGACATCAAAGCATCGCGTTTTCATGTTCCTACCGGCGAGCATTATGTCAGACAGTACAATCGTAGCAATGGCATTAGACGATGCTTTTTTCTTGGGCATACTTTCTTCCAAAATACATCTTGTTTGGGCGTTAGCTTCTGGGAGCACGTTAGAAGACAGACCCCGATACACAATCGCAACCACATTTGCACCGTTTCCATTCCCCGATTGCGATGAAGTGAAGAAGGCGCGCGTGCGCGAGTTGGGCGAGGCATTGGACGCGCACCGGAAGCGGCAGCAGGCGGCGCACCCGTCGCTCACCATCACGGACATGTATAACGTCCTTGAGAAACTGCGCGCGAATGTTGCGCTCTCCGAACGCGAACGGCGCACGCACGAACTCGGCCTCGTCTCCATCCTCCAACAACTCCACGACGACCTCGATGCGGCGGTCGCCGATGCCTACGGCTGGCCTGCTGCGCTCTCCGATGCCGACATCCTCGCACGCCTCGTCGAACTCAACACGGTGCGCGCGGCGGAAGAACGGCAGGGGCGCGTGCGCTGGCTGCGTCCCGAATTTCAACACCCCGCCGGACGCGCGACGCAAGGCGCACTCGACACCGGCGCGTTCGCGCCCGATGCGCCCGCCGCCGTCGCCCGCCGCGAAAAGCAGCCGTGGCCGAAGACCGTCCCCGAACAGGCACGCGCCGTCCGCCATGCGCTCCACGCGCGCGGCGGCGTCACCACGCCCGCCGAACTCGCACGAGACTTCACGCGCGCACGCGTCCGCGCCGTCGAAGAACTGTTGCAAACGCTCGCCGCGCTCGGACAGGCGCGCGAAGTCGAAGCGGGGCGTTACGTGGCGTGAAGCGCGGCGGTTGAAGGCTGCGTTAACGCGAGTTGGATTTAACGGGGATGCCGTGTGCCGCAAGCCCCGGCAGGGGCGATATGTTTGTAGCCCACGGCGCAAGCCATTATTATCTACACATCTTTGCAAGCCTGATTTCATTGCGGCTCCGCCGCCTGATGTGCGGAAAGGCTTGGCCTTTCCGCTATGTATCTCATTTATTTTGGGGCTATGCCCCATCACTCCGGGGCGTAGCCCCGATGAAAGTGAGAAAATCGCTGACGGTGAGGCAGAGCCTCACCGCACATCGGGCGGCAGAGCCGCAAAAAAACAAGCCCGCTAGACTTGTATAGATACCAATGGCTCGCGCCGCGGGCTACCATCTATCGCCCCTGCCGGGGCTTCAATCATCAATTATTCGTTGCCCGTGATATCGCCGGAGCGACCGAAGAGCGTGTAATGCGGCGTCGCGTCGGTAGTGCCCGCGCCGCCTTGTAGGGTGTAGCCGGTGGCGGCAAACAATTTTGTGTTCGGGTAGTTTCGCCGGACGGTGAGATAGTCGCCCCACTTTTGATCGGCGGGGCCGCGCGTCCCGGCGAAGGTCGTCACGTCGCGGCGCATGCCGGTGAGGATGCCGATGACGTGGGTGGGGAAACGCCCGTTGATGCCGCCGCCGCCGATCATGTAGGAGACGCCCACTTCGTTGCGGCTGTTGGTGGAGAGCGCGGCGTAGCATGTGCCGGAGGTGGCATCCCAGATGTTGACGTTCTCGATCAGGGAGAAGTCCGCGCTTCTGATGCGCGCGATCTGGATGAAGGGATTGGGGCGATTGTTGGCTCCGCCGCTCGCCGAACCCCACGCGAACCAGAGTTCGCTGCCGCGCTTCGTCGCACCCGTCAGACGCGGGTCGGCGCGTTGCAGCCAGTTGCGGTTGTCCGGCGTCAGCGACGTGAATGGGCCGAGCGACCAGCGGGCGACGGCCACATCGCGGAAAGAAGGTTGGGCGGCGGTCTCATCCCAGGAGAAGACGCGCAGGGTGCTCGTGTTGAGATGCGAAGCCCAGAAGGCGCGCGTGCCGCAATGCTGCGCGACGCGGAAGTTGAAGTTGGCTGTCGAGACGGTGCGTTGCGCGGTGATGTTGCCGGTCCTGATGCCGGAGAGCGGCAGGCGGACGAGGATGGTCGCGTTCCACTGGTTGTTGCGAAAGCCGTTCATCGTCACGTAGAGCATGTTCGTGCCCACGGCGAGGTCGGGATAGTCGAGGAAGGTGCCGGGCAAGCCGAGGCTCTGCGGCACGATGTCGAAAGTGCGCCAACGCCCCAGCCGCACGTCCGCCGTCTTGGCGAAGGCGAGCCGCTGGATGTTCTCGCCGCTCGCCGGGTTCGTGGTGTACTGCAAGAGCCAAACGAAGGTGTCGATCCGCCTGATGTAATGCACGACTTGATCGCAACAGAAGCGCATGCCGGGAGGGTTGGGGAACGCGCTCGCCGGATCGACAAACTTGAACGTCTGGCCGCCGTCGAACGAGACGGCGGCGTACCAGTTGCCCGTGTAGAAGACGACTTCGCCGTTGCTGGCGACGCTCGGCTCGCCGACGTTCGAGGCCGTGTTGTTGTCTGCCACCGAGCCGAGTTGCACGTTGCGCACCAGCGACAGGCTGTCCGTGTTGGCGAGGATCGCTGGTGCGCCGCCGCCGGGGGCGGCCATCAGCATCGCCAGCGGTTGCGGCATGTCGAGCGCGAGCGGTTGCGTCGGGTTGTGGTCGAGCACCTCCGCGCCCTCTTCCGGGACGGGTATCTCTTTGCGCACGTGAATCTTGGTTTGCGGCACAAACTTGCGCGCTTGGTCCAGATATTCGACTTCGATCACGTCTGAGATGGCAGGCGTCAGTTGATCTGTCGAGAGTTCGGTTGCCACTGCGCCCGCCGCCGTTGTGGTTTTCTTCGTCGCGGCGCGCACGCTCTGCGTGCCGCCCTTCGCGGAACTCTTCCGGGCATTACTTTTCTTCGTAGCCATCACGGTATTTTCCTTTCTCTAAGTGGGATGAGAAGAACGAGCGGCGTTAGTGCGAGTTTGGATTGCGCCGCAGGACGCGCAGGAGAAAACTTGCGCGCGAGTTGGTTGTCAGCGACTTAAAGACAGCGACTTTCTCAGTGGCGCGGCGGTTCGATGTCGGCGGGCGGCGAAGGATCGAGATCGGGCACATCCGCGCCCTCTGGTACGGTCGGGTAGGGGAGACGCTGGTGAATAGTTCGGCCTGTCTCGCCCCTCGGAGCTTCGGGTGAATAGTCGATGTGTATTTCTTCGCTGTCCTGTTCCGGGAGGTCAGCCGCCGGGAGCGATCCGGTATTTTCGTCCGGCTGTTCCGGTTCGCACTCATGCGGCGGCGGCGGCGGCGGTTGCTGTCTGCCTGTCATAATTGATGCCTCTATGCTTAAACGTCAACCGCGAATCGTCTGAGTACACGCATGCTCCTTGCTTTGCCCCGCCTTTGCGATGAGGTCGGGAATTGATGCATGAGCGGGAACCGCATACATGTTCGCCGCCTCCCGCACCTGGCGGGGTAGGCGCTTACCGAGCGGCGTATTGATAGCACAACGGCCTGCGGTTGCCAACAGTTAAAGTGTGGGTTACGGGACTTTCAATTCATGAGCAATTCATGAAATCGAAACGAGCGCGGGGCTGATGTCGCCTTCCGGGTCGGCGTGGCCGATGGCGGCGTCGAGTTCGGCTTCGATGTCGCCGGTGGAGACGGGAGCGAATTGTTTGAAGTCGAAGAGTTTCGCATCGAGCAGGTGCGAGGGGATGACTTGGCCGAGCGCGGTCAGCATCGAACTGCGGATGTTCGGAATCTCGCCTTCGAGTTCCGTGATGAGCCGCTTGATGCGCGCCCGCTTCAAGTTCGACTGCGAGCCGCACAGGTCGCAGGGGATGATCGGAAACTCTTTCTGCGCCGCATACTCCGCGATCTCGGTCTCGCGGCAATAGGCGAGCGGGCGGATGACGGTGTTGCGCCCGTCGTTGGAACGCAGGACGGGCGGCATGGCTTTGAGTTGGCCGACGAAAAAGAAGTTGAGCAGGAACGTGGTGATGATGTCGTCGGCGTGGTGGCCGAGCGCGATCTTGGTGCAGCCTTCCTCCTGCGCGATTGAGTAGATGATGCCGCGCCGCAGCCGCGAACAGACCGAGCAGTAAGTTTTCCCTGCGGGCACGAGACGTTTGACGATTGTATAAGTGTCGCGCTCGACGATGCGAAACGGCACGCCGCGCTCGCCGAGGTAGGCGGGCAGGACGTGGGCGGGAAAGTTCGGCTGTTTCTGATCGAGGTTGACGGCGAGCAGATCGAAGCGGACGGGCGCACGCTCGCGCACGTCGAGCAGCAAATCGAGCATCGTGTAGCTGTCCTTGCCGCCTGAGAGACAGACCATCACGCGGTCGCCGTCTTCGATCATCCCGAAATCCTTGATCGCTTCGCCCATCCGGCGCAGCAGCTTCGTTTTAATTTTGCTTTCAATAAACATTTCAATCGATACCGCTTCTCAAATTATTCGTTTGTGTTCGTGTCGTCGCCCTGAGTATCGCCGAAGAACAGGTTCGGGTTCAACCGGCGAATCGCGTCGCTCGTGCGCAGCAACATGCTCCGCAACGACATCACAATAAACTTTCAACGTGACCGCAACCCCGCGCGCCGGCTCCTCGCCTATAGTTTCCTGCAACGAATATTCCTCGTTCAGAGGAAGGAAGTAAGGCGTCGGACTTGGGGGAGTTCGACGCCTTATTTCTTACGGAAAAGTTGCGGGACGAATTACAAGCGGCTTCGATAGCGGCAAATCCGATGTAGAACGACGGAGTCAACAAGAACGAAAACGGGTAAACTCTAACGCCGGGTTTGCCCGTTTTCGTTGTGTGTAGAATATTTGAATTGACCGGACTGCGCGCGCGACGATGTTTCTTTCTCGTCATCGGAGACAGCAAGTGCCGCTGATGACGAGTTGAACTGTCTTTCAGATAGTCGGCTGGGGGATTTCCAGATGATACGCGGGGTCGTGCTGGCCGGGTGTAATAAACCGGCTGACCGTTCCTTGAGATTTTGCCGCCGCGACCGCGCTCTCAAATGCCTGTTTATTCTTGACGGATGACGGCGCAACATCCACGACATTCAGCACAGCCGGGTCGGCGCAATGATGGCTCACTCTTTCCGGCCCTATCGCCCTGATCCGCGCTTCCATCAGCGCGATGATCTGGGCCTTAGTCTCGCCCGCCTTTTTTCCCCTCACGAATTCATCAATCACCGCATCGCCCGCCGCCGCGTAAAGCTTTTTCTGTTTCACGACGCCGTCCCTGACGATGTTGTTGTGCATGATGCGTGCCTGGTCCGCCGGAGTCCTGCTCGTGCTCGTAATCAAGCACGAACTCAAACCGGCGGCATCGAGGATGCCGGTCAAGACGCCGATGGTGTGGAGACTAACGACCGACTGATTGGCATTAGCGCCGAATTTGATTGAAGGTTGAGTCATAGTAGCCGGATGATAATCCTCGTGCGGAGCATGTCAAGAAAAAAGATCGAGTTGTCCTGGAGCCGGAAGCACGACGCTTTTCGGGCGTTGGCTTGGTTGTTACCATGCCTGACTTATGAATGCTCTGCCAGACGCTCATGGAAGAAACGGAGGGTGCGTTGCCACGCATCGGCAGCGGCACGGGGCTGGTAGACTTCGGGGCGGTCGTCGTTGAAGAAGGCGTGATCGGCGTCCTCGTAAATGTGAATCTCCACCTCTTTGCCGAGCAACTTCAACTTCGCCTCCAGTTCGCGCGCCCCTTCCGGCGTCGCGGAGGTGTCGCGTCCGGCATAGAGGCCGAGCACGGGCGCGCGTAAGTTTTCCAGATCGGGCACTACCTTCGGATGCCCGCCGTAGAAGACGACGCACGCGCTCACCTGTCTGTTCTTCGACGCCGCGTAGAGCGAGAGCGCGCCGCCCATGCAGAAACCGATTGTGCCGACCGCGTCGCCTACAACGCTCTCATGCCCTAGCAAATATTGAATCGCGCCGCGCAAATCTTTCTCCGCTTCCTCGATATTAAGCGCCATCATGAGTTTGCCCGCTTCATCGGGTGAAGCGGTCGCGCGCCCGTGGTAGAGATCGGGCGCGAGCGCGACGAAACCTTCGGCGGCAAAACGGTCGGCCACATTTTTTATGTGCGGCACGAGTCCCCACCATTCCTGTATCACGATGACGCCCGGCCACTGCTGCCCTTCTTCGGGTACGGACAGATACCCACGCGCCGTGCCGCCGTTGCTTTTGAATTCAACCATCTTGTTTGCCATCACGAAACCTCGAAGGGGACTGTCTGCTTTAGCTGACAGGGGAATTCGCAGCCACCTGCCGGAGGCTGTTACGGTTGGAAAACGAGCAAGATTCGTGGTTTATATTGAGTAGATGCGTAAGACTTTCCGGTACAGGCTCTATCCAACGAAGGCACAAGTTGAGTCGCTTGATGGTCAGCTTGGCGAAGGTTGCCGCTTGTACAATGCCGCCCTTCAGGAAAGACGCGATGCGTGGCGCATCAACCGCGAATCGGTCAACTACTACACTCAGGCCAACCAACTGAAAGAGATTCGTGCGAGCGGAGATTTGACGCTCGCCAACTTCTCTGCCTGCCAAGATGTGCTGCGCCGCGTGGACAAGACGTTCAAGGCTTTCTTCGCTCGCGTAAAACGCAAAGCTAAAGCCGGATTCCCGCGCTTCAAGTCGCACGCTCGTTTCGACAGCATCACCTTTCCGAGTTACGGCGACGGGTGCAAGTTGATTGGTGGAAAGCTGCGCTTGCAAGGCGTTGGAATGTTGAAAGTCAAGTTGCACCGTATGGTTGAAGGCAAGATTAAGACGCTCACCGTCAAGCGTGAGGCCGGACGTTGGTACGCGTGTCTTTCCGTCGAATGTAACGGACAACCTTTGCCCGCGTGCGCGGAAAGTATCGGCATTGACGTTGGCTTGACCGCGTTCGCCACGCTCTCTGACGGAACGGAAATAGACAATCCACGCTTCTACAAAGAAGCGCAACGGGCTTTGCGAGTCGCACAAAGGCGTGTGGCGCGTCGCAAGCGTGGCTCGCACTGTCGCCGGAAAGCCGTGCAACTTCTCCAACGCGCTCACGCGCACGTCCGTCATCAACGCTCTGACTTTCACCACAAAATCAGTCAGTGGATAGTTGCCAACTACGGCACAATCGCCGTCGAATCGTTGAACGTCAAAGGACTCGCGGGCGGAATGCTCGCCAAGTCTGTCAGTGATGCCGGATGGGGAATGTTCATCGAAAAGATAGCCTACAAAGCTGCGAACGCTGGCAGGCATTTCTTTCGCGTGAACCCGAACGGCACAACCCAGATGTGTAGCGGGTGCGGCTCGCATGTCCCTAAAGATTTGAGTCAACGTGTGCATTCTTGCTCATGCGGTCTTGAACTTGGGCGCGACCACAACGCCGCTCTCAATATTCTCTCGCGTGGACTACGCGATAAAGACTCAACGTGTGCCGCTAGGCAGAGCGTGTCTTTAGAAGCCGTCTGCTTTAGCTGACGGAGAAGTCACCCGTATCTCCTCCGAAATGATCTCGCACCATCGTTCGTCCCGCCTTGAGCGTCGGGGCAGTCTAATCGAAAAGCCTCGAATCGTGAATCGTCAATAAAACAGAAAGCATTTTCTCCCCTCATGAGTCGAGATTTACAGCTTTTCTCTTGTCACCCGTCGCATACTACCGCTATCATCACGCGCATGTAGCGCGGCGTTCGAGTTTTCCGCCAGTCGTTGGACTAACACCTCCGGCGCGCACAGCAACAGCCCTACTACCCGTTTTTCATTTCAACTGCCGATCACGCGCATTAACCCAGTAAGCGGAGGAAGACAAGATGTTTAGACCGGGAAGAAATCCTAAGGAACAGCCGGGCGATCATAATACCGAACAACCGCAGCCGACTACTCCCAGCTATGGCGCGGGCAACGCTACAACAGCGGATGCGTCGTCGCAGAGCCGCACTACGACGGCACCCACAGATCAACCCTCTTCAACCGGAGCACGCAACATGAGCGAAACTCAACCGATCACCTCGCGCGCCGTCAGCGAAAGCGAATCGCTGGCGCGCGACATCAAGGAGGGCACACTCAGCGGATTCGTCGGCAACGGCACGACCCTGACCGGCGAGGCCAACTTTAAAGGCATGCTGCGCGTTGACGGCCACCTGTCTGGCCGCGTCAGTTCGCAGGACGGCACGCTCATCGTCTCGACGGGCGGGCAGGTGGACGCCGACGTGGAAGTCTCCGTCGCGCAAATCTTCGGCACCGTGGTGGGTAACGTCACGGCCACCAAACGCATCGAACTCGGTCGCGTCGCCAAAGTCACGGGCGACATCCAGACGCCCGCGCTCATCATCGAACAGGGCGCCATCTTCGAGGGCAGTTGCCGCATGCAACAGATTAAGGACGCGCAGGCCAAAGAAGAAGCGCGCACCGCTTCCTCGTCCTCTTCCCCTGCTTCGCCGGCATCTTCAATGCCGGGCGCGCCCGCGAAACCCGACGCCAAAGCCCCAGACAATTCTGCTACGCCCACCGCCGGTGCAATTGCAAGCGGTGCGCCGAAAACGGCTCCTGCCACCACCTGAAGCAAGGCCGGAGCAGGTTTGAACTCAAAGGCAAAAGTGAAGACGGAAAGAATAAAAATCTCCATCTCACTTCTGCCTTTTTACTTTTTATCAATTGCCCTGTCTGGCCGCCGCGCCGCCCACGCCCTTCCATTCGCCCGCCGCCCGAACCCGGCTCACCCGCTCGCCGTTGAGTGCTGCTTGGAAGGTAAACGCGCCGCTATGTTACAATGGCTGCGAGTCACCGTATCGAAGCATTCTCGCCTGAGAAAATCGCTTGCAGGAAACATCAGCCGGATAGCATGTCGCACGCGCAACCGGAAGAAATCTCGCCCACAGAAGAGATGCCGGTCGCACGAGACGCCGCCTCCTGCTGCTCAACATCAATTGTTCAGGGAAAGGCAGCGAATAGACGATCCCCACTATTCACGATTGAGAAGTCAGACATCACCCCCACGCATCTAATCTTCCCCGAACCAAAAGGAATCATCAAGAGATTATGAGCACTGTCATCGATCCGCCGCCCGCCGCGCCCGTCGAAAAACATTTTGAGGAAGTTGAAACCGTCACCATCCGTTTCGCCGGCGACTCCGGCGACGGCATGCAACTCACCGGCACGCAATTTACGAACACCTCCGCCGTCCTCGGCAACGACATCTCGACCTTGCCCGACTTTCCCGCCGAGATTCGCGCGCCCGCCGGCAGTCTCCCCGGCGTCTCCGGTTTCCAGTTGAACTTTTCGAGCCAGGACATTCGCACTCCGGGTGATCAGCCGAACGTGCTCGTCGCGATGAACCCCGCCGCGCTCAAAGTCAACTTGTCCGATTTGGAAGAGGGCGGGACGATCATCATCAACACCGACGAATTTGAGAAGGGCAACCTGAAGAAGGCGGCCTACGAGGTGAACCCGCTCGAAGACGACACGCTCAAAGGCTACCGCGTCCACCGGCTGCCGATCACGACCTTGAACCTCCGCGCGCTGCAAGAGGCCGGGGTGAAACTGACGCGCAAGGAGATGGACCGCTGCAAGAACTTCTTCGCGCTCGGCGTTCTCTACTGGCTCTACGACCGCCCGATGGAGTCGACGCTTCAGTGGATCGAAACCAAGTTTAAGAAGCTGCCCGAAGTCGCCCGCGCCAACACGGTCGCTTTGCGCACTGGCTACAATTTCGCCGATACGACCGAAGTTTTCACCACGCACTACAGCGTCAAGAAGGCGGCGATTGCGCCGGGCAAGTATCGCAAGATCACCGGCAACGAGGCGACGGCCATCGGCTTCGTCGCCGCTTCCGAGCTGTCAGGCCGCCCGCTCTTCTACGGCTCATACCCGATCACGCCCGCCTCCGACATTCTGCACGAACTCGCGCTCCACAAGAATTTCGGCGTCAAGACGTTTCAGGCCGAAGACGAGATCGCGGCGGTCTGCTCGGCCATCGGCGCAGCCTTCGCCGGGCACATCGGGCTGACGGGCACATCCGGCCCCGGCGTCGCGCTGAAGCAGGAAGCCATCGGCCTCGCCGTGATGACCGAACTCCCGCTCATCATCATCAACGTGCAGCGCGGCGGCCCGTCTACGGGTTTACCGACCAAGACCGAGCAGGCCGATCTTTTTCAAGCCGTCTGGGGCAGAAACGGCGAGTGCCCGGCGATTGTCGTCGCGCCCTCGACGCCCGCCGATTGTTTCCACATGGCGGTCGAAGCCGTGCGCCTCGCCTTCAAATATATGTCGCCGGTCTTTTATCTCTCCGACGGCTATCTCGCCAACGGCGCGGAGCCGTGGGCGTTGCCCGCGATAGCAGACCTCCCTCAGATCGAAGTGAAGTTCGCCGACGACCCCGCAAACTTCCTGCCCTATTCGCGCGACGAGCGCACCCTCTCTCGCCCATTCGCCATTCCCGGCACGCCCGGACTCGAACACCGCATCGGCGGCATCGAAAAAGAGCACCTCACCGGCAACGTCAACTACGACCCGGAAAATCATCACTTCATGGTGAAACTGCGACAGGAGAAGATCGACCGCGTCGCCGAAAGTATTCCCGACCTTGAAGTGTTCGGCGAGCGCACCGGCAAAGTGCTCGTGCTCGGTTGGGGTTCGACCTACGGCTCGATCACCTCCGCCGTCGAGCGTTTGCAGCGCGAAGGCCGTTCCGTGTCGAGCGCGCACCTGCGTTATCTGAATCCCTTCCCGAAAAATCTGGGCGAAGTTCTGCGAGGCTTCGAGCGAGTCATCATCCCCGAAATGAACCTCGGCCAACTCTCGACCATGATCCGCGCGAAGTATCTGGTCGATGCGATTGCCTTCTCGAAAGTCAAAGGTCGCCCGTTCCAGATTCGCGAGATCGTGCAGAAGGTTGAAGAGTATTTGTAAGAAGCCAGAGGCAGGACGATGAGCACCACAACGCAGTTAATGACAGCGGAAGAACTATTGAAGCTGCCACGCGGGCACTTTCGCTATGAACTAATCGCCGGAGAGTTACGTCAGATGTCACCTGCGGGACACAATCATGGGAAAATTGCCGCGCGACTAACAGGCGCACTCTTTCAACACGTTGAAGCTAAGGATCTAGGGGAGATTTACGCGGCAGAGACTGGCTTTCTAATTACAGTAAACCCCGATACGGTGCGGGGGCCTGATGTCGCCTTCGTCCGGCGAGAGCGGGTTAACGAAGTGGATGAGAAGGCAAGTTATTGGCCGGGTGCTCCCGACCTTGCAGTCGAAGTTAACAGCCCGGGTGACACCATCAGAGAAGTAGAGGAGAAGG
This sequence comes from Pyrinomonadaceae bacterium, assembly GCA_051006195.1. Lineage (GTDB taxonomy): Bacteria > Acidobacteriota > Blastocatellia > Pyrinomonadales > Pyrinomonadaceae > JAIVJZ01. The sequence goes on from JBPCIP010000184.1 coordinate 36,953, forward strand.
TCGAAGAATGGTTGAACGCGGGCGCGGCTCTTGTGTGGGTTGTTAGCCCGAAGCTGCGCACAGTGACGGCTTACCGCTCACTGACGGACATCGTAACGCTGACGGAGCGTGATACGCTCGACGGGGGGGATGTCGTGCCCGGCTTTCAATATCCGGTTGCTAAATTGTTCGGCAGAAATGTAAAGCAATTTGAGAGCAATTGATGAACAATTCTTCCGCGAATGCCGATGCTCGCTCCGTCCACGACGTGTACGCGGAAGGCTTGCGCTACTTTATGGGACAAGGAGACCTTCACGGCGCGCTGGCGCAACTCGCGTCCGATTTGAAACGACAGAAAATCGATTATATGGTTATCGGCGCGGTCGCTTTGCTGGCCCACGGTTATCCGCGCTTCACGGAAGATATTGATTTGGTGATGACGACGGAGGGCTTGGAAGTCTTTCATCGAAACTTGATCGGGGTCGGGTATCTTCCCGCCTTTCAAGGGGCGCGCAAAAAACTTCGTTCGACATGTGATGGCGTAAGTATCGAAGTGCTGACTTCCGGCGAGTATCCGGGCGACGGGAAACCTAAGCCAATCAGCTTTCCCGTTCCCGCCGAAGCTTCGATTGAGATTGAGGGAGTGTTGATCGTCACGCTTGAGAAATTGATCGAACTGAAACTCGCTTCCGGCATGACCGCACCGGATCGTTTGAAAGATTTGGCCGACGTGCAGGAGTTGATTAAAGTGCGCGGCCTCACCTCCGATTTCACGGAGCAATTGAATCCTTATGTGCGGGAACAATATCTGGGATTGTGCCGGGCTGTCGAACAAGCCAGACAAAACGAGGAGAGAGCGACGGAGTAAGCGCAATGAGTACGACTACTGGGTTAATAACTGCGAAAGAATTATTGAGGTTGCCACGCGGCAAGTTTCGTTACGAACTCGTCGAAGGAGAATTGAGGCAAATGTCGCCCGCCGGTCATAACCACGGCAGAATAGCAATGCGTCTTGCGATTCCTCTCGGTCAGTATGTCGCTGACCATCGCCTGGGAGAAGTTTACGCGGCGGAGACTGGCTTCAAGCTCAAGACGAATCCCGACACGGTGCGCGCTCCTGACGTTTCATTTATTCGACAGGAGCGGGTTGACGAGATCGGCGAAACGGAAAGCTTCTGGCCGGGAGCGCCTGATCTCGCGGTCGAGGTGAACAGTCCCGGTGATACGGTGGGGGAGGTGGAAGGAAAAGTTCAGGAGTGGTTAAGCGCAGGTGCGAGATCAGTATGGGTTGTCAGTCCTAAGCTGCGCACCGTCACCGCCTATCGTTCGCTGACCGATATTGTCATGCTGACGGAGAAAGATGCGCTTGACGGCGGCGAGGTCGTACCGGGATTTCAATTTCCGGTGGCAAAGCTTTTTACGCTCTAAGTCGCTACGCAGATCAAGAAGGGGATGGGTAATGTTTAAAGGGCACGCGCTGCGGTCAAACGCGCGAAGGGATAAATTATGAGCACTAATACAAACGGCAACAACGGCAAAGCAGCGAACATCACGGACACGGAAGCGGGCAGCATCGGCGGGAACGTTTCGGGAAGCGGCCCCGCGCCGGAGAGCGAGCCGGGGTCGGTCGTGGCGGGAGCGGTCGCGCCGCCGCCCGCGCAATTGGGGAAAGCCGATTTCGTGTCGGGACAGGAAGTGCGCTGGTGCCCGGGGTGCGGCGATTATTCAATCCTCAACAACGTGCAGAAGGTGATGCCCGAACTCGGCATCCCGCGCGAGAAGATCGTCTTCGTCTCCGGCATCGGCTGTTCCTCGCGCTTCCCTTACTACATGAACACCTACGGCTTCCACTCGATCCACGGGCGCGCTCCGGCGGTGGCGACCGGCATCAAGGCCGCGAACCCCGACCTCTCCGTGTGGGTCATCACGGGCGACGGCGACGCGCTCTCCATCGGCGGCAACCACTTCATGCACGCCATCCGCCGCAACCTCGATCTCAACTACATTCTCTTCAACAACCGCATCTACGGTCTGACGAAGGGGCAATACAGCCCTACCTCCGAACTCGGCAAGCGCACCAAGTCAACGCCGATGGGAGTCATCGATTACCCGCTCAACCCGCTCTCAGTCGCCATCGCGAGCGAGGCCACCTTCGTCGCACGCTCGCTCGACCTCGATGTCAAACATCTCGGCGGAGTCATTCAGGCCGGCGCACGCCACAAGGGCGTCTCCTTCATCGAAGTCTATCAGAACTGCAACATCTTCAACGACGGCGCGTTTGAATACTTCACCGAACGCACGGTGCGCTCCGACCACATGATCTATCTCGAACACGGCCAGCCGATGATCTTCGGCAAGAACCGCGACAAAGGCATCCGCATGAACGGCGCGCACCCCGAAGTCGTGACCATCGGCGAAGGCGGCATCACCGCCGACGACCTGCTCGTCCACGACATCCACCTCAAAGACCCCTCGGTCGCCTTCATGCTCGCGCGCATGGAATACCCCGACTTCCCGCAACCCGTCGGCATCTTCCGCGCCGTCGAGCGCGACACCTACGAAGACATGATGGAAGCGCAGATCGAAGCCGCCATCGCCAAGCAGGGGCGCGGCAATCTGGAGAAACTCATCAACAGCGGCGAGACGTGGGTGGTGCAGTAGAAGCGCCCCACCGCGCACGGTGGGGCGCTTTTACTTTGATCCTCGTAATCTTCAAGGCGCCGCCACGGACTTTGCGCAGGGCTGAATCACCGCCGCCGCGAAACGCTCCATCTCTTCTAACTGCGGGCTGCACTGAAGCAGCAACAAATCAACTCCCGCCTCTTCAAATTCGGTGATCCTCTCCCTGACTTGATCGGGCGTTCCGACGAGGCCGGAGCGCAATCCGCGATTCGATACCGAGTAATCTTCAAGCGAAACTCGCTGCTCGAGCTGTGTGCCCGCAAGCCATTGCTGGTAGTTGCCATAACCCGCAGCCGACTGTTGCACGTCCGTAATCCTTGTCAACTCTCTCTGCGCCTCCTCCGCCGTGTCGCGCACGATTGAATAAGCGGCCACGCCGAACTTCATCGGCGGAAGCCCCAGACGTTCGCGCCGCGCCTTGAGATCACCGATTTTCTCGCTCACTCTCGCAGGCTCGTCCCCGTGCATGACGTAAGCGTCGCAGAGTCTCGCGATCATCTCTTTGGCCGCTTCAGATTCGCCTCCGGCGTAGATGACGGGGCGCGGTTTCGTGATCGGCTTCGGCTGCATGACGGCGTCCTCCACGCGGTAGTATTGACCGTCGAAAGTGAAGTGATCTTCTCTCCACAAGCGATCAACAACCTCCAGCCATTCCGACGTGCGCGCATACCGATCATCGTGCTGCTCGAAGTGTACGCCGTACTTCTTAGCTTCGTCCGCCCACCAGGACGAGACGACATTCAGCGAGAGGCGACCGCCGCCGCCGATGTGATCAATGTTGGCGGCCTGCTTGGCGAGGAGCGCGGGGTTATGAAAGGTCGGGCGCACCGCCACCATCAGTTCGAGCCGATGGGTGACAGCCGCCAGCGCCGCCGCCGTTGACCAGGCGTCGAGCGAAGGCGCGTCCGCGCCCTTGATGTCGTTGAGGTTCAGTTCGGCGATGAGCGTTAGATCGTAGCCGATCTCTTCGCTGCGCCGCGCCAGACGACTCACATATTCCCAACTCGCCTCCATCCCCTCGTCTTCGACGTTCCTCAGCCAGCCGCCGAAAACCGGGAGCCAGTACCCGTAGCGCATCTCTGTGCCTCCTGTTCTAAGTAATCTACTAACCTTTCGTGCGGGTCGAAGCCGATGATGCGCAGCGCGTCCGCGACGAAATTGGAAAGCGCGTTAATGTCGTAGTACATGAGACTCCCGTCACGGTCATCTACAATGTACTCGATGCCGCCCACGTCTAAACTCGCGGCTCCGGCGATTCGCTCCACGTCTTCGATAACCTTTGCCCGGGGCTGATAGGCTTCAACTTTCAGTCCCTTCTTCGGCGCATCTACCAGACACATTTCCTCAATCGCACTAACGCCGTCTTCGATCCGGCAGATTTCCGCCGGGCAGAGGTTGAAGCTCTCGCCGGTGGTGAAGACTTTGATGGCGTACAGGAATTTCCCGCCAAGCGTTTCGACCCGTGTGATGTGCCCACCCCGCGCCGGGATGAACTCCTGTACAAGAGCAGTGCTGTCAATGCCGAGTTCAATCAGCCCTGCTTCGGCGGCGCGCGTCAGAGTTTCCAGTGTGTCGTAGCGCACGATGCCAGCGCCCCGCCCGCCGATGTTCGGCTTGACGACTACAGGGAAGCGCAAGTCACGCGCGACGAGCGGAATTTCCGGCGCGCTGTTGACGACACGTGCGCGCGGAAAGGAAAGTCCGAGCGAGTCCAGCAATGAAAGCTGAAGCGCTTTGGAAATCTCGACGGCGTAAGCATCGTGCCCGTTGATGACGCGCACGCCCTTGCGTTCGAGATGCGCCAGATAGTTGCGCGTGTAGAAGACGGCATTGCCGTGGCCGCGCAGGTAGGCGGAGGCGCTCATGCGGTTGAACAGGAGCGCGTACTCACTCTCTCCTGTGCTCACGTCATAACGGTGACGGCTCGCGTCCAGGCGGACGTAAGCGATCCCGCGCCGGTCTAGTTCCGCAAACAGGGGGCGGAACCAATCGGGGTGTTCGTAATAGATGGCTATCGGTTTCTCTTCTCTCATCGTTTTATGATCCCATTTAAATGGAAAAAGGCCGCTCTGGTTGAGCGGCCTTTGTGTGGACTCTTATGTCCGTCAATCTCCTTACGACACAAACCCGCTCCGCCTAATTTCCGGCCAGTAATAATGCAGGCAGGTACACATACAGATATTCGTCACGCGGACGGCGCTGGTCAGTAGGTTTTGTGAGACGGGAAGATTGCTCATGCTTTTTGCACTTTACGTGCCCATTCGTGAGGATGTCAAGCGTTGCAGGCAGCGACGATTCACCTGGTAAGTAACCGAAGAGTCGAATCGGCAGGGGAGGATGAAGGCGCGATAACGCTTTCATCCTCCCTTGAAATTTTGATCCCTACTATTTTCCCTTGCCGGTCTTCTTCGTCTGTCGCGCTCTGAAAACTTTTTCGCCGCCTGATTCGCCTTTCTTGACATTGGTGGGGAGCGCGGCGGGAGTTGAGGGCGAGGTCGAACTTGGGGCGGCGGGACTGCCGCCCACCGCTTGCGCAGACTCGTCGGCGAAGAACTTGTTGGCCTCTTTGCGCGTCCCGCTTAATGCAGGCGTGTCGGCCTCCGGCGTCTCTTCCTGCCCGGCGTTGTTGCTGCGCTCGTCGCCCATCTGTTGCCCGCGACGTGTGGCGGCGATCCCTGCTTTGCTCTGCGCCTTTTTGTTCACCATCTTCCCAACTCCTTTTTTAACCCTTGCTGTTCATTTTTCACGGACGCGCAACGCTTCGGGCGGTGTCTGTCCGGTCGCCTGATTACGCGCTCCTGCATCCATGTTCACAGGCGGCGGCGGTGGGTTGGCGACGAGTTTTTCGAGCGCCGCGTCCAACACTTCGCTGATGCGCGAGACAAGGACGATCTCCAACTCGGCGCGCACCTCCGCCGGAATCTCTTCGATGTCGGCCTCGTTGCGCGACGGGAGAATGATGCGCCGGATGCCCGCGCGATGTGCGGCGAGCACTTTTTCCTTGATGCCGCCAACGGGAAAGACCAGACCTGACAGAGTGATCTCGCCCGTCATCGAGGTGTTGTGGCTGACACGTCGCCCCGTCATCAAAGACGCGAGCGCGGCGGTGATGGCAACGCCCGCCGAAGGGCCGTCCTTCGGGATCGCGCCCGCCGGAACGTGCAGATGGACGCCGTAGGATTTGAACATTTCAGGCGCGATGCCGAACTCCGCAGCGTGCGACCACAGATAAGACCGCGCGGCGCGGGCCGACTCCTGCATCACTTCGCCGAGTTGCCCCGTGATCGTCAGTCCTGAGCCGCCGGGCAACAGCGTCGCTTCGATGAAGAGGATTTGCCCGCCCATCTCCGTCCACGCCATTCCGGTCGAGACGCCGGCAGGCAATTCCTTGCGCGCCTCTTCCGGGTAGAAACGCGGCGCGCCCAGTAACTCCTTAATGTCGCCCGCTTCGACGCGCACTTCCGTCGCTTCGCCCTGCGCGATCTTCAAAGCGGCTTTGCGCGCGACCGATCCGATGGTGCGTTCGAGTTGGCGCACCCCGGCCTCGCGCGTGTAGCGCTCGGCGATAAGCATGATGGCTTCGTTTGAGATCGAAAACTGTTCCGCGCGCAGGCCGTTCTCGCCGACCTGTCGCGGCACAAGATATTGCAGCGCGATGTGCAGCTTCTCCTGATCGCTGTAGCCCGCGAGTTGAATGATCTCCATGCGGTCGCGCAGGGGCGCGGGGATGGGGCCGAGTTGATTCGCCGTCGCGATGAAGAAGACTTTCGAGAGGTCGAACGGCAGATCGAGATAGTGGTCGCGAAATGAATTGTTCTGCTGCGGGTCAAGAATCTCTAAAAGGGCTGAGGCCGGGTCGCCGCGAAAGTCCGCGCCGAGTTTGTCGATCTCGTCGAGCATCAGGACGGGGTTGTTCACCTTCGCGCGCCGCAAAGATTGAATGATGCGACCGGGCATCGCGCCGATATATGTGCGCCGGTGGCCGCGCAGTTCCGCTTCGTCGCGCATGCCGCCCAGACTCAGACGCTCGAAGGCCCGACCGAGCGAGCGCGCAATCGAACGGCCCAGAGAAGTTTTGCCCACGCCCGGCGGCCCGACGAAACAGAGGATGGGGCTTTTCGAGTCGGGGCGCAATTTGACGACGGCGAGGAATTCGAGAATGCGTTCCTTGATGTCTTCCAACCCGTAATGATCTTCGTCGAGCACGCGCCGCGCTTCCGCCAGATCGAGGTGGTCTTCGGAAGACGCGCGCCACGGGAGTTCGAGCACATATTCCAGATAGGTGCGGATGACGTGGTAATCGGGCGAGGCGGCGGGCAGGCGTTCCATGCGCTTGAGTTCGCGCGCGGCCTCCGTGCGCACTTCATCGGGCAAGTCGGCTTCCGCCAGTCGCTCGCGCATCATCGCGGCGTCCGCATCCTCGCCGTCCTCGTCGCCCAACTCTTTTTGAATCGCTTTCATTTGCTGGCGCAGGATGTATTCGCGCTGCGCTTTGTCCATTTCCGTCTTCGCTTCGGTCGCGATCTTGGAAGACAACTGCATGATCTCGACTTCGCGCGCGAGGCGGGCATGAGAGAGCCGCAGCAGTTCGTCGGTCGTGTCGGCTTCGAGCATGGCCTGTTCCTGTTCGAGGCCGAGGTTGAGGACGGAGGCGAGAAAGTAAGCGATCTGCGTCGGTTCATTCGCGCTCATGATGGCCGCGCGCACTTCGGGCGGCACTTGCGGCAAAATCGCAAGAGCGCGTTCGATCAAAACGCGCACGTTGCGCTGCAAGGCTTCAACTTCCTGTTGGTCCTCCGTGCGCAACGGGGGCAGCACTTCGACGCGCGCTCTCAAATACGGATCGGTCTGCGTCCATTCCAGGACCTTGATGCGTTCTGTGCCCTGCACGATGATCTGGAGCGCATCCTCGCCGCGAAACATCCGTTTGACCATGACGAGCGTGCCGATGTTGAAAATATCTTCGGGCGACGCTTCGCTCTCCATGCCTTTGTCGGGACGCACGCTGACGCAGGCCAGCAACTTCTCCGGCTGCGCGAGCGCGTCTTCAACCGCCGCCACCGAGCGCGGGCGACCCGCCACCAGCGGCACGACCGTGCCGGGAAACAACGTCGTGTTCTGCAATGGCAGCACCGCGATCTCGAAAGGCTGCGCGGGCAATGGCGGCGCAGTTTGCGCCGCCTGATCGTTACTTGAATTTTCAGCCATGTTGGTTTGTCAGTTTTCAGTGTTGAGTTTTCAGTGTTCAGTTGTCTTACTGATTCATGTGTCAGCAGATAAAGATTCAATCAAATGACTGAAAACTCAACACTGAAAACTGTCAGCTTCTTTATTGACATTCTTCCGGGCTGCGCAGCCGGAGCAGCAGCAGCCCGTCTCGGTAATCGCTTTCGATGCGCGCCCCTTCAATCGGGCACGGGAAGCGCAACGTCTTCTCGAAGCGGCTGTAGGTGATCTCAAGTTGATGATAGGCCACCGTCTCGCTGCAAGAGGTGTCGCGGCGCGTGCCCTCGATGACCAGCACCGGCCCTGCAACCGTGATCTCCAGTTCGTCGGGACTCACGCCCGCCAGATCAACCTTCACCAGCCACCCGTCCTTCGTGCGATACACATCCGCCGGAGGCGACCAGTGTCGCTCGCACATTCGCCCCGGTTTCGGGTTCGGCATAAAACGCAAATAACGCTCGATTGATTTTGCCATTTGTCCGTTGTCCGCTGTCCGTCGCCAGTTGTTTTTTGTCCGCTGCCAGTTGCGCATCTCATCTTCAGGTTGAAGCTAAAGAGATATGAACAACTGACCACGGACAACTGACCACAGACTATCAGCCAAAGATTCTGTTCCAGAATGAAGAGCCGCTGGAAATCTCTTCGAGGGCCTCGGCCAGTTCGCGGTCGTCGTTGGTTTCGAGCGCGACATCGGCCATCGAGATGATGCCGCGTAGCGTCCGGTCCTGATCCACGACCGGGATGCGGCGCACCTGCTTGTCGCCCATCTTGCGGATGGCTTCGATGACGCGGTCGTTCGGGTGCGCGGTGTGTACTTCTTCGGTCATGATCTCTTCGGCGCGCGTGGTATGCGGGTCGCGGCCTTCGGCGATGGCGCGCACCACGATGTCGCGATCCGTAATCAAACCGACGAGCCGCCCGTTGCCGTGAATCGTCGCATTGACTTTGCGCGCTTCGGGACTCGTGCCCGCCGCCACCGCCGCCGAAGAAGAAGAAGGCGCATCGTCCGCCGCACGTTCCGTAACGGGATTGACGTTGGCGGGCGCTTCCGCGCGATCCACCACCGGGATCACGCCAGTGTCTTCGTTCTTCATCAAACGCGAAACTTCTTCGAGCGTCGTGTCGCGCGTGGCAACCGTCACATCGCGCGTCATGATGTCGCGGCAACGAACGTGCGAGCGCGCCGGCCCGCGCCGGCCTTCATCACGGCGTCCACGGAAAAAGTCGCGTCCCTCTTCAAAGATCGAACGCCCTTCGCGCGCTCTCTCTTCATGCCTGCCGGAACGCTCGCGATCATCATAATCTCGCGCGCTGCCACCACCGCCGCCGCCGCCCGCGCGCCGCCCGCCCTCATAATCCGGGCGCTCGCGGTAATCTTCGCCGCCGCCGCCGCTGTAACTTCGCCCGCGCCCGTATTCATCATAGTCGCGGCCTCCGCCTAGCGGACGCGAGCCGTAGTCAACTTCGCGGCGCTCGCCGCCGCCGCCGCTATTGCTGCCGCCATAGCCGCCGCGCTCACGTTCAATACGGTCTTCATCGTAGCCGCCGCGCCGCCCTCGCCCGCGATCCCCGTAAACGTCATCCCTATCATCACGATATCTTGACATGGTTTCCTCCTGAAATAATCTTCAAAGATGAAGGCGCGGCCTGCCGCCCTGCGATAACGACCCGCATCCGGCAACTGCGACAACTCGCCCGCGCGGCGGCGCACGCTTCAACTCATGAAACTCAACGTCTCATGCTCTATTCTGACTTCGCGGTGAACTGGGCGCAATTATAGAAGGCAATGCTGAAGTAAGGCAAAAGGCAAAAGGTAAAAGACAATGGTGAGGAGTTAAAAACATCGACGCTTTTACTCCTCACCGCTGGCCTTTTACCTTTTGCCGTCTCTATCTCTCCGTGATGATCTCGGCGACGAGTTGCACTTGCGCGCGAATGTCGAGCGTGCCGATTTCGACCGGCGTCGCCTGCATCGCTGCCACCCTTCCGAGCGTGCCGCGTTTGCTCATCTCCGCGTCATAAATCGGAATGGGACGCCCCGCGTTTGCCTCCTGCACTTCGATGATGCGCCCGACGCGCCCGCCTAATGCTTGTGCCATCACCTGCGCCTTGCGCAAGGCTTCGCGCGTCGCTTCGGCGAGAGCCTGATCGCGCGCGGGCTGATCGCGGCGCAAAGTGAAAGAGAGATTGTCGATGTTGTTTGCGCCCGCGCTCGTCGCCGCGTCGATGACGGGGCCGACTTTTGTCAAATCGCCAAGTGTGACGGTCACGGTGTTGCGCGCTTCATAGCCTTTGATGGTGGGAGGCTGTCCTTCGCGATAATTGTATTGCGGCTGCAAATTGTAGCCGCTCGTCTCCACCTCCGCGCCCGCCCCCGCCGCAGCCTTTAACGCGCGCACCATCGTTTCGCTCTTGCGCGCGTTGTCCTGCTGCGCGGCGAGCGCGGTCTGCGCCTGTGTCACCACGGCGATGGAGATCATCGCCGTATCAGGTCGCGCCTGCACGAGCGCATCGCCGGAGACGGCCACGCGCGTCGTTCCCGCCATTGACAGCGCGCCCGTCGTCACGTCGCTGCTACTGATGCCGCCGACCGGGCGCAACATGCGCGCCTGAAACGGAGCGCCTTCCATCTGTGTCGTCACCACGTCGAGCCGCACCTCGCCCGTCGCTTCCACCTCTGTCCCTTCGCGAAACCAACTTTCATTGCGCCACCGATCCGCGTTGAGCAATAAATATTTTTGCTTGGGCGAGACGAGCAGCCAGCCGCCCGCTTCCACCGTCCGCCCGATGCGACCGCGCACCGTTATCTCTTCCGCCGTCGCCGCTTTAGCCTGCATGACGAACAACAAACTCAAAGCGGCGATGCTCGCCGCCGCTAACATTCTTCTTCTCATGTCTCTCCTGTTCCTTTGTCACATTTATTACTATGCGCGCGAAACCACGACGCTCGACGGCGAGAGAGTACCGGTCGAACACAAGCGCCGATGGCTTGCGTGCCCATCCTCTTGAACGCACACCGCTCAAAACCTTGCGCTCGTTGCCGGATCGACAATCATTTTGTTACGCTCTTAATCCTGATGCAATCCTTCGATGCCAAAGCGCCAAACTTCAAACGCCCCATCCGCACCGGCGCGCTCTTAACCGTCGGGCGCGTCGAAGATGTGCCGCCCGGACGCGGCGCGACCGTCGAACTCGACGGCGGCAAAGAACTCGCGCTCTACAATGTCGAAGGCCGATTCTACGCCGTCGAAAATTTCTGCCCGCATCGCGGCGCGCCGCTCGCCGACGGCAACCTCTCTCACACCACCGTCGAATGCGACTGGCACGGCTGGCGTTTCGATTTGCGCACCGGCCATTGCCTGAACAATTCCGCCGGAAATATCGAAGCCTACGAAGTTCGCATCGAAGACGGCTCGATCAAAATTCTCGTCTGAACCGTCATTCGCAGATACAGCGCGAGGCCACCGACCACTTCTACGGCGAAGCTGCCGGTGGCCTCAAACTAAAGTGAGTTACAGTTTTTAAAGAGCTACCCGTCGTTGCCGATGGCTTCGACCGGACATTCGATGACCGCCTGTTCGCATTCGGCGCGTTCGGCATCCGTCTGCGGTTGCTTGTAGACGTATGAATAGCCGTCCTTGTCGTTGCGCGTAAAATTATCGGGCGCGCTATCGCGGCAAACATCACAGTCGATACAATTCGTGTCTACGTAAAACTCGCCGGGCAAATTGTCCCGGAAACGGTCGGTGCGGTCAGCCAAAACAGCCTCCAGATTGCGGAATGCGGAATGCGGAATGCGGATTAAAGAGCAAAGCAGTTGTCTTTAATCCGCACTCCGCACTCCGCACTCCGCAATATCTTTACTTGATCGCCAACATTCTATCGAGGGCGACGCGCGCCCAGCGAGCGGTTTCTTCGGGCACGGTGATCTGGTTGACGACGACGCCCGCGAGCAGCGATTCCAGTGCCCACGCGAGATTCTGCGGCGCGATGCGATACATCGTCGCGCACATGCAGAGATCGGGCGCGAGCAGACGGATGTGCTTGTCGGGGAAACGCTGGACGAGACGGTTGACGAGATTGACCTCCGTGCCGATTGCCCACGACGTGCCGGCGGGTGCGGCTTCGAGCGTCTTGATGATGAACTCGGTAGAGCCGTTCAAATCGGATTTCTCGACCACTTCGCGCACACACTCAGGATGGACGAGCACTTTGATGCCGGGCGTCTCTTTGCGCACCTGCTCGACGTGCGACACGCGGAAACGACCATGCACCGAGCAGTGGCCTTTCCACAAAATGAGCCGCGCCCGGCGCAAATCCTCTTCCGTGTTGCCGCCGAGTTCCTGGAACGGGTCCCAGACGACCATCTGTTCGAGCGGGATGCCGAACTTGACGCCCGTGTTGCGCCCCAGATGTTGGTCGGGGAAGAAGAATAACTTGTCCGCCTCCTGCAAACTCTGCTCGAAGAGCGGGACGGCGTTCGATGAGGTGCATACCACGCCGCCGTTCTTCCCGCAGAAAGCTTTGAGCGCGGCGGTCGAATTCATGTACGTGATCGGCATCACGCGGAAGTCGCCGAGGATGCCGAGCGAGGCGAGTTGGTCCCAGGCATCTTCGACCTGTTCGGCGGAGGCCATGTCGGCCATCGAACAGCCCGCTCCGAGGTCGGGCAGAATGACTTTCTGGTGCGGCGCGGAAAGCACATCCGCCGATTCGGCCATGAAATGCACGCCGCAGAAAACGATGTACTCCGCTGCGCTGCGCTGCGCTCCGAGTTTCGAGAGCTTGAAGGAGTCGCCCGTCACGTCGGCATGACAGATCACGTCGTCGCGTTGGTAATGATGACCGAGGATCACGAGTCGCTCGCCAAGAGCGCGCCGCGCCGCCTCGATGCGCTCATGCAACTCGGCATCCGACAATCCGAAGTAGTCTTCCAGCACCGGCGTTTTCGTTAAAGTTGCAATATTCATCCTTTGCTTCTCTCCTTACTTTCACCCGCACAGTCGCGATTGCCGCATCCGACGCAGGCAGCCGCAAACGAAAACTATCTCACTTTGAGAAACATTGCGCAAGCACCTGCCGCACGCGCTGCATCCGTTTGGAAACACGAGCGGCGCGGGCCATGATTTAGATGCAAACGAGTGGCGCGTAGATGTGTGTTTTGAGATAGGGGGAAGGGGAAGGGGTAAAGGCAGGAGCGCAGCGGCCTTTGCTCGTCTTCGCTCCTGCCTTTATCCCTTTTACCTTTCCCCTTAAGTTTTCAAGGATGTGTCATCTCTTCCGGCTTAACATACTCGTCGAACTGCTCGCCGGTCAGGAAGCCTAAGGCGATTGCCGATTCGCGTAAGGAAATGCCTTTCTTGTGGGCGTTCTTCGCCACCTGCGCGGCACGGTCGTAACCGATGTGCGGGTTTAAGGCCGTGACGAGCATGAGCGAGTTGTTTAAGTGCGTGTCGATTTGCGCGCGGTTGAGTTCGATGCCGGCGACGCAGTAATCGACGAAGCCGTGGCAGGCGTCGTGGATGAGCCGGATCGAGTGGAGCAAATTGTGAATCATCACGGGGTTGAAGACGTTCAACTCGAAGTTGCCCTGCGAACCGGCGAAGCCGATGGCGGCATCGTTGCCGAAAACCTGCACGGCGACCATCGTCATGGCTTCGCTCTGCGTCGGGTTGACTTTGCCCGGCATGATCGAGGAGCCGGGTTCGTTCTCCGGCAGAATCAACTCGCCGAAACCGGCGCGCGGCCCCGAAGCGAGCCAGCGAATGTCGTTCGCGATCTTCATGAGCGACCCGGCGAGAGTTTTGAGCGCACCGCTCGCGAAGACCATCTCGTCGTGTGCGGAAAGGGCGGCAAACTTGTTCGGGTGTGATTTGAAAGGCAGCCCGCTCAACTCCGCGATCTTCTGTGCCGCGCGTTCCGCAAATTCGGGATGCGCGTTGAGTCCCGTGCCGACCGCCGTGCCGCCGATGGCGAGGTCGTAGAGGCCGGGCAAGACGAGGTGCAGTCTTTCGATGTCGCGCGCGACCAGACTCGCCCACCCGGACATCTCCTGCCCCACGGTCAGGGGTGTCGCGTCCTGCAAGTGCGTGCGGCCAATCTTCACCACGTTTGCGTACTCTTTCGCCTTGGCGTCAATCGCGTCGTGAACTCTCTGAACTTCCGGGATGAGATTGTTCATCTCCTCGGCGGCGGCGATGTGCATAGCCGTTGGGAAAGTGTCGTTTGAAGACTGCGACATGTTGACGTGATCGTTCGGATGTACCGGCTCTTTGCTGCCCATCGCTCCGCCCGCGATTTCGATAGCGCGGTTCGAGATGACTTCGTTGGCATTCATGTTCGTCTGCGTGCCGCTCCCCGTCTGCCAGACGCGCAAAGGGAAATGCTCGTCCAGCTTTCCCTCGACAACTTCGTCACCAGCCTGCGCGATCAATTTGGCTTTATCAGATGGCAGTTTGCCTAAATCTTCGTTGACGAGCGCGGCGGCTTTTTTGAGTGTGCCGAGCGCGCGAATCATCTCGCGTGGCATCCTGTCGTGGCCGATGTTGAAGTGAATCAGCGAACGCTGCGTCTGCGCCCCGTAATACTTATCCGCCGGGACTTCGATCTCGCCCATCGAGTCTGTTTCGACACGCATCTCAGGCCGTCGTGGCTCTTCTTTCTGTTCTGTAGCTTCTTGTGGCATCGAAGGCTTCATCCTTTTCTCGACAAGGAACGAACCGCGAAATAATACGAAACGGCACTAAACAATTTGCTTTGATTTTGTGTCTCTTCGTGGTTCGTTCCTCTCCTCAGCTTGTTCTTCATCTCGACATAATTGTACATCAGGACACAGCGTGTGCCGAACCGGACTGAACACGAGGCGGTTGCTTTGGACAAAAGCTGAAGGTGACGTGAAAGACCAGGAAGTATAGAAAATAATTGTAATCGAAAGCGTAACGTAGCGTCGTCGGGCCATTGAACTGATAGTACCAGATTGCTCCCGCAGCAGAGAGCAGGCTCAGCGCAGCTACGACTGCCATGAAACGTGGAGCGCGTCTGAGGCTCGCAAGAAGCCGGTCGTAGCGACTGTTGGCCTGTGGAGCCTTGACCGCTGTCCCGGAGAGCGCGCGTAGCTTATCAAAGGAAAAGACGTACCAACTGAAATAGTGAAAGACGACGACGAACTGGAAGATCATCGGGACGGCGTAGCTGGCACGGCTGGCTGTCTTCAGAACGGTTTGCAGCACTAAGAAAGTCACGGCAAAGATTGCCAGGTAGAGCCAGAATTGCCTGTTCTCCCATAATCCCGGCCACACCCGCCACAACAGAACGATGCCGAGCAGCGCGATCAATATCCAGCGCAGGTTAGCAGCCCAGTTTGAGAGCGGCAGCAGCGGCGGTGAGGCCAGGCGAAGAATAAACTGCGTGGACAACCCTTCATCATTAAGCCGGTACGTGGGAAGCCAGATTCCCGAAAGATCGTCCCGCTCTGCCGTAAATGTCTGCCCGACACGATGCCCGCCCGTCAGTTGAACCTGAATCATCTCAGCCGGGGCAGCCGCCTGAGCATCCGGCGCAAGCTGTTCACCCGCATACTGCGGCCTGAAGACGAGGTCTGAAGCTTGAGGCCACTTTTCATCAGAGACGCGAATCTCCCCATCGCTTCGCGAGTCAGAGGTCGTAGCATCGGTTAGAAAAGCGCGCGGTTCTTCCGTGCCGGGAGCCTGTAGATAAAAATAGAAGCCTAATCCTCTCGATTGAGGAATTTCCTTAAACGGCATCAGCGACCATCCATCGGACTTAAGCTGCGCCCCCGTCAACTCGACGCGCCGCATGTCCTGCCTGTAATCCTGCGGCTGCGAGATGAGCAGCAATAAAAGAATCAACGGCGTGATGCCCGCCGTCGCGAAGACGCGCCCGTTCAACTGATGGCGAGAGCGCGTTTGCAAATAGACGAAGATTTCATCGCGAAACGCATGATAAAGAAAATAGACGTAGATCAATCCGGTGATCGCATAAACGTAATGCGCCGTCCATATAAGCAATGTAAGTGCCGCAAGTAGCAGGAACGCCAAACGCGCCCCCCGCTCTCCACGCAGCACCTTGCCGAAGAAGAAGAGAAACCCCAGAATCACATGCGGCCAGCCCATCGCCACGATCAGCATCTCGTAGCCAGTCTGCTTCCACGCATACCCGACCACCGCCAGCGCAGTGAGTGTCAGCGCAAAGGTCAGACAGAGATTACGCAGCGCCAAACTCATCGGCGCTTGCGCTTTTGTAGAGCGTGAATTTTCGATGATTGCTGATGCGCTCATTTACAGAGGCGGAATTTGACTACGTAAAGAGTGCTGATGAATTCGATAGGTTATTAAAGATACCAGCAAAGCAGATGCCTTCAAAGCATTAACTTTCTCTCTCTTCTACCGGCGCGCCTGCTTCATTCCAGGCCTTCCAGCCGCCCGCCATTGAAGAGACATCGTAGTAGCCCATGCGCTGAAGGACTTCCGCCGCGAGAGCCGAACGATAGCCGCCGCCGCAGTAGAGAATGAGTTCGGTTTCTTTTTCTGGCACTGCCTTTTCGATGTCGCGCTCGATGATTCCTTTGCTGAGATGCTCCGCTCCTGCGGCGTGGCCTGCTTCCCATTCGTGATCTTCGCGCACGTCTATCAGGCGCGCGCCTTCGCCGGAAGCGAGGCGCTCGAGCGTGGCTTTGACAGAAATTTCGTGGATACGCTTTCTGGCTTCTTCGGCCAATTTCAAAAACCCTTCGGAATGCTCCATCAGTATTGAGACCTCACCTTTAGTAGATTTTCAACCCCGGCGGGTTTGAATGAATTTCGAGTCAGGGATTATAATGCCCCTCTTTTGTAAAAGCACTGACAACGTGTCTATACTGTGATCCAGAGACTTGCCACCCGAACAACAGACTTGGAG
>JBPCIP010000185.1:0-8637 GCA_051006195.1 Pyrinomonadaceae bacterium
GTAGACTGCATTGAGACCTTCCTTTTGTCAGCGTAGTTCTCGGAACTGCTTGTTCAACTGACTTTTGGAAGGTCTTTCCTTTATTTGTCAAGTCATCTCGGTCATTCCTGACTTTGCAAACGCCCTACCGGCATTACTTTTCAAAGCATCCGAAAATTGACGCGCCGACCGGGCGTCGAGTACACTTCAGGGTTCATTTTCGGCTCGAATTTTTTACTGGAAGAGGTTGATAAAGATTATGGCTCGTGACGTTTTTATTCTGGGCGGCAAGCGCACGCCGATGACACAGTATGTGGGCGCGCTGAAGGACGTGAAGGCAATTGATCTCGCGGCGGCGGCGGCGCGCGGCGCGCTCGAAGCGACGCAGGTCGCGGCGGAAGAGATCGACCACACGATCATCGGCAACGCTTTGCAGACTTCGGGCGACGCCATCTACGGCGCGCGCCACGTCGCTTTGAAAGCGGGCGTGCCGGCGGATCGTCCCGCTCTGACGGTCAACCGTTTGTGCGGCAGCGGCATCCAGTCAATCATCTCCGGCGCGCACATGATCATGCTCGATGAAGCGCAAACCGCGCTCGTCGGCGGCATGGAGTCGATGTCGATGGCTCCCCACGCCATCTACGGCGCGCGTTCCGGCTTCGCGCTCGGACAGGGCAAACTCGAAGACACTTTGATGGTCGCCCTGCTCGACACCTACTGCAACACGACGATGGCGGGCACGGCGGAAAACCTCGCGCGCCGCTACGAAATCTCGCGCGAAGATCAAGACAAGTATGCGTTGCGTTCGCAGCAGGAAGCGAAGCGCGCACAGGATGCAGGCGTATTCGCCGAAGAGATCACACCCGTCGAAGTCAAAACGCGCAAGGGCGTGAAAATCGTGGACACGGACGACCACCTGCGCCCCGACACGACGCTTGAAGTGCTGGCGAAACTGCCGACCGCGTTCAGCAAAGATGGTTTCGTTACCGCCGGTAATGCGTCCGGGATCGTGGACGGCGCGGCGGTTCTCGTCGTGGCGGGCGAGGAATTCGTCAAGGCGCGCAGCATTCAACCGCTGGGGCGCATCGTCGCGTGGGCTTACGCGGGCGTCGAACCGGATGTGATGGGCATCGGCCCCGTGCCCGCCGTGCGTAAAGTTCTGGAGAAGGCCGGGCTGAAACTAGCGGACATTGATCTGGTCGAAGTCAATGAAGCGTTTGCCGGTCAATACCTTGCGGTTGAGAAGGAACTCGGGCTCGACCGCACGCGCACCAACGTCAACGGCGGCGCAATTGCGCTCGGCCACCCGCTCGGCGCGTCCGGCACACGCCTCGTGCTCACCTCGCTCCTTGAACTCAGGCGGCGCGGCGGGCGTTACGCGCTCTCCACCGCCTGCATCGGCGGCGGTCAGGGCATCGCGATGATCTGCGAGCGAGCGTAAATCAAAGCCGCAAGGTAGAAGTGATAAGGGGCGGCTGAAGACGGAAGACAATCACACGCTCGTCTTCAATCACCCCTTTTTTTGCTGTTTATTTTACTCTTCCAATTGTCTTTTAAAGTGAATCTCCGCGCGGTGCACGCGGCTCAGATTTCAAGTGCGGAATTTTCAGGACAATCTCTCTTTATCTCAACGTCGCCCTTCTCTCTTTTATTGCGGCTCAAGCGTTTTGCAAAGCGAGCGGAGCGCGAGAAGATAGGCGCTTTATTCCTTGCCAGTCGCTCTGAAGTTGTAGTATTTAACATCCCGTTCATTTCATTGTAAGGCTCGCGCAACCGGCCTGCCTTATGCTATAAACTTAGCTTTACACGCTTACGCAGTCTTTCAATACCTACACAAGGTTAATCGCTAACATCTTCGGACATGGTCGCCGCCCTGAGCGAAAAGGTCTGCGCCACGTCAGAATTCAGCCAAACAATAGAAATTAGAAAAGGACGAACTATGTCAATATCATTCCGCCCCCGATCAGCCAGTGCGCTTACGATGCTGCTCCTCTGCTTTGTCTTGGGCGCAAGCCACGCAACGGCGCAGACGCAGGCCAGCAGCGGTCAAATCGCCGGGAGTGTCGCAGACACCACTGGCGCTGTAGTCCAGAACGCGACGGTCAAAGTTCTCAATACGCAGACCGGACTGGAGCGCACTGTCACCTCCAACGACGACGGCGTCTTCACCATTGTTCTTCTTCCCTCCGGTATTTATAACGTCACGGCTGAAGCGTCCGGCTTCGCTGCGGCGACCGTCGAGGGCGTAATCGTGACTGTCGGCGGCGCGACTGATGTGAAAGTCGTTATCGGCGCGGGCGCAGTGCAAGAGGCCGTGACGGTTACGTCCGAAGCGGTTGAAACCACCCGGCCAGAGGCCGACGCGGTCGTTAACCAGGCGTTGATTGATAATCTTCCGATCAACGGTCGCCGCTTTCAAGATTTCGTCACGTTGACGCCGACTGCTGTGGTCGGTTCCGAAACGCGCGGCCAGATTTCCCTGTCGGGACAGCGCGGCATCAACTCCAACATCAACATCGACGGCGTTGATTACAACCAACCGTTCTTCGGCGGCATTCGCGGCGGCGAACGCTCGAACAACGCTTTCACCATCCCGCAGGAGTCGATTCAGGAATTTCAGGTGGTGGCGGCTGGCTACACCGCCGAGTTCGGACGTTCCACCGGCGGCATCGTCAACGCCGTCACCAAGTCCGGCACCAACGAACTGCGCGGTTCGGCCTTCTTCCTCGGACGCCCCCAGAGATTTGCCGAAGAGAACGCGTTTGGTCAGACCGCTGCTCCGACCCGCAAGCAATACGGCGGCTCCGTCGGCGGCCCCATCGTTCAAAATCGCGTCTTCCTGTTCGGCTCTTACGAGGAACAGCGCGAGAACAACCCGCGCGCCACGCTGTTTGACCGCTTGGTCGGCTTCACGCCGGGCGCCGACGGAACGGAAGCGTTCAACTTCTTCCGCGCGCAGGAACAACCCTTCGATCAGACCAATGATGCGCGTGCGTTTCTCGTCCGCTCCGATGTCCAGTTGACGCAGAACCATCGCTTCAACGTGCGTTACAACTACAGCAAAAACACCGCGCTCAACGCCAACTCCGTCGGCAACGCGCTCCAACCGACGACGACCAGCGCCATCTCCAATAACGGCACTGAAATTGACCGCACGCATACCGTCGTCGGTCAGGTGACGAGCATTCTGAGTCCGACCGTCGTCAATGAATTTCGCGGGCAGTACTCCTACGAGCAACGCCCACGCTTGTCAAACGTCAATCAGACCACCGTCGAAAGCAACATCGGCAATATCGGCACGGTCAGCTTCCTGCCCTCCGATCAATTCGACCGGCGCACGCAGTTGGCCGATAACGTGACCTTGACGCTCGGCAACCACACCCTCAAATTCGGCGGTGAGTACAACCACGTCTTCGCCGATCAATCGTTCGGCTTCGATCAATTTGGCCGCTTCCTCATCTCCGGCGCTTTCGCCGGCACTAGTGCAACGACGGGGTTGCCCAGACTGCTCGACATCCTTTCCGCCGGGGGCGCGATTAATCGCTTCGATCAACCTTTTAACGTCGTCCGCTATCAGAAGCAGATCGGCAACACGAGAACGACTTTAAGTTCCGATGAGATCGCATTCTTCGGCCAGGACTCGTGGCGCGTGCGCCCGAACCTGACGCTGCAACTCGGTTTGCGCTGGGAGGGACAATTCAACTCCTCGCCCGAAGCCGATAACGCCCCACTTGTCGCCTCGGTGCGCAACTTCATCTCGCCGAGCGGATACTCCAATCTCGATCCGGGATTCATCCCCGACAGCACCGAACAGTTTGCCCCGCGCGTCGGCTTCGCGTGGGACCCGTTCGGCGACTCGAAGACGGTGATTCGCGGCTTCTCAGGACTTTATTACGCGCGCAGTCCGCTGCTCCTTTTCTCCGATCCGCAGGCCAACTTCCGCACTGTTCCCGGCAACCTCGCGGTTCAGCTTCCTTTCGCGATTCCGACCGGTAATCCGAACGCTAGCTGCAACACGGTCTTCTGCCAGTTCAACCGGATCGGCATCAATCTCAACACGACGCCGCTTGACCAACTGCCGAACTTGACCACGGCGCAGATCGGCCAGATCGCGACTTCGTTAGGATTGGCCTTCGATCCGTTCCGCGGCGCGCAGCCGCAGGTGATAGCGCCTGATTTCAGAAATCCGAAATCGTTTCAAGCGGGTGGCGGCGTGGAGCGTGAGGTTGCGCGCGGCGTCGTCGTCGGCGCGGACTTCACTCTGGTCAATACGGTTTATCTCCAGCGCAACCGCGACATCAACTTGCCCGTGCCCATCGTCCTCGCGACCGACCCGGCGCAACGTCCGACTTTCTTATCGTCCGGACGCTCACGCCCGCTTGCCACGCTCGGCAGCTTGCAGGTGCGTGAATCAACCGCACGCTCGCTCTATCGCGCTTTCACTTTGCGCACGGTGGTGCGCCGCAGTTGGATGATACTCAACGCTTTTTATACCTACTCGAAATCGTTTTCGGATGACGACAACGAGCGCAGTTCCGGCGGCTCTTCGTTGGAGAACGTATTCAATCTCACGAATGAATACGGGCCTTCCGCGCTGGATCGCCGCCACCAGTTCACCGCCAGCCCGATCTTCTATTTTCCTTATGGCATTGAATATTCAAGCGCCATCCGGTTGAGATCAGGTCGTCCCATCGACGCAAGCGCGGGCAGCGATGTCAACCTCAGCGGCGGCTTCGGTTTCGACCGCCCGTTCAGCGCGCCCGGCGTGCCGTTCCAGCGCAACAGCTTCCGCAATCTCGAAATGAAGGAAGTTGACATGCGGATTCAAAAGCGTATCCGTCTGGGCGAAGAACGCAGTCTGATTCTCTCCGCCGAGGCGTTCAATATTTTTGAATTCGATAACATCGAACTCGCCGGTTCCGCCGTCACCAACTACTGCGCCGTCAGCAACTCGCGCTGTGGTTTGGACGGCCAGACGAACATCAACTTCCTTTCGACTTTTGAGAGGAATCCGGCGAGTGCGCGTTTCGGCCAATTTCTGTTGAACAACAACGCCGGTGCGCCCCGTCAAATCCAACTGGGCGTGCGCTTCCAGTTCTAAATTCGGGATAGTTGCAGGAACAACAAAAAGCGGGCGCGCTGGGCCAACAACAGCGCGCCCGCTTTTGTTCTAAGACCGACCGAGCCATGTAAGTTAGCGTATCGAAACGCATCTCGCGCACCTTGTCATTCGCTCACTTAAAACTACTCGTTAAATGCTCACATCCTTTCTTATTGCAATAACTTTCCCGGCTCTCCCCCGTTGCATTATGGCACTGGCATGAACCTTGCCATGTCTCAACCTCGTAGCATCGAAAACAAGTAACTTTGCAGTTGCATGTTTCCAGTCAGGGGATTCGTAACACACAGAGGAGGATTTTGAATTTATGGGTTTACCAAACAGTGACGAGGTTGAAGGCAAATTTGATCAAGCCAAAGGTGCGGTCAAAGACAAGGTTGGCGAAGCGACCGGCGACCGCGACCTGGAAGCGGAAGGCGAGGCTGACCGGGCTTCAGGAAAGGTGCAGGAAGGATTCGGCACTGCTAAACGCAAAGTCGGCGAGGCCATCGAAGATATCGGCGACAAGATCAGTCGTTAAGGGAAAGGGATAGAGGGATGAGGGATGAGCCATCAAGAAGAAAACTACTCAGGTGAGTCAGTGATTCCTTTCATCCCTCCGCCCTCATCCCTTATTTTATTCCTGCTTGACGTGTTCCGCGCCGAGGTCTTCGAGTAGTTTTTCGATTGTGCCGGCATCTTCGTTCGTCTTGGCTTCGACGCCGATCAGGATACCGCCGCTACGCAGACCCGCATCGTAAACTTTCGCGCGATGCTCCGGGATGCCCGCGCCGACCAGCGCACCGATTACGCCGCCCGCCGCGCCGCCCGCTCCTGCGCCCGCCAATGCCGCTGCAATCGGCCCCGCGATCACCAAACCAATACCCGGTAAAGCGATGCTCGTCCCGACTGCGGCAATCGCCGCCAGCACTGCACCGAGTGTGCCGCCGAGCGCGCCGCCGATCCCCGCACCGTCCGCCGCGTGCGTCCCCGTCTCAATCGCGAATTCTTTATTCTTCGTCGCGTCGGACATAAGTACGCTGATGTCGTCGCGCGTGTAGTTGTGTTTGATGAGCGCATCGACGGCAGCTTCCGCTGCGAGCTTCGTCTTGAACAGTCCCGTTACAAGTTTAGCCATAAAATCCTCCTCAAATTTTGTCTCTCAACCTGAAATCCCAATTGTTCAATAGAAACTAAGCAGCAATCTTTGTGCCGATTCATTAAACGGCGCATTCGTTCGTTGAGTCCGCGAAAATCCGTTGGAGAACACGACACACCGGCGACGACTGGTGTAAGGTAAAGCCTCATTTCGATCAAACAGAGGGAGAATCAAGTTATGCTCAAAGCAGTAATATTCGATATCGACGGCACGCTCGTTGATTCGGTTGACTTGCACGCGCGCGCGTGGCAGGAAGCGTTCAGGCACTTCGGGCGCGAAGTTGAATTTGAGAAAGTGCGCCATCAAATCGGCAAAGGCGGCGACCAATTGATGCCAGTCTTCTTCTCGAAGGAGGAACTCGAACGCTTCGGCGAAGCGATGGAAAAGTTTCGCGGCGAGCATTACAAACGCGATTATCTCCCGCGCGTCCGCGCCTTCCCGCAGGTGCGCGAACTCTTCGAGCGCGTCCGCGCCGAGGGCCTCCGCATCGCTCTCGCCTCTTCCGCCAAACAGGACGAGCTGAAAACTTATAAAGAGATCGCGCGCATCGCCGACCTCGTCGAAGAAGAGACTTCCGCGGACGATGCCGACAAATCGAAACCGCATCCGGACATTTTCGAGGCCGCGCTCGCCGCGCTCGGCGATGTCAAGGCGCATGAAGCCGTCGTCATCGGCGACACGCCTTACGACGCGGAGGCCGCCGGCAAGCTCAACTTACGCACCATTGGCGTTCTCTGCGGCGGCTTCCCCGAAGCGGAACTGCGCGCCGCGGGCTGCACGGACATCTATCACGACCCCGCCGACCTGCTCGCACGCTACGACGATTCGCCCCTTGCGCAACCCGCCGCGCCTGCCACGACTACCGCTGCGGGCGACTAATTACAGGCGGCAGCTGACACTTGTGAAGATTCTCCAACTCAGTTCCGCACGTACCTACGGCGGCGGGGAGAGACATTTCGCCGACCTCGTCAAAACTCTCTCCGCACGCGGCCACGAAGTTTATGCCGCGCTCTCCCCGCAATCGCCGCTCTGCGAAAAACTGACACCTGCTTCGGAAACCAACATCATCACGTTGCCGCTCCGCAACGCTCTCGATCTGAGAAGCGCGACGCAACTGGCGCGCTTCATCCGCGAACATGAAATCGAGATCATTCACGCGCATCTGGCGCGCGATTACCCGCTGGCATCCTACGCCGCGCGACGCGCCAAAAACGTTCGACTCATTCTCACGCGTCATGTGCCGTTTGCGCTGAACCGCTTGCACCGATTCATGCTCTCCAATGCCGCGCGCGTGATCGCCGTCTCGAAAGGAGTGGCGCGCGGGCTGCACGCACAACGCATCTTTGCCGACAAAAAAATTTGCGTCGTCCCGAACGGCATCTCCGTAACACAACTCGACGCCGCGCTGCGTGATTTTGATCGCGCGCAGGTGCGCCGCGCGCACTCGCTGAGCGCGCCGTTGCTCATCGGCACAATCGGCGAGTTGAGTCCAATCAAAGGTCAGGAAGATTTCGTGCGCGCGGCGGCGTTGATCGTCCGGCGCGAGAAGTTTGAGGGAGCGCAGTTTCTCATCATCGGCGACGACAACTCGCCGAACGCTCGGACGCGCTCTCGCCTCGAAGAGTTAATCGCCGAACATCAACTTCAGGAACAGGTGCGACTCTCGGGTTACGTCTCCGAATTAACGCCGCTCATTGCCTCGCTTGACCTCTACGTTTCCGCTTCCCGCGCGGAGGCTTTCGGGTTGGCGACGCTCGAAGCGATGATGTGCGGCGTCGCGCCCGTGGCGACAGCCACCGACGGCGCGTGCGAAATGATCGAGGATGGCGTGACAGGAAAACTCGTGCCCGTCGGCGACGTTGAATCGCTCGCGCACGCGATTCTTCAACTTCTCCGGGACGAACGAGAGCGCGCGCGCATCAGCGAACGCGCACGCATTGAATCGCGTGCGTGTTTTAGTCTCGAACGAATGGTAGAGATGACCGAAAGAATTTACTGCGAAGTTCTCAGGGTGAAATAAAGTAGAGGACCTTCAGGCCGCCTGTCGCGGCTGGTCTTGCGTTTCCAGAGAAGCGCGGGCGTGTTGCCGTTGCGGGTCATATTCGTTGGCGAGATACTGCCGCGCGATGTGCTTGAGCGTCGCCGAGACGTGCTTACACTCGTAACGCGGTTCGTCGTCGCCCCGATAGATGAAATCGGCGCAGGTGCAGATCAGACGCTTTGAATGAGGATCGCGAAACAAGTGATAATTCTGTTCCACGCCCGACTCGGAAAAAGCGATCCAGCCGTAAGGCTCCGCATCTCTCACCTCGATCCGTTCGGAACGCGCCGCGCGCTGCTCCGCCGGAGAAAAAATCTGCACCTTCGTGGTCTGTTTCCTGCTGCTCATGCTCGCTTCCTT
>JBPCIP010000186.1:0-37659 GCA_051006195.1 Pyrinomonadaceae bacterium
AGGGTTTGCCGGACGAAAATTTCGCCGTGCCTGTGCGCTTCTCCGTGCCCTTGCGGCAACGCGTTGGGGGGAACCCCGCCGCCCCTCGGGGGGAGAACGGAGGCGCGGCGGGCGAAACCGCGAACAAGGAAGCGCGCACCGCGCCTTCTCCAACCAGCCAGCCGCGTTAAATCGCGCGTTGGCGCAAGAGCATGTCAGGTGATTGTTGTAGAGAGGTTTTGTTTGTGCCGTTAGTGACAATCGGGAAAGTATCCTAAGTCAGAGGGTTCGGGGCGCGCGTCGGGCTTATACTTGACGCGCCCTTTTTTTACAATTCGTTTTTGACAGCCCGACACAGGTCAAAGTAATCTTTCGCCTTTTCATCGACGATTGTTTGAACGTCGTTTGTGCGGCTAACATTTTTTCTGATTGGAGTTTGATTAAAGTTTTGTCTGCTTCTGCTACAACTATCATGACGGCGCGCATACGGACGGAATTGTTTACCGGCCAGAGCGTTCGTGCGTTCGGTCGCTTGTTCGTCGTCTCGACCTTAATCCTCATCGTGTCGCTGGGGTTCAGCTTTCGCGTCTCCGGCCTCGGCGCGGAAGGATTGAGCGAAGACGAATTGAACAAACTGCTCGCCGTCTCCGACTACCGCATTAAGGGCTTGACCTCGATCAACGGTGAGCATCCCTTTCTGATGAAAGCATTGCTGACCGCGAGCGTCGCCGCCACCGAATGGTGGAACGAGAGGGGCGTGGCGCACAGTTACCCAGCGCTCCGGGCATCAGAAGAGACGGCGTTGCGTCTGCCCGTCGCCTTGTTCGGCGCGTTCACTGCGCTGTTGCTCTTTCTGGTGGTCTCGGAGTTATTCGGCCCGGCCACAGGTTTGATCGCGGCGGCGTTGTGGGCCCTCGACCCAGCGGCGATTGGCTTCAACCGTATCGCCAAAGAAGACAGCTTTCTGCTCTTCTTTTTCCTGCTGGCAAACGTCTTCTGGCTGCGCGGGCAACGCGTGGCGGAACGGGGCGGCGCGCGGCCTGAAACATACTACTGGGCGACCGCCGTCTCTTTCGGCGCGATGCTCGCCTCGAAATACCTGCCGCACCTGATCGGCATCAGCGCGTCTTACTACCACATTTTTCAAGGCATCCCCGCAACGCGCTGGCGCATGGGTAAGCGGAAGTGGCTCATTTTTTTCGCCGTCATGGGCGCGGCTTTCCTCGTGTTCAATCCGACCATCCTGCTGCCGGGGACGTGGCGCGAGATGCGTATCTTCGCCGGCGAGCATCGCATCGGTCACGATGGTTACGAGTTTATGGGGCAACTTTATCGCAATCAGTTGACGCTCTGGCTCAAAGGCTTGCCGTGGTATTTCTACTATGCGTTCATGGCTTTCAAACTGCCGTTGACCACCGGCCTCGCGTTCCTCGTCGGGCTACCGTTACTGTTTATGAAGCGGCTCGGCGATGGGCGATACTTCGTTCTCTTCTGGCTCTTCTTCTGGTTCTTCCCCTTCACGCTGCTCGGCGGCAAGTTCACGCGTTATTTCACGCTGGCGCTGCCCGTCGTCCTGATCACGGCAGCCATCGGCATCAACGCGGCGGGGCGCTGGCTGGCACAAACGATGCGCCGCGCCGCTGCCGGTAGCGAAACGCGGCGCGGTTACTTTCAAGCGGGCGTCGCCCTGTGCTTCATCGCTTGTTCGGCTTACGCATCCGCCGGCGCGATGCCGCATTACCGGCTTTACACAAATGCGCTCGGCGGCGGACCAGAACGCGCCGGAAGCTATTTTCCGCATGACGAATTTTACGACGCGAGCATGCGTGAGGCGGCACACTACATTGCTGCCTCCGCGCGGCGCGGCGCAGGAGTCGCCAGCGAAGCGCCCATCCTGTTCACTTACTACGCGCAACGCGCGGGCAGACACGATCTCGTCTCCGTCTCGCTCTCGGACCGCGCTGCCCTGCAACGGTTAAGTGCGGGCGACATCGTCATCGTCGCGCGCGGTCGTCGCTATTTCAGCAACGACGCCCTGGTGACGAAATTGAAGACGGTGAGCGAGCCAGGCGGCAGATTATCGCTCGGCGTTGTTCCTTCACTACTCATTTACACGCTCGATGAAAATTCGTTGCAATCAATTGCCGGAGTTATTAATCGGTAATCGGCCTTGAGAGTGACAATGAGCACGGGTCCAAGTAGCATCTGATGGCAAGACACGGAAGGAAACGCACCAGGACAATGAACAACGCCAGCTCCCGGCTGAGAGCGCGCAAATTTGTCTGTGCCGTTCTTGCTCTCGTCCTCTTCCTGCTGCCGGGCGCGCCCTCCAACGGCGTCGCGCAGATTCGCTCCGATTCCGGCACCAACAATTCAACTCAAGCGCAGACATCCGACTTAGGGTTTCGCCTCGAACGCACCAGGGTGGTGGGCGGCGCGGAGTTGCTAACAGTCTTCGGCAATCTCGGCGGACATATGCGCGGTCACGATATGGCGGACACAGATGTTCCCCTCGTCAGCATCCTCGACGACACGCTCGGCGATGCCGCGCCGGAGAACGACCGCCTGCGCTACGTCTGGATGCACACCTATACGCGTCCCTCCGCGGGGCAGCGCGCGGCCTCCGCCGTGCCTTTCCTGTACCGCCGCGTGGGAAGTAAAAAGCGGGCGGGCGGTGAAGACGTGCCACCCCACCTCATCGATCTGGCCGGGACCGGGCGCGACGTGTGGCAGAAACTTTTTTGGAGTTCGCTCCAAACGCTGCTGCTCAATTCCTCCGGCTTCGCCGTGAAAGCCACGACGCAATCTTACCGGCGCAACGCCGACGACTATCGCAAGGCGCACATCATTCGCGCGCTCGCCGTGCTGACGCTTTATCAAGCCGAGTCGGGAGCACAATCAATTTTCGCGCCGCACGAGTTGAAAGAGATACAGGCGCGTCTCATGCTCACGCAGAAAACTTTCGGCGGCATCATCGACGATCTCTATCTCGGTCGGGTTTATCAAAAGCAAACATCGCAATGGCTCGACACGCGCGGCCACAACTGGGAACTGCTGCGCCAGCGCGCCGAAGCCGAAGGTTTATACTTCGAGCCGCTCGATATGGCCGACGGCAACACCACCCACGCGCTGCTCTGGGTCGCGCGCGCAGATTTGCAAGCGAATCAAATGCGCCGCCGCCGCTACGACAAACGTTTCCTCAACCTCGCCGATCCCTGGAGCGATGCACGCCTGCGCCGCTGGCGTGGCTACACCGAGACGAGATACTTCGACACCGAGCATCGCCGCGTCGCGCCCGGAACCGGGGGCGCACGCGCCGTCGAAATGATCCCGCTCGCGCTCTACGGTCTCGATCACCCGAAGATACCGATCCTGCTCGTCGATTTCCGCGATGATGTGAATCCGAAGCGGCGCGAGATGTCGCAGCGCGTCTTGCGCGATGTCGCCCGCACGACGCTCGGCTTGTCCAATCTCAACCTCCCGTATTTCCTGGGACGTACTGTCTACGATTTCATCACCGACCGGCGCGGGCTGGATGTCAATCAGCCTTCGCGCCTGCGCGCCTATTCGCAGTTGAAGTTGCTGCTCGCGCTCAATGCCTCGCTCGACCCCGAACTGCGCGACCAACTCTCGCAGAACCTCGAATGCATCTCGCTCAACCCGCTCGAAAACGATCTGAAGGCCGAAGCGCGGCTGGCGCGCGAACAGTATGCCGCGCTGCTCGATTACGCCCTGCGCCCTACGGGACTCGGCGCGCGACTCGAACGCGACCGCCGCGCCGAATTAACGCCGCTCGCGCATGCGCGCCCCGCCCAGACTTTATTTCGTCTCGCCAACATAGCCAGTTTCGGACTCTACACGCATCGCGAAAAAACGACACCCGACAAACAACTGGCAAGGCTCGACGAAGCGCGCAGCCTCGCCTTTCACCGTCAATTTTTGCGGGAGGTGGCGCGGATGAGCGCGGCGGTCGAAGTGCAATGGGACATCGCCGAGGTGCGCCGCTCTCTGCAATTCATCTACGAGCGGGGCACACGCGCCGACGGCAAAACGGCCTCCGCCATTGCCCGCATCTTCGCGCAAACCGCCGATGCGGAAACGCGCGAACTTTGCCTCTCAAGTCTTTATCGCATCAACAACGAGACGGCCAAAAACTCTCTCGTCCGCATCTATCGCGACGAGGCCGCCGACTCGCGCTGGCGCACTTTGAGCGCGGAGTATCTTCGCAAGGCCGCGCGCGAAGAGCAGCGCATCTCTACTCATGATGCTAAAGTCATCGCGACCATCGGAGGGCAGTGAACGGGCGCATGATGAAGCGGATGACAGCAACAGCAGGCGCAGTGCGAAAGATAGAAAGCCGAAGGGAAAAAGCTTCCGGCTTATTGCTCCTTTCACCCGGCTCGTCGCGGGTGGCGCGCCGCCGTCCCGCCCCGCCGCTTCGTCTTCGCGTGCTGTTGCTATTCGTTTGCATCTGCGTGCTGTTCGCTGCTCCCACATCTCTCGCACAGACCCGGCGTCTGGTCCTCGTCAAAGTTGATGGCTTATCGCCGGATGTGATAGATCGCTTCATCGTCGGGCGCGATTCGCGCACGGGCAAAAGTTTGCTGCCGTGGTTCGAGCACATTTTTTACCGGCGCGGAACGCGCGTCGCAAATTTTTACGTCCGCGGGATGAGTTTGTCAGGGCCGTCGTGGTCGCTCCTCGACACGGGGCAGCACTTACAAATCAAGGGCAACGTCGAGTTTGACCGCCTGACGCTCCACTCTTACGACTATCTCAATTTCATTCCCTTCTGGCTCGGCCATGCGAGCGGGATGCGCGTGGATATGCCCGGACCTGAACTCCTGGACGAACTCGGCATCCCGCTGCTCATCGATTTATATCCTTATGACGAGCGACACACCAGCTTCCAACTCCATCAGCGCGGCACCCGCTGGACCACGCTCGAACGCGGCCTGAAAAACCGCTTCACCACGCGCACGCCGCGCGAGTTGTTCGATGAATGGCTGGTGGAATTTGATGGGCGCGAACTCGTGATGGAGCAACTCGAACGCGAATTATTGGAGAAACTGAAAGATTCGCGCATCCGTTATCTGGATTTTTACACGAGCGAGTTTGACCACGCCGCGCATCACAACCGCGACCCTGCCACGCACCTCGCGGCGTTGCAGGGCATCGACCAGGTTCTGGGACGCATCTGGACGACCATCCAGCAGACGCCCCAAGCGGCACAGACCGCGCTCGTCGTGGTTTCGGATCACGGCACGAACACGGATGAACGCATCTATAGTCAGGGCTACAATGTCGTCAAACTCCTCGGCAGCGCCGAGGGCGGCGGGCATCACGTCATCACCAAGCGTCGCCTGCTGAGCGACTATGCGTTGAAAAGCGTCTATCCGCTCGTTCCGCTGGTCACGACGACCACCGCAGACTCTTTTTATCTCAAAGGCCAGAGCACAAATTACCCGACCGCACTCGTCGATTTCGACGGCAACGAACGCGCCTCCATCCACCTGCGCCAGAGCGATCTCAACGTCCTCCACATCCTGCTCACCCAACTGCAAAGCAAAAGGCTCTCACCCGCCCTCGCCCGCGCCGCGCGCGACGCTTTCTTCGCGACCATCGAAGCGCACCGGGCTGATTGGCAAATGATGCTCGACGAGCTAGAGGAAGAACTCGGCGCGCTCCGCCGTTTGATCGAGGGAGAACGCGCGCACGCTGCCGCGCAACCGAAAGAATGGACGAAGGCCGAGAGAGATGCCGGGCGTGATCAGGAAGCAAGCCGCCTCTCCGCGCGCGTCGATTCATGGACGACCGACGAACGCAAGTACACCGAATACCTGCGCACCCTCGCTAATCTCCTCGCGTTGAGGCGAGAAGACTTCGACGCCGCGCGCCTGCGCCTCCCCGATCTCCTCGCCACCGGCGCGATGGGCGAGCAGAATACGCTCCGCGACTTGCAGCATTACACCGTCGGCGTCGCGCCCGCCGGGCTTGCCCTCGCGCCCGGCGGCTCGCTCGACATGGAGCGTAGTTTCACGCGCATCAACTATTTCAAATTGCTGCGCGAGGCGAAAGTGCGCAACAACGTGCAGCCGGGCGTTGACAATCATCCGGTGGATTTCATCGCGATGCGGATTCCGGCGGAGGCCCTGGACGGCGCGATGAGAAAAGAGTTGCGCGCCGACGAAGTGGTTTGGCTCTATGGCGGCGAAGATAAGCAAGCGTTGATTCTCGCGCGGCATGAGCGCGGCGGCGCATTGCTCCTGCGCTACATGCCCGTCGCTCGCCTGCGACAACGCGCGGACGGGGCCATCGAATACGAGCGCGGGCGTTTGCGGGCCGAGTTACCTTTGCAGATGTGGGAAGACGCTCAACTGCGCGTGCCCGCCGGCACCCGGCGCGAAGAGTGGCTCGACGGGTGGCACAGCGATACGGACTGGCTGCACGCGCTGCACCTGACGACTTACTCGAACGGTCTGGTCCAACTACAGGAGCAGTTCGGGCGGCACATCACTCCGGGCATCGCGGCGGACGTGCCCGGCCTCTCGCCGGACGAGCAATTGATCCGGCGTTTCCGCCGCCGCCAGCGCATCCTTGTCGAGACGGATCTGCTGGTGCTCGCCAACAATCATTGGAACTTCGATGTGCGCGGCTTCAACCCCGGTGGCAATCACGGCTCATTCCTGCGTGTCTCCACGCATTCCACGCTGATGCTCGCGGGCGGTGAACAAACGCGGATTCCGCGCGGCCTAGTCATCCGCGAGCCTTACGATAGTTTGAGCTTCGTGCCGACTATTTTGGCTCTGACCGATCAACTCGCGCCGCTCGCGCAGAACGCGCCCGTGAAGTTTACAGGTCAACCGCCTCGCTATCCGGGTCGCATCATCAGCGAACTCTTTGATGCGACCCGGACACCCGTCACCTCTTCGACCGGTACGGCAGAAGCGCCCGGAGAAGGTAAAACGGGAGTCTCGCCGTGAGATCATCCGAAGAGCAAATGAGAATTGCCGCCGCGCGGGTGGAAGATGAGAGGGGCGAGGTCGAACTTGCCGGCGCGCAGGGCAAAGGGCGTCGTTCCGTCATCTGGATGCAGGCGGTGGCCTTCGCCGGTGGCCTCGCGTTATTCGTCTACGTTATCAACCGCGTCGGCGTCCAACCCATCTTCGATGCGCTCGCGCAAATCGGCCTCGGCTTCTTCATCCTGCTCGGTCTCAGCGGAGTGCGCCATTTCTTTCGCGCCGTCTCGATGCGGATGGCCGTCCCGCCCGATCACAGACGGTTCAATCTCTGGCAAGCGTTCACGACCCGCCTCAGCGGCGAGGCTATTTCTTTTCTCACTTTCACGGGGCCGCTCCTCGGCGAAGCGACCAAGGCGGCGCTCCTGCGCAAACGCGTCCCGCTCGTCACGGGCGTGCAGGCGCTCGTCGTCGATAACCTGCTCTACAACCTCTCAGTCGCGCTTTTCATTTTGAGCGGCGCGTGCGTCATGCTCGCGACTTATAACCTGCCGGACGCGGCCTACTACGCTCTCTTCCTGATCGCGTCGCTGGCTATGCTGACGCTGCTCGCGGCGACTTTAGCCGCCTCGCGCCGGGTCTTGCCGATCACGTGGCTGATCGAGCAACTGGCGGCGCATGAATTCAACCCGCGGGCGCTCGCCAAGCGCCGTGAGCATATTCACGACGTTGAATCGAATGTCTACGATTTCTATCGCCATCATCGCGGCGCGTTCTTCGGCATCGTGGCGTTTGACCTTTTAGCTCACGTCGCCAGCGTGACCGAAGTTTATTCCACACTGCGCATGCTCGGTTTCCGTCCCGCGCTGCAAGCCCCTTACGTCATCGAATCGCTGACGAAGGTGATCAATTTCATGTTCGGTTTTGTGCCCGCGACGATTGGCGTTTACGAAGGCGGCACAGAAGTGATCTTGCGTTCGCTCGGATTCGTCGCCGCCACCGGCGTGACGCTCGCGCTCGTGCGTAAAGCGGGAATGATTTTCTGGACGGGGATCGGCCTCGCGATGCTGGCCTCACGGACCTTACCGACAGCGGCGCGGCGCGTCATCGAGCGTCACCCGCGATTAGAAAAAGCTATGGACAATCTGGTTTTCTCCAACATCGCTCATCGACCGGCGCGCACGCTGGTTTCTATCCTCGGCGTCGCCGTGGGAGTGTTGCTCATCGTCTTTACGGTTGGGCTGGCGCACGGCGTTTTGCGCGAGCGCGGCAGGCGCGAGGGCACCGTCGGCGCGGAGATCATGCTGCGCGCTTCGGGCACCATGGGCCTGAGCGGTTCGCAGCCCTTTGCCCTGCCCGTTTCACATGCGGAAGAAATGTTGAAAATCGCGGGCGTGCGCGCCGCCGTGCCGCTCGGTCAAACCACCGCCGGCAGCGACAGCGGCTTCGGCATACGACTCGTTGACGGGATCGATTTCGATTCTTACTCGCGACTCGCCGGGATGAGGATCAGCGAAGGCGAGCGGCTGCCGGCGAGCGGCGACGTGGCTATCGTCGATGCGATCTGGATCGAGCAGCGCAAAGCGCGCGTCGGCGACACGTTGCAACTCTACGACCGCCCGTTTCGCATCGTCGGCATCTACGAACCGCCGGGCGGGGCGCGCATCAAGATTCCGCTCGCGACGATACAGGAACAGGTGGGGAGTCCGGCGAGTTGCACGAGCATCCTCATCGCCTGCGTGAACCCGGCGGAGCAGGAAATTGTGGCCGAGCGCATTCATCAAGCGTTCCCCGACGATCAAATCATCTTCACGCGCGACCTGCCGGAACTGTACGCGACGAGCGTCCCCGCCTTGAACGTCTTCATCAGCGTCATCGTCGCCATTGCCGCCACCATCAGCATGCTCGTCATTTTGCTGGCGATGTACACGACCGTCACGGAACGGACGCGCCAGATCGGCATCCTCAAATCGCTCGGCATGTCGAACACATCAATCGCGTGGGTGATCGAACAGGAGGCGTTGCTCGTCAGCGTGCTCGGCGTCCTGCTTGGGCTTGTCCTGACCTTCGCCGCGCGTTTCGCCTTGATGCGCGCGAGCAACCTGAGCGTCGAGATCGAGCCGCGCTGGGTTCTCATCTCGCTGTTGATCGGCGTGGTCGGCGGCAGCATCGGCGCGCTCTACCCGGCCCTGCGCGCCGCCCGTCAGGATGCGGTCGATGCGCTGAGCTACGAATGAGTCTAAATCGAAACAGACTACACTGGGATACCAGACTCAACGCAGAGGGCGCGGAGATCACGCAGAGGAACGCCGCAGGCTCGAATGGCATTCCCACCTCCGCGTCATCTCCGCGCCTCTGCGTGAACCGGCTATTCGCTATCCTGACCTCCCGGTGTTTATTTCAAAGCGTGAATTCAACTTTGAAGTGCAACGCGGTTATCTGTTCACACGACATCCGTGGCGTCTCCGGTTAGGGGCATAACTGTTGCAAGCAATAGAGACTAGATCGGTTTTCAATTGAACGTATGGCGTGGGACTAACCCGGATCCCTCTGGTTGCTTATCCAGCGGAAGCTGGCTGTTCTTACTATCCATTACACGCAATTGAAAACCAATCTAAAAAACAGTCAGACGGTTTTAGCTCTGCGGCGAGTGGTAGTTGCAGAGCTGCACTTCAAAGTTGAATCCGCCTATAACGAGAGAAGAGATTCGCGCGCAACTCGCGCGTGGCTCGCGCCATAAAATTTTCCACGTCGGCCAGCGTGCGCGGGAGCGCGACGGTCATGTTGCGGTGTCCGTCCGCCGTGATCACCACGTCGTCCTCGATCCGCACGCCGATGCCGTTGTACTTTTCAAAGGCCGGGCGCACGGCTTCGATGAACTTCCGGTTCTCCTCGTTCTTCGGCAAATTGTCGAGCGCGTCCGGGCGGATGTAGATGCCGGGTTCGATGGTGAAGACCATGCCGGGTTCAAACTTCGTGTTGAGCGCGCCGACATCATGCACGTTCATGCCGAGCCAGTGCGACGTGCCGTGCATGAACCACAGGCGATACTGAAACGAGTCGCGATTCGTGATAAGTCCGAGACGCAATAGCGCGTCCTTGACGACCTCGATTGAAGCTTTGTTGACTTCGCCGAAGTTCCCGCCCGGACGGGCGACGAACATCGAAGCCTCCTGCGCCGCCAGCACTGCGTTATAGATGTCGGCTTGTGCGGCGGTGAATTTACCGTTGACCGGGAATGTGCGCGTCACATCGGCGGTGTAATGTTCATACTCCGCGCCCACGTCCATCAGCAACAACTGCCCCGGTTTAACTTCCCCTTCCGACTCGACGTAGTGCAAGGTCGTCGCGTTCGGGCCGCAGCCGACGATAGACGGGTAGCCCCAGTTGTCCGCGTGCCGCCGCTTGAAGGTGTAATCAACTTCGGCCTCGACTTCATACTCCGTGCGCGAACGTCCCGCCGCCGCCATCGCCCGTCCCAAAGCTTCGGTCGTGATGTCAACGGCGTGTTGCAGGAGTTGCAACTCCATCGGCGACTTGCGCAACCGCATCTCGCTGAAAATCGGCCACGCATCGCGCACGCTTAAGCCAGTCGATGCCTGTGCCCAGCGCGCCGCGAATGCCCGCTCCTGCCGAAATTCGCGGTTATCGTTCTCGCCGCCCGCATGCAACAAATAAAGCACGCCGCTTTTTTGCGCCATTGCCCCGAACAGCGTTTCATAACCGCCCATGCTCGTCGCCGCGTTTGCCGTGGCGTTGGTCGGCGGCGCGGCATCGGTGCCGGGCGCGGTTAAAGCGGTGTGCAGAATCGCTTCTGGCTTGGGCCGGTAAGGTGTCCGCGCCTGCATCGCACGCATGAACGGCTCGAATTCTCCGGCCTCCCAGATTTCGCCGATCCCGGAGATGGCACGCGCTTGCGCGGGGCTGTACATGTGGCCGGTCCACGTCTCCGCCGCCGGGTTGCGGCGGGGGATGAATAGTATCTCGCGCATAGTCGCATGGCCGGGCAGCAACACCAGCGTCGCCCTCTGTTGTTTTAATCCGGTCAGATAATAAAGATTATTCTCTTGACGAAATTCATAATCCACATCTCCCGCGTAGACGCGCGGCTCGCCACTCAGGAGCACGAGCAACGACTGTTTCCCGATTGCGTCCGCCACGCGATTGCGCCGCGCGGTGAGTTCGGCCACGCGCGCGCCTTCGTCAAACACTGGCGCTGGCGGCGCGACACGAATCGCCGCCGTTGTCGCCATTCTCTCGCCGCCGGCCTGCGCGCCAATTGACCTGACACTTTCCCCCGCTACAGTTATCAACAGCAGCGCGATTAACAATCTGACCTTGACTCGCTCTTTGCGCATACAGATATCACCTCAACAACTTTTTAGAACTTCCGCTTATCCCTTATTGCCGGTCTAAAACCCCGATTGCTCATTCAGTACCCGACCGGCACGCCGTCGTTTCGCGAATCGCTTGCGCCGAGCCGCATGCCGGTTTTCTCTTCGATCATGATGCCCTGCGCGTCACCCATGTAGCGCGGCTTGTCAATGAGTTTGTGCCCGCGTGCGACGAGGGCGCGTTGCGTGTCGGCGGAGAGGCCGTAAGGCTCGTGGACGATCTCGTCGGGTAGCCATTGATGATGAACGCGCGGGGCGTCAATGGCCTGTTGGATGTTCATGTCGTGATCGACGATGTTGATAATGGTCTGAAGCACAGTGTTGATGATCGTCGGGCCGCCGGGTGAGCCGATGGTGAACCAGAGCGTCCTGTCTTTGCGCAGCACGAAGGTCGGCGTCATTGCGGACAGCGGACGCTTTCCGGGCGCAACCGCGTTGCGCTCGCCTTGAATCAGGCCGTAAGCGTTGGGCGTGCCCGGCTTGGCGGCGAAATCGTCCATCTCGTTATTCAGCAGGATGCCCGTGCCCTTCGCCGTCACGCCGGAGCCATAGCCGAGATTCAACGTGTACGTGTTCGACACGGCGTTGCCCTCCGCGTCAACTATGGTGAAGTGCGTCGTCTCCTCCGATTCATACCCGGTGGGTTTTCCGGCGCTTATCTCCGTGCTCGTCGAGGCGCGCTCCGTATTGATGCTCGCGCGTTGTTTCTCCGCGTACTTCTTATCAATCAAGCCCGCGACCGGAACTTTGACGAAATCCGTATCGCCCATGTACTCGGCGCGATCCGCGAACGCACGCCGCATGGCTTCCGTCGTGAGATGATATTTTTCCGATGAGGCCCAATTCATTTTGCGCAGATCGTAGCCTTCAAGGATATTCAGCATCTCGATGAGCACCGCGCCGCCGGAGGAAGGCGGCGGCATCGAAATCACTTCATGGCCGCGATAGGTCGTGCGCAAAGGCACGCGCTCCTTCGCCACATAGCCGCGCAAATCCGCGAGCGTCATCAAACCTTTGCTGCGTTTCATGTCCTCGGCGATGAGCCGCGCCGTTTCGCCTTCATAAAATTCGCGCGGCCCGCCCCGCTGCAAACGCGCGAACGTCGCGGCCAATTCCGGCTGGCGCAGAGTGTCGCCTTCCTTGTAATAGCGACCCTGATTGAGGAAGATGCGCTTGCTGTCCGCATAGTTTTCCAACAGTTCATGGCTGCCGCGCAGGCTCCGCGCGAAATTATGACTGACCGTGTAGCCGTTCGCCGCCAGACGCCGCGCGGGTTCGGCCAACTGCGCCCACGTCAGCCGCCCTGACCCGTACTTCTTCAACGCCAATTCCATCCCCGCCACCGTCCCCGGCACGCCCGCTGCGCGATAGCCCACAGTCGAAGAGCCTTCGCCTTTGATCAAGTTTCCCTGCCCGTCGAGATAGACATTGCGTGTCGCCGCCAGCGGAGCCATCTCGCGATAATCAATCGCGGTCGTGCGACCATCGCGCAGGCGAATCATCATGAAACCGCCGCCGCCCAGGTTGCCCGCCGCCGGGTAGGTCACCGCCAACGCGAAGGCCACCGCAATCGCCGCATCCACGGCGTTGCCGCCCCGCCGCAAAATATCCACGCCCGCTTCGGAAGCCAACTTGCTTGTCGAAGCGACCATCCCGTGCGGCGCGCGCACCGGATCACGCGACGCGGCGACAGCCACCCGTGCGCGTTTTGCATCGCGTGATAAAGGGGGCAGCGGAGCAGTGACGAAAAGAAACGTGAGTAAACTAAAAATCGTGATGCGAAATGCGGACATGAATCTCCATCCTCTCCATAATATTCGGCGACAAACAATGTCGAGTTTCAATACTGAAATTGCTGAAAAGTAATTTGCAGGAATCTCGCTTGCACCTACAGCGTCGCGATCAATGCGGCAAGCAATGCGCCGCGCCGCGCGAGGTCGCTTTTAACGATGTGCTCATGCGTCGCATGCGCCCCGTCGCCTTCCACGCCCAACCCGTCGAGGACCGTTGCGCCCACCGCCGCCGCGAAGTTTCCGTCGGACGCGCCGCCGACGCTCGTCTCCCCCAACTCGAAATCGAAAGCGGCGGCAATCTGCCGCGCATGCTCGTAGAGCGCGACGACAGCATCGCTCCTTTCCAGTGGCGGGCGATTGATACCGCCCCCAACTGAGATTCGCACGCGCTCGTCGAAGGGTCGCAATTGCAAAATCGCCTCTTCCAGACGAAGCGCATCCTCCATGGTCGAAAAGCGCACGTCGATCTCTGCCTGCGCTTCAGCCGCCACGACATTAGAACGCGTCCCGCCCGAGACGACCCCGACGTTAACCGTGACGCCGCGCGCCACGTCGCCCAACGCATGCAAACGCTCGATCTGTCGTGCCATTTCCAGAATCGCGCTTGCGCCCTTTTCCGGATCGAGTCCCGCATGAGCGGCGCGGCCTGTCGTGCGTAACGTAAACATGCCGGTTCCTTTGCGCGCCGTCTTCGCTCGACCGTCCGGCGCGGATGGCTCAAGCACCAAGACCTGCGCCGCGCGGCGCGCTTCCCTCTCCACCAGAGCGCGCCCGCTGTGGCTC
The DNA here is from genome assembly GCA_051006195.1 of Pyrinomonadaceae bacterium. Classification (GTDB taxonomy): domain Bacteria; phylum Acidobacteriota; class Blastocatellia; order Pyrinomonadales; family Pyrinomonadaceae; genus JAIVJZ01. The sequence goes on from JBPCIP010000186.1 coordinate 13,909, forward strand.
CCGACTTCTTCGTCGCAGGTCAGAAGCAGGACGACCGGGCGCGACGGCCTGAGTTTGAGCGTCGCACACGCCCGCAACGCCTCAAGCGTGAGCGCGCAGTTGGCCTTCATATCGAAGATGCCCGGCGCATAGACGCGCCCGTCCTCTTCGCGCCACGGTCGCGCCCGGATCGAGCCGCGCGGATGCACCGTATCCGTGTGCCCCAGAATCAACGTCGCGGGCAAGTCCTGCCTGTCTGTGTCGCCGAAGGCGCGAATCAACAGATGAGAGCCATAGCCGGGAGCGAAATCCGTTGTAACTTCCGTCTCCACATTTATTCGCCGCACCACCTCCGTGAGCAGTGAGACGACAGCCCGGTTGCCCTCCACATCGCCGGACGGCGACTCGGCCTCCACCAACGCGCGCACGAGCGACAACACCTCGCCTTCGCGACCGGCAAAATACTCTCGTAGCGATTCCCTCACGCTCTGACTCAATTCAACAGCCATGGCAGTCAACACCGTAGAACTTCACACCTCACAACTCCACATCTCAAATTTGAAATTTCAAATCTTTTGTTCACGCACCCGCGAAAATCTCTTTTCTGACGGTCAACGCGTCGATTCTTTTTCGCTTCACCGCGAAGCCGAGGCCCGGCGTGGTCGGGACGTTGATCGTGCCCCGCGCCGACACGGTGACGGGCGGTTCGATCACATCCTCTTCCCAATAACGGGCGCTCGCCGAAACGTCGCCCGGCAAGGTGAATCCTGCGAGCGTCGCCAGGGCGATGTTGTGTGCGCGCCCGATCCCTGACTCCAACATGCCGCCGCACCACACCGGCACGTTCTGCTCGCGGCACACGCGCTCCACCTCCCGCGCTTCGGCGTGCCCGCCCACGCGCCCGAGTTTGACGTTGATGATGCGACAGGCGTTCATCTCAATCGCCTTGCGCGCATCCTCGCTCGAACGAATCGACTCATCGAGGCACACTGGCGTCTCAATTTGTTCCTGCAAACGCGCGTGGTCCACCATGTCGTCATAGGCGAGCGGCTGTTCGATCATCATCAAGTTGTGCCTGTCCATCGCCTGAAAAAGCGGAGCATCCGCGAGCGTGTAAGCGGAGTTGGCGTCAACCATCAATTTGATCTCAGGAAAACGGGCGCGCACCCCTTCGACAATCGACGTATCCCACCCCGGCTTGATTTTGATCTTGATGCGTTGATACCCCGCGCCCACTTCGCGCTCGATCTTTTCCAGTAAGGCGGCGGGCGAATCCTGAATGCCGATGGAGACGCCGCTCGCGATCTCCTCGCGCACGCCGCCCAACAATTTCCAGAGCGGCAACCCCGCCCGCTGCGCTTCGATATCCCAGCACGCCGTCTCCAGCGCGGCCTTCGCCATCCGATTCCCGCGCGCTGCCTGCATCAGCGCGAACACTTCAGACGCGCTCTCGACTTTATGTCCGACAACCATCGGCGCGAGATAATGTTTGCTCACGCTCCACGCGCTCTCCGTCCATTCCTCGCAGTAAAACGGCCCTTCGCCGGCGGTGCATTCGCCCCAGCCCTCCGTGCCGTCTTCATCGAGCAGGCGCGCGAGCACAATCCTGCGCTCGGTCGTGCGCCCGAAACTCGTCTCGAAGAAATGTACCAGCGGCAGACGAATCTCACGCAGTTCGATTGATGTGATTTTCACTTGGCAGACTCCTTCGGCGAGCTATTATGAACAGTTCCCGCGAACTTTGCCAGTGACCTCAAGACAAACAAAAAGACGGCAAAGCATGCCGTCTTTCATTTTCCAGGTTTGTGCTTTCCGCAAGCGAAGACTTGGTCCGAAGTGATCTCCAGCTCCAGGCTCTCCGTTGTAACTTTCATTCTGGCAGCCTCGCAGCAAGCATTTATGAACAGACGCCGTCCAATTTGCCGGCAACTTGAACAACTACTTTGCTGTTCTGCGAAAAATTAGCCCCGTCGCAATAGTTCTGATAAATGAAGGCAATCATGTTCTTGTCGGTCGCCGGGATATTCAGGCTCAGGTTGCAAAATTCTTTGCAACTGAAGGTATCTCATTACCCGTTAAAAATTACCCTTGACAGGTTTCGAGGAGGCGGGTAGAATCCGGCGCGTTCATTTTAGAATTGGCATTCCTCAGCTTTGAGCTATATCAGACAGGATAGCCGTTATGAGAAATCGTCTCGTCCGTATTCTTCTCACCGTCTTCTTAGCCGTCATCGTCACCGGACTTTACCGCGAGAACTCGTTACTTCGCACTCAGATCTCGATACTGAAGCAAACACCTGTTCGCGCCAATACTACTGACTCGGGACCCACCATCTCGGCACAGAGTGGCGTTCCCGAACATTGAAAGGCGGTCACCCGGAGGTTTATCACCGGAGGTCAAAATGGTTCCTCACACTTCTGAAGCGTTAATCCAACGCGGTCTTGCCGTAATTCTTTACCTTCTCACCTTCGCCACCTTCGGCTTGCTCATACACAACTGGTACTTAGGCCGTTCGTTGGCACGGGTGATTACTGATACGAATTATGAAACCCCTTTGGAATATGGCGACCGTGTTGACCCGAACGCACTCCGGCATGCTCTTCAGCAAGCGGGCTATCCTCGTAGCGATCCAAGCCTCCCTCCGCACCTTCTCCTCATATATTCATGCGTCCCTCACATTTCAGTCATCTGAAATCAATAAAATACGCGGATGTGTTGCTGCAACGGTATCGCAGTAGCGGGTTGCAGGTGTTTCTTGTGACTGACGCGCAACAACCTGAAGTGCAAGCCCTATCTGAGCGTGAAGTTCTATCGGTTCCGGTTTTGTTTGATCGCAGTTCGCTGCTTCGACTGCTCTTACGCGCGCCTGCTCATTATGAGCATACCTTTTTAATTACTTCCGACGGTCAAGTGATTTTTAGCTTTGCCGGTGCGGCACCGGAAGACTTTACCCGCCAGATCGTCGAGAAGTATGTGGTTGGCACAATTGATTACAGCCGCGACCAGGCCAAACAATACTATCGAATTGGCGAGGTGTTACCGGACATTCGGGTTGCACCGGTGGCAGGCGGTACAGTGCAAACGCTTGCGCCGCGTAATGCCGAGATAGTGTTGATTTCGGCACGCTGTACCGCTTGCCAATTGCACGCATATATGCAGCGTTACCGGGAGTTGACGAACTCCAAACCGGGCAGTAAACCTCGTTTTCTCATTTTCAGCAGGCGTTTCCCCCGGCAAGAGTTGCTAACTGACTTAACAGAGGGCGGTGTGGCAATCGACAGCGTTTATCTTGCCCGCGAACCGCTCGGCGATTTAGATAACGAGTACCGCACCAAGTCAGGTGATGCGGAAATGGCAGTTGTCGTGAGCGTTGACGCACAAGGACGAATCGAGCATGTGCAAGCACTCGATGAGTTGAACTAAAGATATTAGCGCAAGAAGAACAGGGGTTCATGAGTCTGGTAAAGGAAGGGGTTCATGAGACATCACAACAGGCTGCTGAAAGTTTTGCTCGCGCACACGTTCGCGCTGACGGCGGTCTCAGCCCTGGCAGAGCCACTATTACCCGTCCCCGCCGTGACACTGCGTGCCACGCAGGTAGCGCGCGATGTTCCGCTTGATCAATCGCGGCGGATTCTTGTCGGGCCGGATGGCAATTACTATGTGCTTGATGCCGGCAACAACCGTCTGGTGGTGCTGTCGTCGGATTGGAAGTTCGTCCGGCAAATCTCCGCCGCCGGACAGGAGCCGGGCGCGCTGTTCGACCCGCAGGATTTCGCTCTTGATCGGCAGGGCAACATCTTTGTGATTGATGGAAAAAAACGTTTACAAGGATTCACTCCCGATGGAAGACACCTGGGGACTATTAATTACCAGGCAGAATGTTTGGCTCTGGCCGTAAACGCGCGCGGAGAGTACCTCCTCAGCCAGCCGGAACTTGGCGCGTTGGTCACGGTGTACGGGCCTCACGGAGGAGTGCTCCGCTCCTTCGGCAAGTTGAACAACGGCGAAGGGCGTTATCGCAATGTCGCCAATCGCGTGCATCTCGTCGTCACCAGTCAAGATGAAGTTTATGTGTCGTTGGATCATCAAGGGGTACTTCAGAAGTACGACGCAACCGGGCGACTGCTATGGGAAACGGCCATTCCCGGTGAGGAAGTCGAACGCTTGCGCGGCATCTTCTGGTCGGACGATCCAAACAAATCAAAGCACGGCGTCGTCATCACAACCGTTCACTCGCGCGTGCCGGCCTTTTACGTAGCCTTCAACCTGTTCTTCGATGAGAGCCGCCGTCAGCTTTACGTGCCGCTCAATGACGGAAGCATTTACGTGGCAGACGCCGGCGGCAAGCCCTTGAAATTTATGAAGCAGCCGCGCGGCACAGTCGATTTTTACAGCAGCGTCGCTACCGACAGGCAAAACCGTCTGGTCGCGACCAGTCGGTATAGAGGAATTCTCCTCATCACGCCGGCTCGCCCGGCATAACCCATGGTAAAAAGGAGTAACCGTAATGAACATTTCAATCAAGAAGATTCTCGACAAGGCGGTTCTGCCGCTTGCTCTGGCAGCGGTATTGGCGGGCGGCGCCAGTACGCTTTGGACGCCTGGCGCGGACGCAGCCAAATGCACTGCCGGCAACGGGGCTACTTGCGAAGGTGAATGCTGCAAAGCAAACGCTACCGAATGCGTAGCCGAACCGTGTCCAGTAGCGGTAGGATATTGAATGAAAATAGAACGAGACCATTCAATCTGATTTGGACTCGCCCTATTTTCATAGGAGTTAAGCAGAGCGCTTTGAGGCTGAGGTGGCTGCTCTCGTGTTTTGAGCGCGGCCACCTTTATCAATATGCTTTGCGCACGCTCCCTTCATGTTCCGCAATCAATCTTCAGAGAGAAGGTGCATTATGCTCCGCACGCTCAGGCGATTCGTTTTACCGACGATGCTTATCTCCGTATGCTTACTGCCCGCGTTAACAACATTCGCTCAAGAGCGGACGGCCCAAACGCCAATCGATCCGCGCCGGGAACAGGCTCTCGTCGCGTTAGAAAATATCCTGAGCGAGGCCAAAGGTTATGAAGATCGAATTCTTCAGGTGCGCGTTAAGGCACAAATAGCAGACGTACTCTGGTCTTTAGAGCCGGAGCGTGCGCGCGAGTTGCTGGTTGCTGCCTTTCAGGAAGTCGCAGAGCTGAAAGCTGATCTGGCAGACCGCTATATCGTGCGGGCGGAGGTCGCGGCGATTGCGCGCCGTCACGATCCGGAATTGGCGAGCCGCCTGATCGCAAAGCTTGCAGAGGCCGCCGGGGGTGAAGAACGACTATCGCGTGACTCACTGGAACGCATCAGCGAACGCGGTGCGCTCTCGCTGGACTCGGCGCGCGACTTCTTGGGCAACGGCGAGCAGGCTCGCGCTCTCGCCTTCGCGCGCCGCAGTTTGGCCGAAGGCAGGTCGGCGCAACTTCTCTGGTTTTTATCTGAACTGCGAGAACGCGACGGCGCGGCAGCCGACCGCCTCTTCCTCGATGCGGTCGGCGCGTTGCGCCAGGCTCCAGCCGATCCAAACGATGTCCTCTTGCTGGGGCTGTACCTGTTTTATCCGGGCAGCGTTGCCGTCGGCACGTTAAGCGACGGCGTTGAGGCCGTCGGGTACGGAGTGAATTTCAGTCTCGCCCCGCCCGTCTCGCCCGCGCTGGCGCAGGCGTACTTGCAAGCGGCGGCTGATGCGCTGTTGCGTTTCCCGGTAACGCCGGGACTGCCGGGGGCAGCCGGTTCAATCGCGCTCAAGCGCTTTGCGTTGACACAGTTGCTGCCTTTATTTCAGCTCTATGAACCGCGACGGCTGGCGGCGGTCGGCGCGACGCTGGCGGGGTTAGGCCAACCCACTACGCCGCCGCGTGTGACGGCAGATGCTAAGCCCTCCGTTGACGGCAATGCTCCCGTGTCGGACGTTATAAAAAGTATTGAACAATTGCCAGAGGCACGGCAGCGCGATCATTACTTCTTCACAACGCTGAGGTCGGCCACGAACGAAGGCAGTTTTGAGCGAGCGCGGGCATTGGCCGCGCGGATCAAGGAAGATGACTTGCGGCACATGTCGCTCGAGTTCATCGGATTCAATGAAGCCCGCGCTCACATCAAGCGTGGCGACTTGGAAACCGCTGCCAAACTCGCCGCTTCAACATTAACCAGAGAGCGGCGCACGGCCATAAATTTCCAATTAGCTAAGGCGTGGCTGGAACGCGGCGATCTGGCACGGGCGGGCGAAGAGGCGAATGCGGCAGTTGCCGAAGCGGCTAAACTTGCGAATCGCGCCCAACGCGCACGCATTTATATCTATCTTGCGGCGGGTCTGGCCGAGTGGGATGCCGCACGCGCCTTTGAATTGTTGGAAGCCGCTGGTACAGACATCAACGATACTGAGCATTTCGACGCGCTCGACGACCGGCTCACTTTCAGGATTCAGACCCCGGCCCCGGCGTCATTTACTTTTGACATTAGTAGCGGGGTGGGCTTACTACCAATCATCTCGCAATTGGCGAAGACTGATTTCAACCGTGTCCTCACGATGGCGCAAGCACTGCGAGAGCCAGCGCCTCGCGCGCTGTCTATCATCGCTGCTTGCCGCGCAGTGATTAACCTGAACGACCAACGGCCTCATAAAAAGCGCGTCATGCCGACACCTGCTCGGCAGTAATGTCAGGTCCCAGATTCTCCGTTGTCACGGCGTCTTCACCAGCGAGCGCGGCGTGGAGCGTGTGCCAGGAGAGGCTCGCGCATTTGACGCGCGCGGGAAACTCGCGCACGCCCGCGAAAATCTTGAGCCGACCGAGATTGTTCGGCGTCGCTTCTTCGTCCAGTTCACCCGTCACCATCCGGTGAAACTCGTCGAAGAACGTCTCCGCCTCGGCGCGCGTCTTTCCCTTCACGGTCTGCGTCATCATGCTGGCCGACGCTTTCGAGATGGCGCAACCCGATCCCTCGAAGCTAACCTCAGTGATCCGGTCGTCTTCCATTTGCAAGTAGACCGTCAATTGATCGCCACAGAGCGGGTTGTAACCTTCGGCGTGGCGATTGGCCGTCTCCAACTTCCTGAAGTTGCGCGGCTTCTTGTTGTGGTCAAGGATGACCTGCTGGTATAGCTCGCTCAGTTCAGACATAGTGAATGGTCAAAGGTGAACGGTGAAGAGAAGGAACTGAATGTTTCCATTTACTATTCACCATTTCACTAATCAGCTAAACACCTCAATTACTTTCTGTACTGCGCTCGCCAGCGTGTCAACTTCTTCCTTCGTATTATAGAAAGAGAAGGAGGCGCGCGCCGTCGCCGGAACGTTGAAGCGTTTCATCACCGGCTGCGCGCAGTGATGTCCGGCGCGAATGGCGATGCCCTCCTGGTCCAGTATCGTCCCGACATCGTGCGGGTGGACATCTTCGATGATGAACGCGAGCACGCCCGCTTTCTCGCGCGCCGTGCCGATGAGCCGGACGCCTTCGATGGCGGAGAGTTTTTCCGTCGCGTAGGCGAGCAACTCCTGCTCGTAGGCATGCGCCTGCTGGCGGTCGATGTTGTTCAGATAATCTATCGCCGCGCCAAGCCCGATCTGCGAAGCGATGGCTGGGGTGCCCGCTTCAAACTTATTCGGCAAGCCCGCATAAGTTGTTTTCTCGAAGGTGACGGTGCGGATCATGTCGCCGCCGCCGAGGAAGGGATTCATCTGCTCCAAAAGTTCCGCCTTGCCGTAGACGACGCCGCTGCCGGTGGGCGCAAACATCTTGTGGCCGGAGATAATGTAGAAGTCACAATCCAAATCCTGCACGTCGATCTGTAGATGCGGCGTGCCCTGCGCCCCATCAACCAGCACTGGCACGCCCTGTTTATGCGCTCGCGCCGTGAGCTCCTTAATGGGATTAATCGTGCCGAGCGCGTTCGAGACGTGCATCACGGCGACGAGTTTGGTGCGTTCGTTTAAGAGGGCTTCGTACTCGTCGAGCAACAGCTCGCCCGCGTCGTTCATCGGGATGACGCGCAAATGCGCGCCTTTCTCTTCGCAGAGCATCTGCCACGGGACGATGTTCGCGTGATGCTCCATCGCGGAGATGATGATCTCGTCGCCCGCCGTGACGAACTTGCGCCCGTAGCCGTGCATCACGAGGTTGATGCCTTCGGTGCAGCCGCGCACGAAGAGACACTCGCGCGACTCGCGTGCGTTGATAAAGCGGCGCACCTTTTCACGCGCCCCCTCGTAAGCGGTCGTCGCGCGCTGGCTCAAATAGTGAACTCCGCGATGAATGTTTGAATGCTCTTCGCGCAGGTAGCGGCTGCCGCGATCAATGACGACCTGCGGCACTTGCGAAGAAGCCGCGTTGTCGAGATAGACCAACGGCTTGCCGTTAACCGTCTGCGTCAGCACCGGAAAATCCGCGCGGACGCGCGCCACATCCCATGACCCGTTGGCAGCGTCTGCCTGCATTTCTCTCATTATCGACTTCTCTGTTGCGATCATCTTTTCCATCCTCAGGCTTCGAGCCGCGCATGCAGGCGATTCAAGATCGCCTCGTCCAATTGCCGCTTGATCGAATCGATTTTGATCTTCACCACCAACTCTTCCGCAAACCCGTAAGTCAGCAGATTGCGCGCGAGTTCCGGGTGCAGCCCGCGACTGACGAGATAAAACAACTCTTCCTCTTCGAGTTGGCCGACGGTCGCGCCGTGCGCGCATTTCACGTCGTCCGCGTAAATCTCCAACTGCGGTTTGGTGTCTACGCGCGCCTCGTTCGAGAGCAGCAAATTCTTGTTGCTTTGCTTCGCGTCGGTCTTTTGCGCATCTTTGTGAACGAAGACTTTGCCGTTGAACACAGCGCGAGACTTGCCGTCGAGGATGCCTTTGTAAAGTTGGTGACTGGTGCAGTGCGGGCTGTTGTGATCGATGAGCGAATGCGTGTCGGCGTGCTGATTCGTGCCGACCAGATAGAGACCGTCGATCCAGCACTCCGCGCCTTCGTGCGCGAGTTTGATGTTGATGGCATGACGCGAAAGCTGTGCGCCCAGAGTGATGGTCGTCAGATCGTAACTGGCGTTTCGTTCGAGTTCCGCATTCGTCGTTGCAATGTGGAAAGATTGCTCGCTCTCGCGCTGCACTTTGTAATGCGTCAGGCGCGCGTTCTCCCCGACAAAGACCTCCACCACTGCGTTCGTCAATGAGCGCACCTCACCTGCGGCTTCGTAACTTTCGATGATCGTTGCCTCGCTCTCGCGCTCCGCGACAACGAGCACGCGCGGAAAACTCGCGGTCGATTGCGCCATCGCCTCTGACAGAAACAGCAGTTGAATCGGAGTTGCGACCTGTGCGCCTTTCGGCAGATAGATGAGCGCGCCATGACCGAGGAAAGCGGCGTTGAGCGCGGTGAAACCGTCGGCTTCCGTTTCGCTCGGACGCGCGAGATGCGAGCGCATGACGAATTCATGTTCACCCGTCAGGGCTTCATCCAAATTCGCGACGACGACGCCCGGCGGCAACTTTTCGACTGACGAGAACTCCGCACGATAAACTCCGTTGACGAAAACCAGACAACTGGATGCCGCTTCCGGGCAGATGAACGCCCTGACGGCGTCCCCGCTCAAGCCGGTCGTCGCAGTTGCCGGGAGGGGCGCAAACGCACTCCTCGCGATGGACTGGACGTTCGTATACTTCCAATCCTCTATATCGGTCGTGGGAAATCCGACCTGCTCAAACCGGTTCAATGCCGATTCGCGCAGGCGCAGCACCCACGCGGGGAGGATTTGCGCGCCTCCCGCCTGCTTCCTCTCAAACGCGGCTCTATATAAACTCTTCTCTTTTGTTGCTTGTGCCATCATCATCATCTCTCAGCCGGCCAATTTTTGTTCTTCAACTCGCGCACGAGGGTCTACACGCCGACGGCTAATGGTTGATTAACGGCCACTTCATCCTTGAGCCAGTCGTAGCCCTTCTCTTCCAACGCCAACGCCAACTCTTTGCCGCCCGAACGCACGATGCGCCCCTTGAACAGGACATGGACGTGATCGGGGATGATGTAATTGAGCAGGCGTTGATAGTGTGTGACGAGCACGATGGCGTTCTCGGCATTACGCAGTTTGTTGACGCCTTCGGAGACGATGCGCAGGGCGTCGATGTCGAGTCCCGAATCGGTCTCGTCGAGCACGGCGAGTTTCGGTTCGAGCACCGCCATCTGCAAAATTTCGTTGCGTTTCTTCTCGCCGCCCGAAAAGCCTTCGTTGACGGAACGCGACATCAAACCCGCGTCCATCTCCACGATCTTCGCGCGCTCTGCCAGCAAGTCTTTGAACTCAAGCGGGTCAAGTTCCTCTTCGCCGAGATGCTTCCGTTTTTCGTTGTAGGCCAAACGCAGAAATTGCGCATTCGACACGCCGGGGATTTCCACCGGGTACTGAAACGCGAGGAAGACGCCTTCGCGGGCGCGTTCATCGGGCGCGAACTCCAGCAGATCCTTACCGTCGAACAATACTTCGCCGCCCGTCACTTCGTAAGCCGGATGCCCCGCCAGCACTTTTGCGAGCGTCGATTTGCCTGAACCGTTTGGCCCCATGATGGCGTGGACTTCGCCGCGATTGATCGTCAGATCGATACCCCGCAAAATCTCTTTGCCCTCAACCGTTGCATGTAAATTACGAATCTCTAACACGATAAATTTTCTCCCAAAATTTAGAGGTCGGAGGCTGGAGGTCAAAGATCAGTTAGATTGGTTTTCAATTGCGTGTAATGGATAGAAGAACAGCCAGCTTCCGCTGGATAAGCAACCAGAGGGATCTGGGTTAGTCCCACGCCATACGTTCAATTGAAAACCGATCTAAAACAATTTGTCTTTTACTAACCTCTGACCTCTAGCCTCAAACCTCTGTTTTTAGCCAACGCTGCCTTCTAATTTCAGACCGAGCAGGCGTTGCGCTTCGACGGCGAACTCCATCGGCAGTTCGCGGAACACATCCTTGCAGAAGCCGTTGATGATGAGCGAGACGGAGTCTTCCTGCGAGATGCCGCGTTGCATGAGATAGAACAACTGCTCTTCGCTGATCCGCGAAGTCGTCGCTTCATGCTCGACCTTCGCCGTATTGTTCATCACCTCGATGTAAGGAAACGTGTTCGCGCCGCACTTGTCGCCGATGAGCATCGAATCGCACTGCGTGTAATTGCGCGCCCCGTCGGCTCCGGCCAACATTTTGACGAGGCCACGATAGCTGTTGTTCGACTTGCCCGCCGAGATGCCTTTCGAGACGATGTTCGAGCGCGTATTCTTGCCGATGTGGATCATCTTCGTGCCCGTGTCGGCCTGCTGCGCGTGATTCGTCAGAGCAACGGAATAGAACTCGCCGATGGAATTGTCGCCCTGCAAGATGCACGAAGGATATTTCCACGTAATCGCCGAGCCGGTCTCAACCTGCGTCCACGAAATTTTCGAGTTGCGCCCGCGACATGCGCCGCGCTTCGTCACGAAGTTGTAGATGCCGCCCCTGCCCTCTTCATCGCCCGCGTACCAGTTCTGCACGGTCGAATATTTGATCTCCGCATCGTCAAGCGCGACGAGTTCGACAACCGCCGCGTGCAACTGATTTTTGTCGAACTTTGGCGCGGTGCAGCCTTCGAGATAAGAGACGTGCGCGCCCTCTTCGGCAATGATCAAAGTGCGCTCGAACTGGCCGGACTCGGAATTGTTGATCCGGAAGTAAGTGGACAAGTCCATCGGGCAGCGCACGCCTTTCGGAATAAAGACGAACGAGCCGTCAGTGAAAACCGCGCTGTTGAGCGCCGCGAAATAATTGTCGTTGGTCGGCACCACGGTGCCGAGATATTTTTTGATGAGTTCGGGGTATTCCCGCACCGCTTCGGAGAACGAACAGAAGATGACGCCGTGCTTCTTCAGTTTCTCTTTATAAGTCGTCGCCACCGAGACGGAGTCGAACACAGCATCGACGGCCACGTTCGCGAGTTGCTTCTGTTCGGAGAGCGGGATGCCGAGTTTCTCGAAGGTGCGGATCAACTCCGGGTCGACTTCATCCATGCTCGCCTTTTTCTCTCTCTGCTTGGGCGCGCTGTAGTAGATGATGTCCTGATAATCAACTTTCGGATAGGTGATGTTCGGCCAGTGTCCCGGCTCTTCCATCTTCAGCCAGTGGCGATAGGCCTTGAGCCGAAACTCAAGCATGAACTCCGGTTCCTGCTTCTTCGCGGAGATGAGGCGGATCGTATCTTCGCTCAACCCGCGCGGGATCATGTCCGATTCGATGTCGGTCACGAAGCCATATTTGTATTCCTGGTTTGCCAGTAGTTCGATTGTGCTCATTGTTCTCTTTTCCCAATGTTCAAATCTGAAATCTATTCATCGCAATCTTCAAGTCGCGTTCATCGAGCCTGTCTGCGAGTTGTCGCTACAACCGCGGCGGCGTCGCGGGCGCGGGCGTTAATTTGGTGCAACGTCATCTCCACAGTCGATTCGGTTCCGAGGAGTTGTGCGAGCGTGATGCCTGCCATCGCTTTCTGGACGATGTCGTGCAAACCGACGATCACCGGACGGATACCGCAATTGCCCGTATGGATGCAGGTATCAAGGACACCCGTGTAACTCTTGCAATGGCTCGCCAGCACGTCCTCGTCAAGCACCTTGATGATTTCGTCCAGATGAATCTCCCCCGCCGGACGCGCCAGACGATAGCCGCCCTTCGTGCCGCGAATCGAAATCACCAGTCCCGCTTTATTCAAAATCCAGAGCAACTTGCCCGCATTCGCCACGGAAATTCCTTCGCGCTCGGCGATCTGCGTGAGCGTCAGGTATTCGCCCTCGCCCAGCGGCGCGAGTTGTAAGAGGCATCTCAGCCCATATTCTTCCTGTGCGGAGACTTTCATGTAAATTGCTCTGCCATCAACAATTATTTAGGTGACGGGCGAATTATACCGATACCTTACTTTTTAGTCAAGATTGCAGGAAATAATCACACTGCCCGATTTCTTCTGACCGCCAGAAGAACATTGACCGCTGCTTCTGCCGGGGTTTACAATCACCTTGCGTCTATAAGTTCTTAATTGTGAAGTTGAACTTAACTGCTGAACCACGGCAGATGTCGCTGACCCTATGCCCCGTTCCCCAAAAAAATTTTCCTTCATGCCCTATCTCTTGCGCCGCTGGTATTGGGCGCTGGCTGTCGGTTTAACGCTGTCGGTGTGGGCAGTGCTGGCTTTAGCCATGCGGCCACTCGCAGATGATAACGGCGCTTACACGAAATATCCTTACGGCCTGGTCACGAGTCTGGAACAGAATGGACTCGATGTTTTGTTCCAACTGCGTGATGTGCTGCACCCGGAGTTGCGTGAGCGCGGCTTAAAGGAACCCATCACACTGATCGAGGTGGATGAAAACTCCATCCGGGAATCAAACATCCGGCTGCAAAAATGGCCGCGCAGTTACTACGCTCGATTGATCGACCGCGCCACGGCGGGCGGAGCGAGCGTGATCGGGCTTGATGTGTATTTGAGCGAAGCGGGCGGGTGGTCTGAAGCGGATAAGGCGGACGACCAGAAAATATTGGAGCCGCTGGCTAACGCCAACATCGTGCTGGTGAAAAAACTTCCCGAAGGCGGTTCGGCGGCCATTGATCCATTGCCGGAGTTCGCCGAGCAGGCCTCGGCCATCGGTTTCGCAGACCTCCCGCATGATGACGACGGCTTTATCCGCACAGCTCAACTCTTCAATCCGGACCAAAGGACTGATTTCAGTTTTGCAGCCGCGCTCGCGCAAATTCACACACAAGAAGCACTGCAACCAATCGGCGGCGATCAGGTGCAGTTTGACGCGGTGAGTCTGGGGCCGCGCGTGATCCCGCTCCGACCTGACATCAACATCAATATCGACTTCCGCAGACGCACACCGGGCTTTCGTCGCATTTCGGCGCGGGAGATTTTGTTTCGCGACAACGAAAACCTCTCAAACGAAGAGTATTTCCGCGACCGCATCATCCTGATCGGCGCGACGAACAACGACGCGCCTGATCTGTTTGAGACACCCTACTATCAGACGGGATTAATCGCCACTGCGCTGGCGAAAGTCATGGGTCGTAGCTTGGAGACTGCACCGGCTAAGACGCCGGGTATCGAAATTCATGCTAATGTCGTGGCGAGCCTGCTCTACGGTAAATACCTGCGCCGCTTGTCCTACCGCGCACGCATCTCCATTCTGTTCCTTGTCATCATTCTGGCCTCGCTGGCCTCACTCTGGTTGCGTCCCATGTTGGGCGTCATCCTAGTCATGCTCGTCGCGGTAGGGATGCTGGTCGCAGCGACGTGGTTTTTCTATCACCACGGCATCATCCTGCCGCTCGCGGCCACCGAAGGCGGCATTTTAATCGTTTCGCTCTCCGGTTCTCTTTTACGTTACGCGCACGAGCGAGCCGTCCGTGATGAGAAGGAGGCCGAGCGCGCCGCCATCATGGATATCTTTTCGCGCTGCGTGTCGCCGGAAGTGGCCGACACGCTCTGGCAGCAACGCGGCGATCTGTCCCTCGGCGGCGAGCGTAGAATCGTCACCCTCATCTTCACCGACATACGCGGTTTCACCACTCTCTCCGAATCGGTCAATTCCGAAATTGTCGTCCAATGGCTGAACGAATATTTCAGCCGGATGCACCGCATCGTCTCTTCCTACGGCGGACATATCAATAAATTTATCGGCGACGGCTTGATGATCGTTTTCGGCGCGCCCATCGCTCGCGGCGATAAACTCGAAGCCCGCGCGGCGGTCGCCTGCGGGCTTGAGATGCTCGCCGAAGTTGAACGAATTAATGAAGATTGGAAGGGCACGGATCGCCCGCATATCGCGATTGGCGTCGGCATTCACACGGGAGAAGCCACTTGCGGCGTGGTGGGGGCGGAAGGCAGGCTCGAATACACCATTATCGGCGACACCGTGAACCTCTCGGCACGCCTCGAATCGACGACCAAAGAGAAAGGCGTGCCCATTTTGATCAGCGACGCGACGGCGACGCTGCTCGGAGTTGATTACGAAACCCAGCCGCTCGGCGACGTGAAGGTCAAAGGCAAGACTCAGAGCACGGAGGTTTTCACCGTCATGAAGAGCTTACATAAATCACCTACGGCAGCTGCCAAAATCCCAGAGCCGCAAAAAACCTTTTAAGGCGGACGGCGGCAAATTCTCGAAGGCTAAGAAGTAGAGTTAAATGCAAAGAGAGAGGACGCCGGGCAGAAATGATCTTCTGTCCGGCGTCCTCTCTCCTTCTGCATTTCCTTTTAAGTCGCCCTTCGCATTAAAACATCTTTCACTTGCGCCACTCGTCAATCAAGGAAGCCACTAAACCCGTCCAGCCCGTTTGATGCGATGCGCCGAGTCCCATCCCGGTGTCGCCGTGAAAATATTCATAAAAGAGAATCAGGTCGCGCCAGTGCGGGTCGTCCTGAAATTTTCCGTACCAGCCGTGCGCGGGGCGGCGATTCTCTCCGTTGCGCGTGAACAAATTAATCAGCCGGTCGGCAAAACCCTGCGCCATGTCGTTGAGCGTGACGGCGGGTTCACCTGCGACCGGGCTGGCGATCTCGAACTTATCCCCATAAGCCTTCCCCACCTTGCGCAGCGATTCGATCATCATGAAGGAGGTGGGAAACCAGACAGGGCCGCGCCAGTTGGAATTGCCGCCCTTCAACATCTCGATTGACTCCGCTGGCTCGTATCCCACCTGACTGCCGCCGAAGTGAAACGGGTGCGCCTCGTGATACTTCGAGAGACTGCGCAGCCCGTAATCGGAACGAAATTCCTGCGGGTCCCAAATGCGTTCCAGCAGGTGACGCATCTGATCTTCATTGACGATGGCTAGCACGAAAACACGTTCGCCGTTGTGTTCGACGACCTGCACGCAACTCTGCACGATGTCCTGCCGGTTGTTTAGAAACCAGTGCAACTCCCGGTGAAACTGCGTGAAAGGGGTAATCCACTTCTCTTCCAGCCGCTCAATGGCATAGAGCGGGATGAGGCCGACGAGCGAGCGCACGCGAAACTTGTGATGTTCGCCGTTGCGGTAACTGAGCACGTCGTAGAAGAAGCTATCTTTCTCGTCCCACAGTTGATACCCGACCTTGCCCATCTTCTTCATCGCCGCGCCGACGTAGACATAGTGCTGGAAGAATTTGGTCGCCAACGCTTCATAAGCCGGATTTTCTTTCGCCAGTTCGAGCGCGATGCGCATCAGGTTCAGACAGAACATCCCCATCCAGCCGGTGGCATCGGATTGTTCGAGCCGAGCGCCATCCGGCAATTCGTGGCTGCGATCCAGCACGGTGATATTATCGAGGCCGAGGAACCCGCCCTCGAAGAAGTTGTTGCCTTCGCTGTCAACCTTGTTCACCCACCATGCGAAGTTGATCAGCAGTTTGTGAAAGCACTTTTCGAGAAACAGACGATCCGCTTTGCCCGAACCGACGCGGTCCATGTTGTAGATGCGCCACACGGCCCACGCGTGGACGGGCGGATTGAGATCGGAGAACTCCCATTCGTAGGCAGGAATCTGCCCGTTTGGATGCTGAAACTGCTCAAAGAGCAGGAGCCACAATTGCTCTTTCGCAAATTCCGGGTCAACTAATGCAAGCGGCACGCAGTGAAACGCCAAATCCCACGCGGCGAACCACGGGTATTCCCACTTGTCCGGCATTGAGAGCACGCGCATCGACTTGATGTGCAGCCAGCGAAAGTTTCGTATTTTGCGGCGCGACTCCGGCGGCGGCCACGCGGGGTTATCGCCATTGATCCACGCATGCGCGTCGTAGATATAAATCTGTTTGCCCCAGAGCATCCCGGCGAAGGCTTGCCGCTGCACGCGACGCTCATCTTCGGTCGCCTTCTCAGGTTGAATTGCGTGATAAAACTCATCGGCCTCAACCCGCCGCTCCGTGATGATCTCATCAACCTCGGCCAGGGGCCTTTCAGATTGCTCATCAGTCAGGCGCAATTTCAAAACCACAGAGCCGTGCGCCGGAACATTGTACTGGTAATGCAGGCATGACTTCGTGCCCGCCTGTGCGGGATTGATTGTCGCCTCGCCATTGATGATGTGTCGGTGAAAACCGTCTTTGACGTAAGGCTTGCGACTCTCGCCCCCCGCGCCCCACACGCGCGGCACATTCGTCTCGTTGTCGGTGAAGAGCGGTTGACAGCCCGCGTCGGCGTAGAGGTAGCGTGTGCCGAGACGATACTCGAATGGCAAACCTTGCAGTGCGCCCGCCTCATCGTCCGAGGCTTCCAGACAAACGTAGTCCTTCCCTCCAGCGCCGGTGCGAATGATCGGTTCGGCGGTCGGCTCAGGCCACCAGGCCCAGATGTTACGAAACCACAGATGCGGCAGCACATGAATCGGCGCATCTTCCGGGCCACGATTGAAAATTTCGATGCGCACGCAAATATCTTCCGGCGCGGCTTTCGCGTATTCGACGAAGACATCGAAGTAGCGGTCGTCGTCGAAGACACCCGTGTCGAGCAGTTCGTATTCCGCGTTTCCCTGCCCGCGCCGCGCCTGATTCTCGGCGATGAGTTGGCCGTAGGGGAATTCGCGTTGCGGGTACTTGTACAGGTACTTCATGTACGAGTGCGTCGGCGTCGAGTCGAGATAGAAATAGTACTCTTTCACGTCCTCGCCGTGGTTAGCTTCGCTCGAAACCAACCCGTAGAGACGCTCTTTCAAAATCGGGTCGCGCCCGTTCCACAAAGCCAGGGCAAAGGTCAACAATTGATATCGATCACAGATGCCCGCCAAGCCATCCTCACCCCACCGGTATGCTTTCGAGCGCGCCAGATCGTGCGGAAAATAGTCCCACGCCGTACCGTGTTCGCTGTAATCCTCGCGCACCGTGCCCCACGCGCGTTCGGAAACATAGGGCCCCCACTTGCGCCACGACGCGACGGGCGAAGCGCTTGGTTCATTCAATCGTTGTTGTTCTTTAGTTGGCATGTAAGTTTGGGTCTTGGCAGTTTATCAAAACAGTTTCACGCAAAGACGCGTGATGCAAAGGAAGGCGCAAAGGTATTAATGCCATGCAACACCTTTGCGCCTTTTGTCTGCCTCTTCGCGCCCTTGCGTGAAACTCATCCTCACGAAACAGGCTCGATCCCGGATCAGCCGCTTCCCCACATCTCATCGCGCCTCATCTAACTGCGACAACTTCTCAATTCTTTCCTGGTGTCGCCCGCCTTCAAATTCCGTCTCCATGAAGGCGCGAATCATGCGCGCGGCCAAATCGGGTTCGATGAAACGCGCACCGATGCAGAGCACGTTGGCGTCGTTATGCTGGCGTGCAAGACGTGCCGTCTCTTCGTTCCAGCAGAGCGCGGCACGCACGCCCGGAACCTTGTTGGCGGCGATGGAGATGCCGATGCCCGAACCGCAGATGACGACGCCGCGATCAACCTCGCCGTTCGCCACGGCATGTCCGACCGCCGCTCCAAAGTCCGGGTAATCGACGCTCGCCAGACTGTTTGTGCCCTTGTCGTCGATTTCGACGCCGAGCGTTTCGATCTCCCGCTTCGCCGCTTCCTTGCTTTCATAACCGGCATGGTCGCTGCCGATAGCGATACGTTGTGGCTTCATAAACAACAGGGATGAGGGATGAGGGATGAGGGATGACAGCAAACCGTAACGACGTTTGCATCATCATTCACCCCTCGTCCTCTATCCCCCATCCTTTCTTGAAAGTTTCGCTGCCGCCGCTTCGTCGAAGAACCATTCGAGGGAGCCTGCGGACGGGCGGATTAATTGCGAAGGGAGGCGTTGCGGGTCCTGCGGGCCGTAGATCACTTCCTCCAAACGCTCGGCCTTGCCCGCGCCCGTGACAATGAACATGACGTGTTGCGCATGATTGATGGCGGCGGCAGTCAAGGTCACGCGATAGGTGTCGAACTTTTCCACCCAGTTCGCCGTCACCCAGGCCGTCTGCACTTCCAGCGCGCTCGTGCCGGGAAAGAGCGACGCCGTGTGCCCGTCGTCGCCCATGCCGAGCATGACGAGGTCGAATTGCGGCCCGAAGTCCTGCTCGGTGAAGAAGCCGCGCAGTTCGTCTTCATAAAGACGCGCATTGGCAACCGCATCGCCTTCGCCGCGCATACGATGAATGTTCTGTTCCGGCAAACTGACGCGCGACAGCAACGCCTCGTTCGCCATGCGGTAGTTACTCTCGGCGTGATTTGGCGGCACGCATCGCTCATCGCCGAAAAAAATATGCACTTTCGGCCAGTCGATCTGGCCGCTCAAATCTTCGCCCGCGAGCAATTCGTAAATTCGCTTCGGCGTCGAACCTCCGGCGAGCGCGACGCTGAAGCGGCCTCGCGCTTCAATGCTCGTGTGGGCAAGATCGATGAACCGCTCTGCGGCACGTTGCGCCACTTCGCCGGCGTCCGCAAAAACGATGATATTTTGAGTCGCGTGGTCGGCTGACATAAAGTTATCCAAAGCAGTGAATCGCTCAAATTTGCTCGACGGCGCAACGTGCTGCTCCGTAGAGCGCGGTTTTGTCGTCTAGAATCACGCGCACCGGGATGCTGCTGACGAGCGCGGACATGCGCCCTTTGTCCATGAACGCTTTCATAAACACGCCGTCCTTTAACTTCTCGATGAGTTTCGGCGCGATGCCGCCGCCGATGTAGAGGCCGCCGGTCGATTTGAAAATCAACGCGAGATTCCCTGCCATCGCGCCGTAAATTTCGGCGAACACGTCGAGCGCCTTCACGGCCAATTCCGATTTACCCGCGAGACCGGCGGCGGAAACCGCGGCGGTGGCGTTGCCCTCCTTGATTTGTTCGGCGAGCCAGCCGGGTTCTTCGGCGTACTTCTGATCGCGCAGAAAACTGTAGATATTGAACAGCCCCGGCCCCGACAACACGCGTTCATAGCTGACGCGCCCGCCGACTTTCTCCATCATGTAACGCAGCAGTTCGTAATCAAGCGGGGTGCGCGGGGCATAATCGGCGTGTCCCCCTTCGGAAGCAATCGGGCGATAATGTTTACCGTCATGGAAGAGGCCGGCCATGCCTAGCCCCGTGCCGGCGGCGATCAAAGCGCGATGCCCGCCGCTCTCCGCCTTCCCTTCGTTGAGCGAGTAGAGTTGCGTCTCGCCCAGGCCGTCGATGCCGTAGGCGGTCGCTTCCAGATCGTTGATCAAGCCGACGCGTTCGAGTTTGAGCGTGCGGGCGAGGGTTTCGCCATCGACATGCCACGCGAGATTAGGCGTCTTGACCCGATTATCCTTAACCGGCCCGGCGATACCGAAGCAGGCATGCGTCAACTGCGGCTGATGTTCAGCGATGAACTCCGCTACGATTGACTCCAGCGAGTCGTATTTGCCGCTCGGAAAACTTCTCTGCGCCAAGGGTTTTCCCGTCTGTTCGGGAGTGAAGAGGGCGACGTTTGTTTTCGTCCCCCCGATATCGCCAGCCAGTATCATGTTGTTCAAAATTTTGGTTCAGATTCGACCGATTATTTTGCCATCGCGTCGATCAATTTTTTGACCGACGCCACAGCCTCCTCGTAAATTACATCACGCGAGAGCAAACTCAACTCACGACTGAGCCGCTCGCCTTCCGACTTCGCTTCATAGCCGACGACGCGGCCAACTTTCTGCGCTTCGCCGATCTTGGCCGAGGTCTCCAGTTTGGTCCACTCCTGATTCACCCCGACGTAAAACTCCGCGCCGCCCGCTCCGGCTTTGAGATTCAGAGAGGCGATGAGGCCATCGCTCCCTTCTCTGTCGTCAGTCGCCCGCAACTCAAGTGTAAGATTGTGCCCGCCGTCTGATTGCATCGACCAGCGAGCGGTCTTTCCGTCGCGCTGAAACTCGCCCGTCGGTTGCCACTTGAGACGCGACGCGAGCCAACCGGCGACGAGCAGGGGTTGCGCGGCAACTTCGTCCGGGGCGACATCGGGCGGATCATATTCAATCACCACGTTGTCAATCTGATCGAGGAGGGGTCGATAGTCCGCCACATCCCAGAAACTCGCGATCAAATTGCGCCATGAAGTCAACCGTCCCCAGTTCAAGTCGCTCGCCAGGATGTATTGCCGGTGCTCGCCGATAACCTGCCCCAGGCGTGACAGATCGTGATGCGGATGATCAAAGGCCAATGAATCGATCACGATGCGGTCGGACAATTCGACGAGCCGGTTGAACAACTTATCCTCTTCGTGCGGAATGTCCCTCCACCACAGGAAGACCGGCACGTCGGGCATCACCAGCGGTTCAATCGCGCTCGCCACCGCTTCGACGACCGCCGCGCCGCCCGCTTCTATCGTCACCTGTTCGCCGCAAACTTGTTTCACCCCCTTGCTGTTCTCCTTGCAGCGAGTCGCGACCTGAGCCTTCAACTTCGCCTCTGCCGCCTCCCGGTCCGCGATGAGGATCAAGGCGCGGCAGGGCGTATGTTCCGCCACGACATCAAGCAGGGCGTCGATCTCGGCGCGATCTTCTCGCTCAGTCGCATAGACGATCAAGTTCAACACGCACACGCGCGTCATGCCCGACTCGCCTCCACCCGAAGCCGATTGCCAACTCGCCGTCAATTCTTTTTCCAAACGCCCAACATCGATTCCCTGTAGGATGGTCTTAGCGGCGGAATTTTGTTGTATGTCAGTGCTCATAATTTATTGGTGAATAGTGAATGGTGAATGGTGAGGAATGGCTTTGCTCCATTCACTATTCACCATTCACCTTTTTCACGGTCTACGCCAGCGCCGCCCCTCTTTCTCCAACATCTCGTGCGTGGCCTGCGGCCCCCAGGTTCCGGCTTCGTAATTCGGGAAGGGCGCTTCCGTCTTGGTCGCCGCCCATTCCTCAAGAACCGGCATGACGATCTCCCAGCCGCGTTCGGTCATGTCCGTGCGCGCATAAAGTGTCGGGTCGCCGAGGATGCAATCGAGCAGAAGCCGCTCGTAGGCTTCGGCAAGTTGTACTCCGAAGGACGCGCCGTAGCGAAAATCCATGTTCACGTCGCGGATGCGCGTAACCTGTCCCGGCACTTTGGCGGCGACGCGCATCGAGATGCCTTCGTCCGGCTGGATGCGGATGATGAGCTGGTTCGGCGTCATCTGCTCCATCATATCTTTGCCGAACAATTGATGCGGCGCGTCTTTGAACTGAATCGCGATCTCGGTGACGCGCTTCGCCAGACGCTTGCCGGAGCGGATGTAGAAAGGCACGCCCGACCAACGCCAGTTGTCAAAATACATCGGCAACATGGCGAAAGTTTCCGTCGCCGAATCGGGCGCGACGCCTTCCTCTTCGCGATAGCCGGGCACGGGCTTGCCGTTGATCGAACCCGGCCCGTACTGCCCGCGGATACACTCCGTGCGGATGCGTTCCCTCGTGAACGGGCGCACCGAAGTCATCGCTTTGATCTTCTCATCGCGCACGGATTCTGAATTGAGACTCGCGGGCGGCTCCATTGCGACGAGCGACAGAACTTGAAAGACGTGGTTCTGCAACATGTCCCGGACCACGCCGGCCTTCTCGTAGTACCCGCCGCGCCCTTCGACGCCGACCGTCTCAGCGTTCGTAATCTGGATGTGGTCGATGTATTGCCGGTTCCAGAGCGGTTCGTAGATGCCGTTGGCGAAACGGAAGACGAGCAGATTTTGCACCGTCTCTTTGCCGAGGTAGTGATCGATGCGATAAATCTGCGACTCGTCGAGGTGCTGGTGGATATCTCGGTTGAGCGCCTGCGCGCTGGCGAGATCAGTCCCGAAAGGCTTCTCGATGATGACTCTGACCCAGCCTTTGCCGTCCTGGTTCGCCAATCCGGCCTGACCGAGTTGTTTCACGGCTTCGGCGTAGAGCGAGGGCGCAGTTGAAAGATAAAACACACGGTTGCCGTGCGTGCCGCGCTCCCCGTCGATGCGTTCCAGCAACTCACCCAGTTGCGTGTAATCTTCGCTGGTCCCGATATCGACTTTCACATAGTGCAGTCCTTGCGCGAAGGAGTTCCACACCTCTTCATCGACGCTCTTGGCTTCGGAAAACTGGACGATGGCGTCCTTCATATTGGCGCGAAACTCTTCCGAAGTCATCTCCGTGCGCGCCGCGCCGACGATGGCAAATTCGGCGGGCACGAGTCGTTCCTGCACGAGACGGTAGAGGGCGGGCACGAGTTTGCGTTTCGTCAAATCGCCCGTCGCGCCGAAAATGACGACGACACAAGGCTCGGCTGTGCGCTCCAAACGAATCCCCGCGCGTAGCGGATTTTCCATGACTGTGGCAGACATAATAGTTAAGGGATGAGGGATGGTCTAAGGGACGAGGGCGGAGGGATGAACCGGAAAGAATCAAGCCGCTTTGACTTGAGCCTTATTCTTATTCACCCCTCATCCTTCATCCTTTAGACTATCCCTCTGTCTCATCCTTTCTCAAGCATCTGTTCCCATTCGGTGTGAATAGGTTCCTGGCCGGGTTTGTCGGTTCGCTCGTAGGTGTGCGAACCGAAGAAGTCGCGCTGCGCCTGCGTCAAATTCAAAGGCAGGTTGGCCGTGCGATACGAGTCGAAGTAGCCGATTGAAGCGGACATGCCGGGAACGGCGACGCCGGTTTGAATCGCGGTGGCGACGGCGAGACGCCAGTTGGGCTGCGCCTGTTCGACGAACGCTTTGAAGTCCGGGTCGAGCAACAAGTTCGGCAAGTCGGCGCGGCGTTGATAAGCCTGTTTGATCTTATCGAGGAACTGCGCACGGATGATGCAGCCGCCCT
>JBPCIP010000187.1:0-25257 GCA_051006195.1 Pyrinomonadaceae bacterium
TTGAAAATAAAGAACTTAGCCGACCACAAAATTTTGTGGGAAGTTAAGAAAAGGCATTTAAGCCCGTATTTCAAGGGTTTTTAGCCGCATCGTTTTGACTACCCACAAAATCCGTTGGTATCAGAAACTCGCCGATAAAATATTCATTTTCCGGGTGGCTGTGCCCTATGAATCTCGCCGCCGTCTGCTTGGCGACAGCAATGCCTTGCGACTTCATTGATCGCGACACGTCGATTAGCACACCGACGCTCGCGGGCACATCATCGGTATTGAAGTACCTGATCTCGCGTTGAGATTTGCCTTCAACAAACGCGAAGTCGTCTTTCGTGAGGCCGAACACGAACCGACCTTCGTCATCCGTAACAATTACGGGAAATCTTTGCGTAACAGACGCGGCTGGCGAAGATGCTTGATGGCCGGCGGCGAATGTTTGCCCGGTGGAATTCGGCGCGTTGGACGCTGAAGAGAGCGACGATAGAATGAGAGTCGAGAGGAGAAGCGCAGCGCACATCGCGCGGCTCGCTAGAAGTTTTATGACTATCACTCCTTGTGAAAGTTTAGTGAGCATTTAAGACGGACTAACTTTTGTGGAAATGTGGAGGAACAACCTTCTTTATTCCACGCTACTCCGCGCTCAAGACCTGCCGAATCGTCTCGCTCAACTCTTTCGTGGGCTGCTTGCTGGTGAAAGGTACCTGTGGGTTGCGCCAGTTGTCGAGGATGGCGACTTTGTGCGAGCAGGCGACGGTGCAGAGCGGCGCGCACGGTTTCTCCGCGTCATACTCGCGCCGGAAATCTTCCATCGTGTAATCGGCGAGCGGGATGCCGGGATAGCCGCGTTGCTGCGAGCAATAGTGAACAAGGCCGTCTTCGCAGATATAGAGGTAGCGCGCCCCGGCGCGGCAACGCCAGTCGTTGGCGCGCCCGGCGGCGAGGTTATCCTGAAACCAGCCGAGCCGCGCGTATTCCTGTTTGCCGAGTTGCTTCAACTCGCGGTAGACGCGCTGCTCCGTGTCGGCCAGCGGCTTGAGGATGCCGTGCCCGTCGTGGATGACGCCGACCGTGGTGGAGAAACCGAGTTCGAGGGCGCGTTTGCCGACCACGAGCGCATCCTCCGGGTTCTTGATGCCGCCGCCGATCACGGAGTTGATGTTGGTGTGAAAATCCGAGTGCTCGGCGAGCCACTGCAATCTTTTATCGAGCAGGCGCAAACTCTTCTTCGAGACTTCGTCGGGATCGACGTTGTCGATGCTGATCTGCAAGTATTCCAATCCGACTTCGTTGAAGCGTTTAATTTTGTCGGGCGTGAGGTAAAAGCCGTTGGTGATGAGACCGGCGATCATGCCGCGCCCCCGGATGTGCGCGATGATGTCGTAAATCTCCGGGTGCATCATCGGTTCGCCGCCGGAGATGGTGATGACGGAAGTTTTGAGGTCGGCGAGTTTGTCGAGTCGTCGCCGTATTTCTGCGAGCGGCACGGGGGCTGAAAAATTGTCGTACTCGTTGCAGTAAGCGCACGCGAGATTGCAGCGACGCATGGGAATGACGTGCGCGAGCACCGGATGGTTCGACGATAAAAGCCCGCGCGCGATAAAGGCCGCCTCGCGCACTTTGAGTTTAAGAAATGTACTTCGCTTCATCTGGCCGTCGGCTGATGCGATGCGCGCCGGCAATACGAAGGCGCGCTCTATCCGTCCCTTATGTTTCAGACTGCGGGAGAAGATACGAAATCTGCCCCACGAAAGGCAAGCAATGCGGGGCACAACTTTTCTTTCGCCTCCGGAAACGGCAAAGGGTTCCGGTCTTCAATGAGCCAGAACCCTTTGGCCGTGGTGATGTCCGAAACTTAGCCGCGAACTTTCTTGATGTCCGAACCGAGGTCGATTTTGAACTCGCTCTTGGCGACCTGCGCGTTGCGCTGTACGTCCATCAAACGCACGGTCGTCGTGTCGCCGTTCTTCTCCACGACTTTAGTCTGCACGGGCATCCCGTTGCCGTCAACCCAGAGTTCCGCGTAGCTGAAACGCGCGTTGCCCTTCGGCACGAGTTTCATGTGCGTGGTACGCACGCCGCCCCAGAGCGTTTCGTCGTAAATGTTCTGCGGCGTCTCATACGCGCTCGTCAGTTGCGACTTGGTGACGCTCATCCCGAAGCCGAGCACGCCGCTCACTTTGTTGCGGTTCGAGTTGGCGTCGCCGACATACGCCACTTTGAGGCGCGGATTCAGGAGCGTGTATTTACCGTCGGAGACAGCGAGCGTCTCCTGTTGCGGGCGCTGCCAATCAACGCGCATGTAGGAATTGCGCCCCGCGCCCGGCATATAAATGACTTTGCCCGTCCGCTTGTCGCTGTCCTTTAGCTGCGCGTTATACTTCTCCATGCTGATCCCGGCACGCAGACTCCGCAGGTCGCGCTGGTTGCGCTCCATCTTGGAGAAGATGGAACTGACCAGACCGGCGCTCTGCGCGTGGGCGGTACGGGGGGCGGTTGAAATGGCAACGATGGCTGATAAAACTACTGCGAGGCCAAGCGTCAAATATCTCTTCATGCAAACTCCTTCAAAAGTAAGGGGAACCCTTTATGCACCCGGCTTGAAATCCGGGCGATTATAAAGAACGCCTATTCGATGTCAACCTCGTAAGCAACGAGTTGGCCGCCCGCATCCCGCACGGGACGCGCCTCTTTCACCCGCGTGTCGGCACGATTCAACAAACTTTGCACGCGCCTCTCAAAATCTTCTATGCGGGGAGATGCCGGCAGATTTTCCGGCGAAACGAGCACCACACGGGTTGCCGTCGGGGAACCATTTTGATGCTTCTTCCAACGGTTGCGTTCGCCGTTTTCAAACCAGCTTTGGGGCGTTAAAAAGATAAATGCGAGGATCAACACGCAGAGCACGTCGTATTGCCACGAGGTGCGTCCGTACGACCAGAAAAAAAGTTTTTTAAAAAACTTCAAAATCGCCCCGCCCTCCAAAAAAAGGGAACGCTATAAAAACAACAGGTGGCAAAGACAAAAGCTCAGGCTTTTGCCCGTGTCACCTGCTACCGGCAAAGATTATAACTGCAAACCCGTGTTTGGCGCAACAATTTGGCCGTCGCGCATCTGCACGATGCGACGGCACATGGCGGCGGCCTCCGGGTTGTGTGTGATCATGATGATGGTTTGATTGAAGCGATAGTTCATCTCCTGAAACATGTTCAGGACGATGGCGGAGTTTTCGGAGTCGAGATTACCGGTCGGCTCGTCGGCGAGGATGATGGCCGGGCGGTTGACGATGGCGCGGGCGAGGGCGACACGCTGCTGCTCGCCGCCCGACATTTCGAGCGGTTTGTGGTGCATTTTGTCTTCGAGTTGCAGGAGGCGCAACACCTCGCGCCGTCTTTCGGGATCGTCGCCGCCGTTCTTGCCCCCGGCGTGAATGCGTTCGGCGAGACGCAAGTTGCCTTCGGCAGTGAGGGTGGGAAAGAGGTTAAAGCGTTGAAAGACGAAGCCGATCTTGCGGCGGCGGATGTCGGTGCGTTTGGCGTCCGAAGCGGCGGTCAAATCTTCGCCATCGACACGGATGCGCCCGCTCGAAGGCGTCAGCAGACCGCCGAGCAGGTGGAGGAGCGTTGATTTCCCGCACCCCGAAGGCCCCATGATCGCGAGAAACTCCCCCTCGTCCAAATCCAGCGAAACGCCCCTCAGCGCGGCCACGTCAAGGCTTCCGACGCGATAGACCTTCTCCACATTTTCAGCTTGCAGAATTGTTTTCATAGGTGACAGGTAATAGGTGATAGGTGATTAAGACAAAACTTGGTTTTCTCCTATCACCTATCACCTATCACTCATAAGACAAAGCGTTGACCGGGTCGAGATTGGCCGCGCGCATGGCCGGATAAAGCGCGCCGAGCGTGCCGCCGCCGACACCGATAGCGGCGGCCACAAGCGCCCACCGCCAGCCGTACTCGAAAATCAACCCGTAAGCGCGATGAATAAGAAAGCCCGCGCCGAAAGAGACGGCGAAGCCAGCGACGAGGCCGAGCAGGCTGATGACGAAAGCCTCCTTCTCAATGATCGAGACGATGTAGCCGCGCGATGCACCGAGCGCCTTGAGCATGCCGATCTCGCGCGTCCGCTCCGTGATCGTCGTGTACATCGCGAGCATCACGACCAGCGCACTGACGATGGCGGACAATCCAACCAGAGAGCGCAGGAACACCCCCAAATAAGGAATGGTTTTTTCGATGTTGGTCACGATGTCGCGCGTCAACTGAATTTTGTTGCCGGTCGTCGTCGAATTCGCTTCGATTCGCTGCACCACCGCGAGCGGGTCAACCCCGTCGCGCGTCTTGATGAGCACATAAGAACACTTGCCCGGCGCTTGCAGCGCGTCCTGCATCGCCGCGAGCGACATCTTCACGCGCGCTCCCAATTCGGGCGCGTAGATGCCGACGATGCGATAGGGCTTGCCGCCAAAGAGACTGAGCGTGCCGCCCACGCCCGTCTTGCCGTTGGTCGCCTTCGTCTCGTCGATGATGATTTCGTCCATGTCTTCGGGCGCGCGTCCCTCCACGATGCGCATCTCGTTCATCGCCGCAAACGCATTCCAATCGACGCCCTCGACCTGCTCGAAGCCGAAGCCCCGCCCGCCCTGAAAAATATAGCGAATGACAGGCACCGCCTGCGCGACGCCCTCGATCTTCAATAATTCATCCGCGTATTTCGTGCTCAGATTGGCCGTCGAAGTCGTCAATTCCATCGCACCCGGTCGCGTGAAGATGATCTCGCCGCGCAGATTCGACGCGCGACGCTGCAAATCGTTTGACATCCCGCGTGCCAGCCCCGTAAACAGCATCACCAGACACACGCCGAGCGCGACGCCCGCGATGCTGACCAGCGCACGCACAGGGCGCTGGCGAATGTTGTTGGTGACAAGACTCTCCATACAAGTCAGAGGTCAGAGGTCAGAGGTCAGAGGTTGGAGGTTAGTAAGCACCAGTTATTGCTTTTCTTTAACTGATCTCTAACCTCTGACCTCTAGCCTCTATTTCTTCGCGGCGTCGAGATCAACTTCGGGTAGATTCCACTTGTTCTCCAGTTTGAACACTTCCACAGGCCACTGTTGATCGACTTTAACGGCTTCAGGCGTTTGGTAGCTGATGCGCAACGAGTAGCGATCTTGCGGGCGCGTCAATTCAACGTCCGCCGGGAGCATGAATTTGCCGTTCTCGCCGAAACTCTTCGGATTCCGGTAGACCACATCGGTCGTCAACTCGCCGCGCTCGCCGAATGTTTGCAGTCGCGCGAGCCTGATCTCGCCGAAGCGGTCGAACCAGAAGCGGCGCAGCAAACGCGCGCGTCCTTCCGCCTCCGGCGCGAGTTCGTCCAGAATGTAATAGCCGCGCACGACCCGCGCTCCCGGTTTCGCGCCCGGTCGCGTGTCTACGTCTTCGGCAAACGCTTCGCTGCGCACGTAGATCAAGTTCGCGCCTGCGCCGCCGACAGGACGCACGAGCAACGCATCCGTGAAATGCTGCGGGCGCAACCCGGAGAACGCGGAGGCCGCGCGTTGCTGCATCATGGCCGACCGCTTCCGGTTGTCTTTGCCGCAATCCACGTCGTCGCCGTTGCCGTCATCGAGTCTCTGGTACGCGGCACTGTTCGTCCCTATCGCGAAGCGGCGATACTTCTCTTCGCCCTGCAAGACGGCCACGCGAAAGCGTGTTCCGTCCGAAGTCATCTCGGCGATCTTGATCCCGAACGGCGCATTGATGACGAGGTAAATCTGCCCTTCGCGCTGCAAAATTACGTCGCCCTCCGCCGTGCGATACTTTTCCGCAACGCCGCACCGAGCGAACGACGTGTCTAAAAATTGGATGTCAATTTTGCCGCGCAGAGACTGCACCAGCGCCACGCGATTAACTTCTGCGATGAGTTGTTCCGTCTCAGCCTCTTTGAGCGGGGCGAGCAACGGCGGCACAGTCACGTTGCTCTTATAAATTCTGGTGCAGCCGCTTGCGCCCAGCAACGAAACAACCGCGCAGGCGAAGACCAGCGCAAAGCCTTTGCGCGAGCCTGCCCAAAATATGTTTGCACCCTTCATCAAAAGTGTCAGACAGCGAGAACGAAGCATATGATCCGATAAACACTAGGGTAAAAGTTAATAGGCGAAGCTAACAAAGCACTCCGCCCTTGTCAACGCGCGCTAAAGTGCGGGCGCTGCCTCCGGCTAAACGCCCGGCCTCATGTAGTTAAGGCGCTACTGCGATACTGATGGGATTCACACATATTGGGTGAGGAGAGCCGACCGTTTAGGTTGAGACAAAACAGCAACCACTCAATCCAAAAGCAGCGGCGGCCTGTCGAATTTCTCGCGGATGCCATTGATCGCGCGCAGCACTTGCGGACGGCTCACCAGTTTGAGTTCGAGGGCGCGTTTGCCCGGAAAATCGAGCAGCATCACGCCGAGCAGGATCGTCAACACGCCCTGCCCCGGCACGCCCGGCAGCGACATGACGATGCCGAGCAGGACCAGAACCGCGCCCATTAAATTCTTCCCGATGAGACCGCCCCAGCGCAGCACCGGATGACGTTCCACCCAGAACTCTCGCCCGTGCGCAGCCAAAAAGTAAGTGGCCGGCAGTTTGATGACGACGAAGACGGTGATGACGACGCTCACCACAAAGGTGACGAGGAAGATGAGAAAACCCCAGAGCAGCCCGCGCCCGCTCAGATAGCCCGTGACGATTTCCTTTAACCAGTTGAATATTTCGCTCACAAACGCCGTCTCTCGCACGGTTTACCCGCGCCGCAACGCTTCGCGCTCAGCCACGAGACCATCGATCAACTCCCCGACAACTTCGCGCGCTCCGCCCGTCAAATTGAAATCACGCTCCCGCGCGCCCTCCCAAAACTCCCCCAACTCACGCGCCCCCGCGCGCTCGAACGCGAGCGCCTGCGACAGCAGATCGATAACGTCCGCCGCTTTCACCAGACGCGCCTCCAAACTCGCACGCTCTTCATAATCCGCGTGCAGCGCGCCGTAGTTCGCCCTGCGCCGCTCCTCCAAGTCCCGCGTCATGTCATCGAACGCCGCCCGCTCCGCCGCCCGTCGCGCTTCCGCGCCGTAGTACAAAGCCATCGTGCGCGGCATGTCGCCCGTGCGCGCCTCGGCCAGATCGTGCAGCAATGCGAGGCGCAGCACCCGCTCGACATCCACTTCCACGCCGCGCGCCCGCACCTCATCCGCCAACAACATCGCCGCGAACGCCACGCCGTAACTGTGTGCCGCGACTGATTCAGCCCCCGGCGCGAGTCCGCGCAACACCCAGCCCGTCCGGTCGAGTCGCTTCAAGCGTTGGAGTTCGAGTAGCAAAGAGAGCATGGCAAAGTTCACCGGGCTACCAGACCTCATGTCTGGCTGATTGCACTCGCGCCCACACCTCATCAGTCATGTCCAGCCGCCACACGCCTCCCAACAGCCAGTTAAACTGATCATCTGCTACTACCAACTCCTCAACACGGTCGATGTAATCCGGGCCAAATTTTGAGAGCAGGTCTTCAAGGGGACCGGCGGCTAAAACCGCACTTGCTTTGTCTGAAAGCTCCCGCTTGTATGCGGTCAAGATGAATCGCCATAGCAACTCCGGCTGGTCTTCTAATGCCCAATCCAAGACTTGCGATACTGCCCACCATTTACTTCCGTGGATATCTGCACCTTCTTCGGCATCTTCCGCTGCAATCCAAGCATCAACGATTTTCTGTAACTCGACTTCATTCATAACCAATTAACGAGTGTTCATCTCGCTCTGCTCCTAAACGAACATCTTCCCCGGATTCAAGATGCCGTTCGGGTCAAGCGCGTGCTTGATGCGTTTCATCGCGTCAATGGTCGACGCGCCGAGTGCCATCTCAAGGTAGGGAGCTTTGACGTAGCCGATGCCGTGTTCGCCGCTGATCGTGCCGCCGAGTTCGACCGCTGCGGCGAAAGTTTCGCGCACGGCGGCGCGGGCGCGACGCATCGCTTCCCCGTCGTCGCGGTCGCACATGAAGTTGACGTGGATGTTGCCGTCGCCTGCGTGACCGAAGTTGACGACGAAAGTTTCGTTGCGCCTTCCGATCTCGATGACGCGCTCGACGAGTTCCGGCACGCGCGAGCGCGGCACGACCACATCCTCGTTGAACTTCATCGTCCCGAACTTTTTGAGCGCGGGCGAGAGCGCGCGGCGAACATCCCACAAACGTTCCTCTTCCTCGCGCGTCTGCGAGCGAATCACATCGAAGCCGCCGCCGTCGCCGACCACCGCTTCAACGATCTTGGAGGCGCGCTCGACTTCGTCTACGTGTCCATCGACGGCGACGAGCAACAGCGCGCCCGCCTCCTGACCGAAGCCGAAGGCGAACTCCGTCTCGACGGCTGCGATGGCGTTTCTGTCAAGCACCTCAATCGCCACGGGCGTCACGCGGGCGCGGTTGAAACGCGGCACGCAGGCGCACGCCTCCGTCATCGTCCCGAAGGTGGCGCGCACGGTGCGCGTCGCTTCGGGCAGCGGCAGGAGTTTGAGCGTGGCTTCGGTGATGATGCCGAGCATGCCTTCCGAACCGCAGATGAGTCCGGTGAGATCGAAGCCGACGACGTTTTTGCTCGTCAAACCGCCGGTGCGGATGATCTCGCCCGTCGGGGTGACGACTTCGAGACCGAGCACGTAATGCTTGGTCACGCCGTATTTCGCCGAGCGGATGCCGCCCGCGTTCTCCGCGATGTTGCCGCCGATAAAGGAAGTTTTATACGAAGCCGGGTCGGGCGGGTAGAACAACCCTTCGGCTTCGACCGCTTGCTGCAACGCATAAGTCGTCACGCCCGGTTCGGTCACGACGTAGAGATCATCGGCCTGTATCTCTCTGATCCGGTTCATGCGATCTGTGCCGATAACGACGCCGCCCTCTACCGGAACCGCGCCGCCCGTGTAGCCGACGCCGCCGCCGCGCGCCGTCACGGGGAACCGGCGCTCGTTGGCGAGTTTAAGAATCAAGGCGATCTCGCCCGCCGTCTGCGGCAGCAAGACGGCTTCGGGCGGAAACTTCTCCTTCACCGCGTCCTGCGCGTAAGGCTCGATCTTTTCGGGATCGACGAGCACCTGCTGTGCGCCGACAATGTCACGCAAGCGTGCGAGCACGTCCTCATCCGATGCGGCGGTACGCGCGCGTCCCTTCCCTGAAAGTTGATCATGATGACGACTCATAAAAATTTTGGACGAGAAAACTCCTCTTAACTTTACCGCGCGCCTCATTCGCTCTTCAACAGCTCGTTCCCCGAAATTTTAATCGGGACAGACACATTGAGACACAACACATATCAAAGTCCTCAATAGTTTCTGTCGGAACTATTGAGGACACGGTTAAGCCGTTAGTTGTTGCGCTCAGCGACAGCTATCGTGTTCGCAGCCGCAGCCGATTTCAGTGATGCCCACTTTATGCGCCTCTTCGCAATACTCGCTGCAATACTTACTCTCTCCCGTCGCCGGGCAACTGCAACTTGTGTGCGCGCATTTTCTCTCTCTGCTCTCGTCCGCCATGTCGATGCTCTCCTTTCAAAAACGAATTCAGCTTGAGGGGAACGCTCAGGTGCATGCGTCAAGTTTGCTCCCGCGCGGCCAGATGGTCAAGTATGCCCCGTGCGGTCTGACCTTTATGCCCCGCGCGGTCTGACCTTTAAGGAACAGGGGTGACGACGATGTTGACGCGCTCGTTGCCGACGACGATTTCCAGCGGGTTGCCGAGTTGCAGCGGGAGCGTCTTGCCGTTGATCTTGATTTCGAGGCGCGGCATCGACCCCGCACCGGTCGCCGTCAACGGTGATGCGCTCGGCGTCGTCGAAGCGACATTTTGTGTTTCGATTGGCGCGGTCTGCCCCGGCTTCGCCACGTCAGTCGAGCGCGTGAGCAAATTGAGCGCGACGATGCGCCATGTGGCGGGCGTACAAGTCAAACGCAGACCCGGTGTATCCGCTTCCGCCGCCTCGCCTGCGGCCAACGCTTGGAGTTTCCACAAACCTTCACCGCAACGCACGCCGTTCGCGTCGTAAAAGGTGGCCCAGCCGGAGACGTAGTTATAAAAAAGCTGGCTGCGGTTTTCGATGGCGAGTAAGACGTTTCGTGTGGGAGCGTCCGGCGTGCCTGCGGGCGCAGCGGTGCGCAGGCGTCCGCCGAGCGCGATGCGCCCTTCCGCATCGTAAGCCGTCGCTGCCTCCGTCAAAGCCACGCGCGGTTCATTGCCTGCGCGATCAGTTGATTCCACCGGAGTCGCTTGCTGTTGCGCGCCGACGGCGACGGCGCACGCCGCCCACACAAGCGCAAGAGACAATACTTTAACAGCTGCTTTCTTCACTTTCATTCTCCTCTACCTGAAATCAAGGTGCTTCGGCTGGCGCGAATAATATACGACAAAGTGTCTCTTTGGTGCGATATGTAAGAAGCGTGAGGTGCATGTGCGTGAGACACACGACGCGCATGATCGGGACGCGGGGAATCGTAGATAGTCGAGACCGATTCAAACGAAAGCCCGCATATGACGGGAAGGGCATCAGGAGCGACACTCTCGATGCCCTTCTCTCTTTCGCCTCAAGTTATGAGCGGCATGAAACGCGCGCCGTGTGGCATGACGTAACCACGCTCGTTGCTATCTACTGCTGCCGCGAGCGCCGCTTCAATCGTGCGCGCCGGGTGCAAACGCATCCGCCGCACATCCGCGTCATCAAGTTGCGAGAAGAGGTGAATATTGAAGCGTTCGGCTTTTGAGAGAAGCGACCACGCGGTTTGGCCGTTGACGGCGAAAGACTCGCCTAAGGAGGCAGCGAGGGCGCGCGAGTCTGCGGCGTCGAACCAGCGAAGGAAATCCGCGCGCCCGAAACCTTCGGCGCACTCGGCCAAGAGAATGATCGTGCCTCCTTCGGTGCAGGCGTGCGCCGCCATGTCGAGCGTCTTGTGCGCTTGAATCAAGCTCATGTCGTGGGGCGAGCCGCCGCAACTCGCAACGACCAATGGACGCTTCTCCGCAATTTTGATGGTGTGCGTGTCGGCGTATTCGGCGCAGGCCAGACGATGCGCCGCGCGCCAGTTGCCCGCATAAAGGCGTGTGGCGTCGCCGCGCTCGTTCGTCCATGTATTGAGGAGGAATGAGGGCGCGATCTCCGCCGCGATGCATTCGCATTCTTCATGCACGGCGTTGCCGTCGAGCCGCCCCGCGCCCACACCCGCGCGCCGCGCGCCCGTCTCGAAATCGAGAGCCTGCAAGTGTGTGGCGGCAATCGTGCGGGCGGAGGCGAGGCCGGGGCAGATGCTTTTGCGCCCGCCGGTGAAGCCCGCGAAATAGTGAAAATTGATCGCGCCGGTGATGATGACGTGCGAGTGCTCGACGAGCGCGCGATTGAGTTCGATGGGCGTGCCGCGTTCGGTCGCGCCGAGTTCAACGTGCCGAGACGGATCGTTTGCGTCGTGGTCGAGCGTGCGGATACGTTGGACGACGAACGGCGTAAGCAGTTCGCGTTTCTCTTCCGGCGTGACGGGACGGTGAATGCCCGTGGCGAAGATGATATGCAGGTCGGAGGGTGCGACGCCGAGTTGGACGAGACGCCTGACGAGCAGATTGATCACCTGCGCGCTCGCCGTGTGGCGCGTCGCATCGGAGACGCAGATGAGCACGCTCTCGCCCGGCGAAATGATCTCTTCGAGCAACTGCGAGTCGAACGGGTCATCAATCGACGCGCCCATCTGCGCGTCCGAGAGCGACGGCTCGACAGATTCATCCGCCGGCGCGAGAACTTGAAAACGCTCCCTTTCGTCAACGAAAGCGATGCGCCCGCGCCCGTAGCCTAGTTCGATCTGAGACATAAAAATCGTGAGTGAATGGGGTCGCAGGGAAGCGTGAAGGTAGAACAGTGCATATCTCATCGCCCTTCACAGATTTCTTCCCCTGTGCCCCTTTCCCCTTTTCCCGTCGTCCTTTGTTTCAAATTCCGAAGCGCGTGAGCGCGGCTTCGATCACGTCGAGCGAGACGAAATCGCTTCCGCCCGCGGTGCGAGCTTCGGCGAGCCAGTGACGCAGGCGGCGCGCATCTGCGAGCGTCGGGATGCGGCACGCGCCCGTCAGGGCGAGCGTCACCAGATGAGCCGGCGCGCCGTGTGTGACGAGCGCGGACTGCAACGCCGCTTGCTCCCGCAAGTCGAGTGTGAGCAGAAGATTGATTTCCATAAAAGTGCAGAGGTCAGAGGTCAGAGATTAGTACAAAGCTGTCTTTCACTAATCTCTAACCTCTAACCTCTGACCTCTGGTCGAAGAGAAACAGGCTGTGCCCGCGTGGCAGAAGTGAAAGGTTTCGTCCTCGAAATCTTCGGTCTCCATCTGGATCGTCAAGTGATCGACGCCGAAGCGGTCGTGGAGTTTGACCCTCAACTCTTTGAGCAGTTCCGGCTGCCCGACGTGGGGCGCGTGGACGACGTGCGCGCTCAAGGCGTCGCGCCCCGAAGTGATCGTCCAGACGTGCAGATCGTGGACGCCTTCGACGCCGCCGGTCGTGCGAATGGCCTCTTCGACCGAAGCCAGATTGATGTGCGCGGGCGTGCCCTCCAGCAGCACGTTGGTCGATTCCCTGATGAGATGCCATGAACTCCAGATGATGAGCAGGGCGATCCCCGCGCTGAACAAAGCATCGGCCTGATACCAACCATAGATCGACATCAACGCGCCCGCGATGATCGCGCCGACCGAGCCGAGCGCATCGCCCATGATATGCAGCCACGCGCCGTGGACATTCAAATCCTCCGCGTGATCGCCGTGCAGCAGCCACGCGCAACTGAGGTTGATGAGAAGGCCGCCCGCAGCCACCACGATCATCAAGTTGCTCTCGACCGGGCGCGGCGCGTGCCAGCGTTCGTAAGCCTGATAGAAGATGAGCAACGCCATCACGACGAGCGCGACGCCGTTGATCAAAGCCGCGAGAATTTCCAGGCGATAGTAGCCGAACGTTTTGCGTGGCGTGGCCGGGCGCGAGCCGAACCAGACGGCCATCAAGGCGAGGACCAGCGCGGCCACGTCCGTGAGCATGTGCCCGGCGTCCGCCAGCAGCGCGAGCGAATTGGTCCACCAGCCGCCGACGGCTTCCGCCACCATATATGCGGCAGTGAGCGCGAGCACGATCAACAAACGACGGCGACTGCGCTCCGCGCGTCCCGACAAATGTTGATGGTGGTGCGCATGCGCGCCGTCGCCGTGATGTTCCTCCTGCTGCTTTGGAAGTGCGTTCATCTCTTCAGTCAAGCTCACCATGTAAAAATTGCCGGATGCAGCCTGTAAGATACAAGCCGCATCCGGCAGCGGTCAACAACCGTGATGAAGAGAACCGGCGCGAGCGGCGCGGGCGTCGGCGGGCGTTAAAATTCGGCGGCTTGCATGGCCTTGTTGAAGTTCCGATAGAGTTCGCTGAAGTTGCGGATCGCGCGTTCCAGGATATAGGGCATGTCGTCGATGTCGTTCGGATTAATGAACAAATTGGCGTGGTTGATGAAGGCCATGTGCGGGTCGCCATTGCGCGCGTCAGCCGAAAGATGCACGAAGAAGAGACGCCGCCGTGCGGCGGGTCGAAGCGTGGAGATTTCGCGCCGGATGAAAGCCGCGCCCTGCTCCTGCGGGTCAAAGTGCGGCGCGAGGATGATCACATCCATCTGATCTTCGCGCATGCGTTCGATGGCCTGCGTCGTGTCTTCCGCCACGAAGGCTTCATAACCGTTCTCGACGAGCACGCGCGCCACCGCAAATCGATGCTCCGGCTCGGCGCAGATGAGAGCGCGGCGACAACCAAAGGGGCGACGCAGTTTTGTGTTCGATGCCGTGCTCGCCGCCGTGCTCATCGCGCGCTGCAAGACTGCGGCTAAAAGTTCCGTCACTTCATCTTTGTCGGCGGCGAACCCATCGGCGGACGAATCCGCTTCAGCGCCGTCTTCAGGTTTGTACGCCGGAGCGGGGCGTGGTCGTGCGAACCGGGAGTTTGTAACCGGCAGATCGCTCAAGCCGGACGCATCCTGCTCGTTGAGCGAAGCGGGCGGTTGCGCGTTGATGACTTGCTCGCACTTCGGACAGCGCACCGTAAAAGAACGTGCCGGAACTTTCGTGTCGTCGAGTTGAAGCCGCGCGCTGCATTGCTGGCAGATGATAACCATAATTCAAGTGATGAGTGATGAGTGATGAGTGATGAGTTAAAGACAAGGCTGTTGTTTTTACTCTTGGCTCATCACTCATCGGTTTCAAGTAAGATCGATCATCGTGGAAGAGCGTTGTGAACGGACGGGCGCATGGAGCGGCGCGTCGTTTTGAACAAAGTCGTCTTTGCCGCTGACGCCTTTGAGTTCGAGCAGCAAATTGTTTTGGTTAGTGGCGAAGGTGAGGCCGTCTTCGCGGGTCACGATCTTGCGCTCGATCATTTCCTTGAGCACGCCGTCGAAGTGCTGCATGCCGTCAAACTTGCCGTCGCGCATGGCATCGAGCAGGGATTTCCCTTCGGATTCGCCGCTCTGCAAATACTCGCGCGTGCGCGGCGTGGACTTCAAAATTTCGAGCGCCGCGACGCGCCCCGTGCCGTCGGCGCGAGGGATGAGACGCTGCGAGAGGATGTAGCGAAAGGTTTGGGCGAGGCGCGTGCGGATCACCTGCTCCTCGTTCTTCGGGTAGAGGCCGATGATGCGATCTACGGTTTTCGAGGCGTCGATGGTGTGAAGGGTGGAGAGCACAAGGTGGCCGGTTTCGGCAGCTTCGAGCGCGATCTCAGTGGTCTCGTAGTCGCGCATCTCGCCGATGAGAATTACTTTCGGGGCTTGCCTGAGCGCGGCGCGCAGGGCCGAGGGGAAATCCTTCGTGTCGGAGCCGATCTCGCGCTGGTTGATCGTCGCGCGCCGGTGCGAATGAAGAAATTCAATCGGGTCTTCGATGGTGACGATGTGGTAATGATGCAGATCGTTGATGCGGTCGATGATGGCGGCGAGAGTGGAAGTTTTGCCCGCGCCGGTCGGGCCGGTGACGAGTACGATGCCGTTGCGCAGAGAGGTGATCTCTTCAATTTGCTGCGGGAGATTGAGCGAGGCGAGCGTCGGGATTTCCGTCGGGATGACGCGCATGACGATGGAATACGTGCCGCGCTGCTGGAAGATATTGACGCGGAAACGAATTTTGGCCGGAAGCGAGTAACTGAGATCGACCGAACCGGTTTGCGCGAGGCGATTGGCGGCGTCCGGGTTGCCCTCCATCAAAGACATAGCGATGATTTCGGTCTGGTAAGGCGAAAGTTTTTGCAGGCCGAGCGGTTGCACGCTCGTCAGTTTGCCGTTGATTTCCACCTGCGGTTGCTGGCCGACCGAGAAGTTGAGATCGCTGATTTTGTCCGAGACGAGCAGCATGCGCTCGATAATGGGCGGCAGATCGAAGAAACTCATGCCTTAAGATACTCCATACTTGTTTGAAGGAAGATGGTCGAGAGAATCGACTTGAGGCGGGTTTTCGGGTTGCGCCAAGCGGATCAATTAGTCGCCGCCAGCACCTCTGGCATTGTCGCTAATCAAGCAGGTAAACGCAAGCTAAAAGTTTAAGCTGCTGCTGCTGCAAGTTAAATTCACGTCGCACAAGTCATAAAAGTTGTAGAAACTCTCGCGTCCGGCGGGCAATCAACTCCGGCGCGTCAAGGAGCGCACCGATGATGCCCACTGAGTCGGCTCCGGCGTCGAGCGCGGCGCGGGCAGTGGTTGGCGTGATGCCGCCGATGGCGACGAGCGGGATGCGTGAACCAATCGCGGCGCTCACCTCTCGCAGGCCGTCGAGGCCAATAACCGGATCGGGATTCTCTTTCGTGTGCGTGGCGAAGACCGGGCCGATGGCGATGTAATCGACGGGCAGGCGCGCGGCCTCTATCGCCTGCGCCATGCTGTGCGTGGAATAACCGATGATAAAATTTTCGCCGAGCAGGCGGCGCGCGACTGCCGGGTCGAGATCGTCCTGACCGAGATGCACGCCGTCTGCTTGAAGGGCGAGCGCGATGTCGGCGCGGTCGTTGATGATGAGACGCGCGCTACGTTCGCGCGCGACGACGAGCGCTGCTTCCGCCGCATGGTAGAAATCGCGCGGCGAAAGGTGCTTCTCGCGCAGCTGGACCAACCGCGCGCCGCCATCGCAGAGGCGCGCGATTTGTGCGCCGTGCGAGAGACCGGAGAGGCGCGCGTCGGTGATGGGATAAAGTTTCGGCAGAAGAAACATCTTCGGCTCTTTGCGTGCGCGGCGAAAAAACTGATAAGTTCGACGCACCTTAGAAATCTTACGAACGAAGGATAAACCAATGGCACTCGTCGGAGCGAACGAACTGAAACGGAAAATGTTGATCTCGGTGGATGGGCAACCCTACACGGTCATGGAAGTTTTCTTCGCGTCGCCCACGGCGCGCGGCGCGGCGACGATGGTACGCACGCGTCTGCGCCATTTGTTGACGGGCGCGGTACAGGAGAAGAGTTTCAAAGCGACCGAGAAATTCGCCGAGCCGGACGTGCAACTGACGCCCGCCTCGTTTCTCTATGCGGACGGCGACGGCTTTCACTTCATGGATGAATCGAGCTACGAGCAATTCATGTTCACGGGCGAGCAGGTGGGCGATGATCGCGGCTACCTGAAGGAGGGCGTCTCGCTGCACATCCTGAAGTACAACGGCGCGCCCGTCTCGCTGCAACTTCCGCAGTACGTCGAACTCGCAGTCACGGAGACAGAACCGGGCATGCGCGGCGACACCGCCGCCGGAGGCGCGACCAAAAAGGCCACGCTCGAAACCGGCCTCGGCGTCAACGTCCCGCTCTTCATCAAAGAAGGCGAATTCGTCCGCGTCAACACGCAGACGGGCGAAGTGGCGGGCAGAGCATAGCGACAAAGGGATGAGGGCAAAGGGATGAGAGATGAAAGAAAGCATTCAAACGATTGAGAAATCTTCTTATTCATCCCTCACTCCTTCTCTTACTTCCCTTTCGCGGTCTTGAAATCCGAACCGCTCGTCGCCGGGTCGAACTGTTGCATGTAGGGTGTGAGGTAAGGTTCTTTTCTGAATTTCATCCCGCGTGTGATCGCCCAGCGTTGCAGCCACGAGATGCCGACCTCGCCCGTGTAGGCGTCTTTGTGTGCATAGGCTTGGTCCTGCAAGGCCTGATCGAGCGTGATGAACTCGTAGCCGCGCCGCTTCATCATCGCGATGATACGGTCGAAGTGATCGGCGTTGAGCGCGTTGGCGTGGACGAGCAGCGTCTGCGGAATCTCGCGCCCGAAGAGATCGACGCTCATGCGCTCGTAGAACTCGAACATCCGCTCCATGTAGGGCGCGTATTCCCCGGCCACGCGCCGCATCGTCTCCCGGTCGCCGCGCTGTAAGGCGTTGGTGTAGGCTTGCGCGAAAATCCACTCCATGTTGTCAATCGTCACCGGCGCGACCCGGTAGCCGCGTGCGACGAGGAATCGCTCGAAGGTTTCTTTCGTCTTGAGGTCAGGGCCGGTGTTGAGGTAAGGGTGACGAAAGTAGCGCAGTTTCAGGCCGCGCGCGGCGAGCAGCGAGCGCGTGACGGGTTCGCCGTCGATCACTTGCTGTTGAAAGTCGGCGAGCGGCGTCTGGTAGAAACCGGCGTGCGCGAAAGTGTGATTGCCGAGTTCGAGACCGGCCTCCGTCCACATCTTGAGGACGGCGATGCGCGCCTCTCGTTCGCCCTCGCGTTGCAGTTTTCTTTCGTTGACAAAGCCGATGGCGGGAATCTTGTGCGTCTTGAGCGTGCCGAGCAGGTTCGACGTGAACGCTCTGAGCGCGCCCAAGTCGGTTTGGCCCCGGTCGCCCGTGAACGGCAGATCGTCGAACGTGACGGCGACCTGACGGCGCGGCGTGCGGTCCTGCGCGTAGAGGTAGAAGCCCAACGCCGGCAGCACCAGCCACCAGATGATCAGACAGATCATGATCTTCGGCTTACTTGTTTTCATCAAAGAAACTCCTCCATCGAATCGGCGATCTCGCGTGTGGTTCGCTGCAATATTTAATGTCCCGCTCCGGTCAGGCGGAACATTGTTTGTGTCATCCGCACTGCTCCCACGGACGCGCCCTTTCCATTATTTGGTTTTGGAATTTTTGTTGTAGTCCGTCCCGCCGCGCGAGATGTCGAACCGAGTCATGAAGGTGGAAAGTTCGGGTTCGCGTTTGAGCGGTTGCCCTTTCTCCATCGCCCAACGTTCGAGCCACGAGATGCCCCACGGGCCGGTGCGGGTGGTTGACTGGCGGTAGGCTTTATCCTGCAAAGCCTGCTCAAGCGTGATGAACTCGTAGCCGCGCCGCTTCATCATCGCGGCGAGTTCGTCCATCTTGAGCGCGTTGAGCGCGTGGGCTGTGAGCAACAGAACTTGCGGCACCTCGTAGTCGAGCGTGTCGCGCGAAAGTTCTTCAAAGTATTCAAACATCCGCTCCATATAAGGCACGTATTCGTCCGCGACGCGTTTCATCGTAGCCTCGTCCCCGGCCCTGCGCGCCTGCGCGTAGACGCGACCGAAGAGCCAGTCCGAGTTGTCAATCGTGACCTGATGGATGGCGTAGCCGCGCGCGGCGAGAAATTGCTCCGCCGCCTCTTTCGTCTCAGAATTCGGCCCCGTGTTGAGGAAGGGGTAGCTGAAGTAACGCAGGCGCTGGCCGCGCTCGGTCATCAACTTACCCGTGATCTCTTCGCCTTGCATCACGTCTTGCTGAAACTCTGCGAGCGGCGTTTTGAAGAGATTCGAGTGCTTCCGGGTTTGCGTACCGAGTTCGTGCCCCGCATCGAGCCAGAGGTTCAGGAGGCGCGCTCTCTCTTCGTCGAGCACGCCGTCGGTATAGAGTTGGTTTTCGTTGACGAAGCCGACCGCGCGAATACGGTTGGCGGCGAGGCTCCTGAGCAGTTGCCGCGTATCTTTCTCAGCGCGCGGGTTGTAATGGGTCTGGACGGCGGGCAGGCTGACGAAAGTGACGGCGACCCGGCGGCGAGCCTTCGCCGGAGCCTTAGCTACAATGGGGCGCGCGTCTATGTTCTCGTCCGGAGTGAAAGTGTGCGCGCCCGCGATGATGCTCGCCAACGCGAGGATGATGACGACGCAACCCGCGAAAAGCGGCGAGCGTCCCTGAGCAGAAGTCTCCGGTTTGAGTAAGCGTTGAATGCGTTGCATGAGCGAACCTCCGTTGGCGGCGAGAGCCAGCGTGCGGGCGTTGCCGTGCTGCTGCTGCTGCTGCTGGCGCAAAGTTTCCAGTGCGGTGAGGGCGCGGGCGTAGACGAGCACATCGCCCGTGGCCTCGACCGCGAGATCGTCACATGCGTGTTCACGCTCCACGCGCACGCGCCGCGACAACCACCACACCGCCGGGTGATAAAAGAGCACAATCTCA
Organism: Pyrinomonadaceae bacterium; assembly: GCA_051006195.1. Taxonomy (GTDB): domain Bacteria; phylum Acidobacteriota; class Blastocatellia; order Pyrinomonadales; family Pyrinomonadaceae; genus JAIVJZ01. Next base: position 19,445 of record JBPCIP010000187.1, read on the forward strand.
ATTACGGTCTGCAAAACATTAACGAGATAGTCGTGGCGGCGGATGTGCGCCAGTTCGTGCGCGAGCAGGGCTTCGAGTTGCGGCGCGCTGAGACCGGTGAGCGCGCTCGCGGGCACGAGGATGACCGGGCGCAGCCAGCCGATCACGGTCGGCACTTCGACCAGCGCTGACTGGCACAACCGCACCGGTCGTGAAACCCGCAACTGCCGCGACAGACGCGCCAGTGTCTCCCGCCAGCCGCGCGCGAGCGGCGTTGCGGGTTCACGTCGCAAACGCTCGGTCAATACCCAGCCCCCGGCGAGGCGCAGCATCAACGCGAGCGCGCCCGCGAACCAAGCCAGCACCAGCCACGGTAAAGCGGACGTAAATCTCTCTTCAGCCCAACGTTGCCAGGACGCGGACGCCAGCGCCTCGTCGGGCAAATTCAGCATAGGCATAGGAAATCGCGCTGGCTCGCTCAAGTTCCCGGCAATCGCGCGCGGCGAGGTGTCCGGTTCTGCCAGAGAGACGGGAGCGCGCCCGTTGGCGGCGACCGCTGACGTTGACGAGTTGAGCAAAAAGAATGTCCCGGCGGGCAACGTGAGCATTAAAAACAGGGCGGCACAAGCGACCATGTAGCGCACATGCGCCGTCGCGCGACGAAGCAGAAGACTCGCGCCCGCGTACAGGAGCGCGATGAGTGTGCCCTCCCAGATGAAGTGGAGCAGCGTCCAGCCGAGCGACTGGAAAACCGAATTCGCCAACAGCGTTTCGATGTGCTTCAGCGTTTCGATGTTTCTCATCATTCCCCCCGCTCGTACTCATCCAGCATTTCGCGGATGCGTGTTAGCTCCGTCGCCGAAGTTTTCCTGGCGGAGAGAGCCTGCATCACGAGTTTGGTCGCGGAACCCTCAAAGGCGCGCTCCAACAAATCGCCGATCAGTTGTCGCTGCGTCTGCTCCTGCGCGAATTGCGCTTCGTAGACGTGCGCGCGTTGCCTCTCATCGCGGCGCACCAAATTCTTCTCCGCCATGATCTGCATCAACTTCAACACGGTCGTGTAGCCGGTCGCAGGCTTGCTCTGGCGGATTACTCCATGCACGTCGCGCACCGTGCTGGCTCCGCGCTGCCACAGCACGGTCAGAATTTCCAACTCCGCGTCGGTCGGTCGCGGCGCACCTCGCTTGGGCATCTTCTTTATCTCCCTTTTCTGACTCCTCGAACCAACGTGCAACACCTTACTACGAAATATTTCGTAGTGTCAACGAAAACTTTCGTACTTCTATCTCTAAAGAGTCCAACTCGTCTCGATCAAAGTCTTTGTCGCGCTTCTTTATCACTCGTGAAACTGGCAGGCCGACAATTGAGCGCTCGCGCATTCATAAATTATCCGCGTGCCGTGGCTCGAACCCGGCGCGGTTTTTCTCGACGCGGCTTTGAACGGTTGACCGGAAACCGGAAATGTTGAAAACTAACGGCGCAATCTCATCCGCCGTACCGGAAGCGCACAACCACACCGACGAAGGTGCGCCGGCGCATCTTCAAGGAGGGGCAAGTGGAACGGGAAACATCACTAGCGGGGGCACACACCGACGACACGCGCGCACCGCTCAAGGTGCTGGTGGTGGAAGATTTTGAGGATACGCGTTTTCTCGTTCGCCTCGAACTGGAGAAGCGTGGCTTCAGCGTCATCGAAGCGTCGGATGGCGAACAAGGTATCGAGTGCGCCTTGCGAGAGCGCCCCGACATCATCCTGATGGACATCGGCTTGCCCCTCATCGACGGTATTGAGGCCACCCGGCGCATCCGTCATGATGGCTCCATGCGCGACGTGCTCATCGTCGCACTGACGGCGCACCACGAAACCGAATACCGCGCCCAGGCTCTCGCTGCGGGCTGCGATGCCTACCTTACCAAACCCATCGACTTCGACTGGCTTATCGATCTCCTCGGTCGCCTGCTACCGTAAAGAGCAACAGCTGAACGTCAATACAACTTTCACGTAATCGCCGTTGACTAGCTCCGCAAAGTCAGGCAGTGCGAAATCTCGTCATAGATAACTCTCCACAAATTCAAAGAGGAGCATTGCAGCCCCTCTTTTCCAGAATCAGTTTCGGACAAATAGTTACAGCCCGCGATATTGGAGCGAGAGGGCTTCCATGCGCGTGGATTGGCCGCCGGTGAAGCGGTACATGCAGGGGTCATCGGTGTAGTCCATGAAGTTTTCAATCGGATCGACGCCGGGTTTGGGGTTCGCGCACGCGCTCATTGTTTCGAGACGATGAGACTCTTCGCTGCTTGAGAGGAAAGACGCATCCGGCGTTGCCCGACTTCAATTTTTAAATCTCCCGCGAAAGGTTCCTTGTGAATCAGCCGGATCATGGTTTGCGGGACGAGGCCGCTTGCGCACAAGTAAGCCAGCAAATCGGCGTCGGTGTCATGCACGCGTTCGATGCGCAGGACAGAGGGCGATTCGATCTCTGAAAGCAACTGGCCTTGCAAAGGCGAGACCTGCCCTTCATCGTTCGGGATCGGGCTGCCGTGAGGGCAGCGTCGCGGGTAGCCGAGCAGAGCATCTATGCGCGCTTCAAATTCTTCGGAAATGTGATGCTCCAACCGTTCCGCCTCCGCATGCACCGCGTGGAGAGAGTAGCCGAGCGTTTCGGCGAGAAACAGTTCGAGCAGACGGTGACGGCGAATCGTCTTGAGCGCGATCTTGCGTCCCTTTTCCGTCAAGCGCGCTCCGTAGTAGGGCGTGTGCGCCACCAACTCCTGCTGTTCCATCTGCTTCATCATCCGTGAGACGGCAGGCGGGCTGACCTGTAAGGCTTCGGCCAAATCTCCGGTGCTGGCCTCCGATTGTTGGCGCACTTCGGAAACTTTCCAGATGGCTTTCAGGTAATCCTCCTTCGACGGAGTCACCTGCTTCGCGCTTTGATTGACGGCGATCACGTTAATCTTTCCTCTCTGAAACCACGGCCCATCAAATTAATCCCAACAGCCGTGCCAGCGTCGCCGTCGTCAGGCACACGGCCACGCCAATCACAACGGGCAGCAACGTCGCGACGGTCGTCCATTTAAGGCTCCGCGTCTCCTGCCAGATGGTCATGATAGTGGTGCTGCACGGATTGTGCAGCAGGCTGAAGAGCATCAAGTTGATGGCGGTCAAAAATGTCCAACCGCCCATCTCGGTCAGCACCCGGTGAACCTGCGCGCCGTCTTCCATCTCGATCATCACACCCGCTTGCGCCAGACTCGATCTGGCGACGTTCAGGGTGAGCATCAAAATGGTGGGGATGACGATCTCGTTCGCGGGGATGGCGACGATGTATGCGAGCAGGATGACTCCGTTCAATCCCAGCAACATGCCGACGGGATTGAGCAGACGCACCGCATGCTCGGCCAGACTCGCGTCGCCCAGAAATACGTTACTGAGCAGCCAGATGACCGCGCCCGCCGGGGCGGCCATGATCACCGCCCGCTTCAAGACGATCAGCGTGCGGTCGATGACCGACGTGTAGAGCGTCCGCCACAGTTGCGGCGGGCGATAGGGCGGCAACTCAAGGCTGAAACTCGATGCCTCGCCTTTGAGCCAGGTGCGCGACAGGAAGGCCGAGACGAGCAATGTGAAGACGATGCCCAGCACGGCGATGGCAACCACGCTGGTGGCCGCGATGAAACTGGCAAGGAAGGGCGGCGCGGTCGCCCCGATGAAGATCGTGCCGATCAGGATGAGCGTTGGCCAACGCCCATTGCAGATCGAAAAGTTGTTGGTGATGATCGCGATCAGGCGCTCGCGCGGGCTGTCGATGATGCGCGTCGAGACGACGCCCGCCGCGTTGCAGCCGTAGCCCATCATCATCGTCAGTGATTGCTTGCCGTGCGCCCCGGCGCGCTTAAACAGACGGTCGAGATTGAACGCCACGCGCGGCAGATAACCCAAATCTTCCAGCAGCGTAAAGAGCGGGAAAAAGATCGCCATCGGCGGCAGCATCACGCTCACCACCCAGGCCGTCGCCAAATATACGCCGTCGATCAAAAGCCCTGCCAGCCACCACGGCACGCCTATCATTCGCGCTCCCTGATGCAGCGCATCGTAGACCGTGCCTTGCAGCACATCCGCCAGCATCGCCGAGGGCACATTCGCGCCCGCGATGGTCAGCCAGAAGACACCCATCAGCATCAACACCATCAGGGGAAACCCCCACAGGCGGCTGGTCAACACACGGTCGAAGAATTGATCGACATAAACGCGGGGCGTCTGCCCGTCGCGCGCCACCGTGCGGTCGGCGATCTGCCCGGCATCGGCGTAGATCGCTTCGGTCAAACGGTCGTGGAGATCATCGCCGATCTCCGCGCGCAAGCGCGCCGCCGTCTCCAAAATCTGTGATGGATTGGACTTCATCTATCTCGCCTCAAGCTGTACTAAGTTGACGAAGTGATTGGGCTGCTTGACTGTGCCGAGCGTGCCCTCGCGCACCGCGCGAATGATGCTCGCGTCGCCTTCGAGCAGCCGCAGCGCGACCCACCGCGCGTTGTGAAGATCGGGGAAAGCGGAGACGAGTTGCGCGGCCAGATCATCCACCGCCGCTTCGAGCGCTGTGTCCGCGAACTTGATCCGGCGCGGGCGGGTCGGGTATGCACCCTCAGCGACGTTTTCGACGGCGCGCAACAGATCGGTAGTGCCTTCACCGCGTCGTGCCGCCAGCGGCACGACGGGGACGCCGAGTTCGCGCGCGAGGGCGCGTTCGTCTATCGTCAAGCCGTCGCGCCGCGCTTCATCGATCAAGTTCAGCGCGATGACGGCGCGGTCGGTAATTTCCAACACCTGCATGGCGAGGCAGAGGTTTCGTTCGAGGCGCGTGGCATCGACCACGATGACGGTCACATCCGGCTGACCGAACAGCACGAAGTCGCGTGCGACTTCTTCATCGACGCTCGTGGAGAGCAGCGAGTAAGTGCCGGGCAAATCCACCAGCTTAAATTTTTTACCGTTGTAGTTGAATGCCCCTTCCGCCCGCCGCACGGTTTTGCCCGACCAGTTGCCGACGTGTTGGCGCAGCCCCGTCAGCGCGTTAAAGATCGTGCTCTTGCCCGTGTTCGGATTGCCCGCGAGCGCGACGATGTAATCCCAACCGCCGACTTTGATGCCGAGCCGCGAGAGTTCCGACGTGTTGCAGGAAGAACACGCGCCGCATTGTTTCGCCGCTATCGTTTCCGCTCCCGCGCTCATCGTCTGGTCTCCTGTTCCGTCTGTTCAGTCGGGGTCTGCACTTCGATCATCTGCGCCTGTTCATGCCTGAGCGCCACCACCGAGCCACGAATGCGATAAGCGATGGGGTCGCCGAGCGGGCTGCGCATCACGGTTTCGATCCGCGTGCCGGGCACAATGCCCAGATCGAGCATACGCCGTCGTTCGGCATCCGCGCTGTAGAGATTGATGACGATGGCACTCAGGCCGACGCCAATTTGATCGAGAGTCATAATGCATTTCCCTGTGTGTGATTGCCGGCGATACACTCGTGTCCGTCTGCGCCGCAAAAATGAACGGCGGTTAAAAATTATCGCCAACGAAAGCGCCTCGTGGTGAGACGCTTTGCGGCTAAAGCTGCCAGCCGCTTACACGGCGGCGTATTTACGCCATCTCAATCTTAACCGATACCCCTTCAAATTGGCAAAGCGGTTGACTGTTAGGAAGCGGGAGTATCTATATGCCGCGCACACCAAGAAGTGGATTCTCACCCAGATAGCGCATAGAGCCTGCCATTGCTCCACCGATACCCGAACTTCGCCAGAAAGTTGACGGTGTGTTGTTTCGCGGTGTGGTAGTAATC